>NZ_CP027792.1:0-348750 GCF_003013695.1 Pulveribacter suum | reverse complement strand
AAAGTGTAGCAAAGCGGCCCGGCGGCGCCGGGGCAGAGGGACCGATCCGCGCGAAAACCCTATTGCTCCTGGGGCACATCCAAGAAACAATTGGTAATTAGCACGACCGTTCTATTTTGGAGTTGATGCATGCGTTCCTTCACTCGACGCCACGCCCTCGCCGGTAGCGCGCTGGCCCTTTCCCTTCTGGCGGCCTGGCCGCTGCAGGCCGCCGAATCGGTGGTGGTGGGCGACGTCCCCTTCGAGCCCACGGCCCAGGTGCAGGGACGCACTCTGGTGCTCAACGGCGCCGGCGTGCGCTACAAGGCCGTGTTCAAGGTCTATGCCGCCGGGCTGTACCTGGAGAAAAAAGCCGCCACGCCCGCCGAGGTGCATGCGCAAAAGGGCCCCAAGCGCCTGACGGTGACCATGCTGCGCGACATTGACTCCACCGAGCTGGGCCGGCTGTTTTCACGCGGCGTGGAAGACAACATGGACAAGGCCGCGTTCTCCAAGCTGGTGCCCGGCGTGCTGCGCATGAGCCAGATCTTCTCCGAGCACAAGATGCTCAAGGCCGGCGACGTCTTCACCATCGACTGGCTGCCGGGCACGGGCACGCTGGTGTCCGTCAAGGGCCAGCCCCAGGGCGAGCCGTTCAAGGAGCCCGCGTTCTTCGACGCCCTGCTGGGCATCTGGCTGGGCCACCAGCCGGCCGACTGGAAGCTCAAGGACGCGCTGCTGGGCAAGAGCTGACTGCACTGCGCAAGCGGCCTGCATGCCGGCATGCGCCGCGCAGCCGCTCCCCTGCCGGCGCTGACTGCGCTGGCAGGGGAGCGGCTCTTTTGTGTGCGACCTCAACGCAGGTGCGCGGCTGGCTTCTCAGGCCGCAGGCGCCAGCTCGCTCAACGCGTCCACATAGCCGTCGGCATCCACCTCTCGCACCGGCCGGCCATGGTTGTAGCCATAGCTGACCAGCACCACCGGGCAGCCGGCCGCGCGCGCGGCCTGCGCGTCGTTGCTGGAGTCGCCCAGCATCAGCGTGCGCGCCGGCGTGCTGCCCAGGGCTGCGCAGGCTTTGAGCAGGGGCAGGGGGTCCGGCTTCTTGCGCTCGAAGGCGTCGCCGCCGAACACCTGCTCGAAGTAGCCGTCCAGTGCCTTGGCCTTGAGCAGCGGCAGCGCGAACGCCGTGGGCTTGTTGGTCAGGCAGGCCATGCGCAGGCGGGCCGCGCGCAGGGCCGCCAATCCTTCGGCCGCGCCGGGATAGACGCGGGCGTACTGGCCGTTGATGGCCAGGTAGTGGTGCTGGTAGCGCTCCCAGGCGCGGGGGTAGAGCGCTTCAATATCGATAGCTGCCGGCGCTTGTCCAGCAAGGCTCAGCACGTGATCGAGCACTGAACGCAGCAGGTGCTCCGAGCCCTTGCCCACCCGCTGCTCTATGGCCTGCGGGTCGATGGCGGGCAGCTGCAGGTCGGCCAGCATGCGGTTCAGCGCCTCGGCAAAGTCGCCCAGCGTGTCCACCAGCGTGCCGTCCAGGTCCACCAGGACGGCGTCCAGGTCCTTCAGCAGCGTGGCGGGCAGGGCGGGGGGCAGGGTGTGCATGGAAAGTGTCCTTTTTCTGTGGGGGTACGGGGGCCGCGTGGTGGGCGGTGTCCGACAGGCTGCGGCGCAGGGTGCGGACATGAGCGCCGCCTGCCCGGGGCATACGCTTGGGCGGCAAGCCGGTACCGGCAGCCTGCGGGCAACGCCGGCCGTTCCCTTCCTTTGTCGTCATCCATCCCCAGGAGTAAGCACCATGGCACTGCCCCGTTTCACCACCCTCGCCTGTTCTGCTGCCTTGCTGCTGTGCGGCGCCGCTGCCCAGGCCGCCGGCCACACCAACAACGAGGCGCGCAGCCACTATCAGCAAGAACGCGCCAGCTGCGCCCATGTGCCGCAGGCCAGCCGCGCACCTTGCCTGCAAGAGGCTGGCGCCGCCGCCCAGGCGGCTCGCAGCGGCCAGCTGACCAGCCCTGGCGACAGCAGCTATCAGCAAAACGCCATGGCCCGTTGCGAGGTGTTCAAGACGCAGGACGACAAGTCCGCCTGCCAGGCACGCCTGCGCAACAGCGCGGCTTCCGGCTCGGTCGAGGGGGGCGGGCTGCTGCGCGAGGCCACCACGCAGGTGCCGGCCAGCCGCTGAGGCAGGCGGCTCTTTCTGTCACTCAGGCCAGCTCGGCGCGCATCGCCGCAATGACGGCCTGGTAGTCCGGCTGGCCGAAGATGGCGCTGCCGGCCACGAAGGTGTCGGCGCCGGCATCGGCCACGCGGCGGATGTTGGCGGCTTTGATGCCGCCGTCCACTTCCAGCCGGATGTCCTTGCCGCTGGCCTCGATGCGCCGGCGCGCTTCCTCGGTCTTGCGCAGCGTGCTGTCGATGAAGCTCTGCCCGCCAAAACCGGGGTTGACGCTCATCAGCAAAATCAGGTCGATGTCCTCGATCACCCAGTCCAGCACGTCCAGCGGCATGGCCGGGTTGAAGGTGAGACCTGCCTTGCAGCCGTGCGCCCGGATGTTCTGAATACTGCGGTGCACGTGCGCCGACGCGTCGGGGTGGAAGCTGATGTAGTCGGCGCCGGCCTTGGCAAAAGCGCTGGCCAGCTCGTCCACGGGCTGCACCATCAGGTGCACGTCGATGGGCACGGCCACGCCGTCCGGCGTGACGGCATGGGGCTTGAGCGCCTGGCAGACCATGGGGCCGAAGGTCAGGTTGGGCACGTAATGGTTGTCCATCACGTCGAAGTGGATCCAGTCGGCGCCGGCGGCGATCACGCCGCGCACTTCCTCGCCCAGGCGGGCGAAGTCGGCCGAGAGAATGGAGGGGGCGATGCGGTAGGTGCGGCTCATGGCCGAAATTGTCGCAGCATGGCCCTGCCACGGCCGGGGGACGGGCATTGACGCCCGGGCCTGCCGTTACCATCGCGCGATGTCCACCTACCAGTTCAAGGCCGAGGTGCAGCCCGAGTACCTGCCCGGGCAGTCGGCGCCTGAGCGCGGCGTCCACAGCTTCGCCTACACCATCACCGTGACCAACACGGGCAGCGCCGCCGCACAGCTGATCGCGCGGCACTGGGTCATCACGGACGCGGGTGGCCACGTGGAAGAGGTCAAGGGCCTGGGTGTGGTCGGCCAGCAGCCGCTGCTGCGCCCGGGCGAATCCTTTCAGTACACCAGCGGCTGCCGTCTGCGCACCGCCAGCGGCACCATGCACGGCAGCTACTTTTGCGTGGCCGAGGATGGCGAGCGCTTTGAATGCCCCGTGCCGCTGTTCGTGCTGGAGGCCGCGCCCCCGGGCGGCGCCGGCGCTGGCGGCAGCGATCTTCCTCCCCAGGGCCGGGTGCTGCATTGAGGCAGGCCGCGCCCGCGCTGGCCGAGCTGCTGGCCACGCTGGATGCCGGCGCCGGCGTGGCCCAACGGCACCTGCAGCTCATCGCCTTGCTGGACTGGATCCGCGGCGATGCGCGGTCCGTGGAGGCTGCCACCGGCCGCCTGGCGCTGCTGGTGGAGGCGGCCGAGCGCTCGCCCGAGGTGGCCGCGCGCCTGTCGGCCTGGTGGAGCGCCCTCACCCAGGCGCTGGACATCACCACGCTGCTGGCCGATTTCGGCTTCGCCCAGCGCACCTCCATGGGCAGCGAGCTGATGGAGCGGCTGCGCTACAAGCTGCTGCCCGCCAGCCCCGATACGCTGGATGCCTCCGAGCTGTTCATGCTGGCCCTGCCGGGCGAGTTCGACGTGCGCTGGCTGGCAGCCATCGACGAGAACGTGCTGGCCCGCCTGCGCGCCGTCATCGCCCCGGACAGCATGGAGAGTGGCGCAAGCGGCGCCAACGCCTGGCAGCTGGCCCTGCTGGACGCCATGACCTACTGCGCCGGCCAGATCCTGTCCACCGGCTTTGCGCCCGAGCTGCGCCTGCGCATGACTGAGGAGACGCGTGAGGCCCAGCCGTTTCATGCGCTGATCCGCGATGTGGAGAGCCTGCGCGTGGAGGTGCTGCACCCGCTGCGCACGTTCGAGCGGCGCGACGAGGCCGTGCAGCGCTTGCGCGGGCGCCTGGACGCCTGCCGCGCCGCGGCCGCCTCGGTGTATGCGCACTTCGAGGACAACGGCATCTCGGTAGGCCTGGTGTTCCGGCTGCGCCAGCTGCGCGAGCGCATCCTGCGCGTGCGTGATCTGCTGGAATGCCTGCTCACGCCGCGCCCGGCCGCCTCGGCCGTGCGGCTGCTGGCGCACCTGGCCGCCGTGGGGCGCGAGCGGCGCAGCGTGCGCGCGCTGCTGGCCTCCAGCTCGTCGCTGCTGGCGGCCAAGGTGGCCGAGCGCAGCGCCGAGACCGGCGAGCACTACATCACCCGCACGCCCGGCGAATACCTGGCCATGGTGCGCAAGGCTGCGGGCGGCGGCGCCGTCATGGCCTTCACGACGTTCATCAAGCTGGGCCTGTACACGCTGGCGCTGCCGGTGTTCTGGGGCGGCTTTCTGGCCGGCATCAACTACGCGGCCAGCTTCGTGCTGATCCAGCTGCTGCACTTCACCGTGGCCACCAAGCAGCCGGCCATGACGGCACCGGCCATGGCCGCCAAGCTCAACGACCTGGATGACGACGCCAGCGTCGAGGCCTTCGTGGACAAGGTCACGCACCTGGTGCGCTCGCAGGTGGCGGCGGTGCTGGGCAACGTGCTGCTGGTCTTTCCCGTGGCGCTGGCCCTGGCGCTGGGCATCGGCTGGCTCAAGGACGAGCCGGCACTGGACGAGGCCTATGCCCGCCGGGTGCTGGAGTCGCTGCACCTGCTGGGGCCTTCGCTGCTGTTTGCCGCCTTCACTGGCGTGCTGCTGTTTGCCTCCAGCATCTTTGCCGGCTGGGTGGAAAACTGGTTCGTGCTGCGCCGTCTCGACTCGGCCATCCAGTACAACCCGCGCATCACCCGCGCGCTGGGCCGCAGCCGCGCCGCGCGCTGGGCGCACTATCTGCGCGAGAACATCTCGGGCTTTGCGGCCAACGTATCGCTGGGCTTCATGCTGGGACTCACGCCGGCGTTCGCCGGCTTCTTCGGCCTGGGGCTGGAGGTGCGCCACGTGACGCTGTCGGCCGGCCAGGCCGGCGCGGCGGCCGCCTCGCTGGGCTGGCAGGCGGTGCACGAGCCGTTGTTTTGGTGGGCCATGGCCATGATCCCGTTCAACGGGGCGCTGAACGTGCTGGTGAGTTTCTACCTGGCGTTCCGGGTGGCCTTGCGCGCCCACAACGTCAGCGGCGTGGACCGCTCGCGCATCTACCGCGCGCTGCGCGTGCGCCTGGCGCGCGCGCCGCTGAGTTTCTTCCTGCCCTCGCGCAGCGCCGTCTGATAAGGTGCCTGGCCCGCCGTCCTACACGGCGATGGCAGGGGGCGCAGATACATTCGGTAAGCAAAAGCACCCCCCGGCCCGGCTCCGAGCCGGCGCACTCCGGGCGCGGTGCATGCGGCCCTTTTTCCCGCGCCAACTGGTGGGCGCGGACCGAACCAACGAATGACACATGAATGAACTGATGAGCTTCTGGACCCAGGGGCTGCGCCCCTCGGCCGGCCTGCCGACGGTGCAGTGGTCGCTGCTGCTGGCGGTGGCTGCCGTCACCGGCTACCTGGTGCAGCGCTACAGCGGCCTGCCCAAGGTGGTGGGCTACACCCTGGTGGGCACCGTGGCCGGCCTGGCCGGGTTTTCCGGCGTGGTCTGGCCGCTGCAGGGCATCGGCCTGTTCCTGGTGGAACTGGCCGTGGCCGTGGTGCTGTTCGAGGCGGGCGGGCGCATCCCGCTGCGCTGGTTCCGCCACAACCCCATGGTGCTGGTGCAAAGCATTGCCGAGTCCGCGCTCACCTACGCCGCGGTGTACTGGGTGCTGCTGTGGCTGGGCGTGCCCGAGCGCGCCGCCGGCCCGCTGGCCCTGGTGGCCGTCGCCGCCTCGCCCACGGTGCTCACGCGCGTGGTGGCCGACACCCGCGCCGCCGGCCCGGTGACCGACCGCGCCATCGTGCTGGCCACGCTGTCCTCGCTGTATGCGCTGGTGCTGGGCAGTGCCCAGGCCGAGCTGCTGACCCGCCCGGCCGCCGACTGGCGCGGCGCCATCTACCCGGTGCTGGTGGTGCTGGGCGTGTCGATTGCCATGGGCGCGCTGCTGTCGCTGCTGGTGCGCCTGGCGCTGCGCGTGATGAGCCCGGGCAGCGAGAACACCTCCATCTTGCTGCTGGCGCTGATTGCGGCAGCGGCGGCGATTGCCGCGCACATGGGCGGCTCGGCGCCGCTGGCGGCCCTCCTGGGCGGCATGCTGCTCAAGCAGCTGCACCCGCGCCCCTGGGCCTGGCCGCGGCAGATGGGCACGGCCGCGTCGCTGCTGACCATGCTGATGTTCGTGCTGGTGTCCACCGTGGCCGCACAGGCCGACTGGAGCGTGAAGGTGGCCGGCGTGGTGCTGGCGCTGATCGCCGTGCGTCTGCTGGCCAAGGCCGTGGGCGTGGGCGTGGGCAACGTGGGCAGTGGCGCCAGCTGGCGCCAGGCGGTGTGGGTCAGCTGCGCCATGACGCCCATGTCGGCCATCGCGCTGCTGGTGGCCTCGCAGTTCGTGGTGGCTGCGCCCTCCACGGGCGGGCTGATCGCCAGCATCGCGCTGCCGGCCATCTTGCTGATGGAGGTGCTGGGCGCGGTGATCGCCACGCTGGCCATCTCGCGTGCGGGCGAAAGCTCCAAGCCCTCGGCCCTGGCCCGCGACCTGCGCAAGGCCCCCTACGACAAGGAACCCTCGTGAGCCTGGAAGCCTTTCACCATTCCGAACCCCTGACGCTGGGCGTCGAGCTGGAGCTGCAGCTGGTCAACACCCACGACTATGACCTGGCGCCCTACGCCGAGGACATGCTGCGCCTGATGGCCAAGACCCCGCTGCCCGGCAGCGTGGTGCCGGAGATGACCAACAGCATGATCGAGGTCTCCACCGGCATCTGCCACAGCAGCAGCGAGGTGCTGGGCCAGCTCACGCAGATCCGCGATGCGCTGGTGAAAAGCGCCGACAAGCTCAATATCGCCATCGTCGGCGGCGGCACGCACCCCTTCCAGCAGTGGCACGAGCGGCGCATCTACGACAAGCCGCGCTTTCAGGAGCTGTCGCAGCTGTACGGCTACCTGTCCAAGCAGTTCACCATCTTTGGTCAGCACGTGCACATCGGCTGCCCCGATGCCGATGCGGCCCTGGTCATGCTGCACCGCATGAGCCGCTACATCCCGCACTTCATCGCGCTGTCGGCCTCCAGCCCCTACGTGCAGGGGCAGGACACGGCGTTCGACTCGGCCCGGCTCAATTCGGTGTTCGCCTTTCCGCTGTCGGGCCGCGCGCCGTGCGTGCTCACCTGGGGCGAGTTCGAGCAGTACTTCGACAAGATGACGCGCACCGGCGTCGTCAAGAGCATGAAGGACTTCTACTGGGACATCCGCCCCAAGCCCGAGTTCGGCACCATCGAGATCCGCGTGTTCGACACGCCCCTGACCATCGAGCGCGCCGCGGCGCTGGCCGGCTTCGTGCAGTCGCTGGCGGCCTGGTTCCTGGCCGAGCAGCCCTTCACGCCCGCCGAGGACGACTACCTGGTCTATACCTACAACCGCTTCCAGGCCTGCCGCTTCGGCATGGACGCGGTCTATGTCGATCCGGCCAGCGGCGACCACATGCCGCTGCGCGAGCACATCGTGCGCACCATCGACCACATCGCCCGCCACGCCACCGGCCTGGGCGCCTCGGGCGCGCTGCACATGCTGCGCGGCGAAGCCTCGGGCGGCCAGAACGATGCGCGCTGGCTGCGCAGCCGCATGCAGGACGAGCAGCTGCTGGCCGAGGTCATCCGGCAGGCGGCAATGAGGTTCCGCGGAACTCCCCCCTGAGTCGCCGTCGGCGCCTTCCCCCTCTTTGTCCGCGCTGCGCGCCGGAGGGAGGACGCCGCTGGTGGACCGGCACCGCCGGATCCACGGCGGCTGCTGGCTTGGCGGGCGCCGGTTGTGCAGCGGGCATGCCGCCTCTGGACTGGCACACAATTTGGCCCCATGGGTGAATTCGATCTGATTGCGCGCTACTTCGCGCGGCCGGGGCCGCCGGGGCGGAGCGTGGCGCTGGGGGTGGGCGACGACTGCGCGCTGCTGCAGCCGGCGCCGGGCATGCAGCTGGCCGTCTCCAGCGACATGCTGGTGGAGGGCCGGCACTTCTTTGCCGACGTCTATCCCGCCCACCTGGGCCACAAGGCGCTGGCCGTGAACCTGTCCGACCTGGCCGCCTGCGGCGCGCGGCCGCTGGCCTTCACGCTGGCGCTGGCGCTGCCGCGGGTGGACGAGGTCTGGCTGCAGGGTTTTGCCGAAGGCCTGCTTGCGCTGGCCGATGAGCACGGCTGCGCACTGGTGGGCGGCGACACCACCCAGGGGCCGCTCAACCTCTGCATCACCGTCTTTGGCGAAGTGGCCCCCGGCCAGGCGCTGCTGCGCAGCGGCGCGCGGCCGGGCGACGACATCTGGGTCAGCGGCACGCCGGGCGAGGCACGCCTGGCGCTGGACGCGCTGCGCGGGCAGCTGCACGCCGCGCCCGAAGTGCTGGCCGCCCTGCGCCAGCGGCTGGAGCGCCCCACGCCGCGCGTGGCCCTGGGCCGGCGGCTGGCAGGCCTGGCCAGCAGCGCCATTGACGTCAGCGACGGCCTGCTGGGCGACCTCTCCCACATCCTGTCCGCCTCGCGCGCCGGGGCACGCATCGATGTCGATGCTGCTGCTGATTTGCTAGCTGCCAGCGCTTGCCTGTCGGGCGCTGGAGGCTGTTTTGATCATCATCTGCTGATGCGCTGCGCGCTGGCCGGCGGCGACGACTACGAGCTCGCCTTCACCGCCCCGCCCGCCCGC
The DNA here is from genome assembly GCF_003013695.1 of Pulveribacter suum. Classification (GTDB taxonomy): domain Bacteria; phylum Pseudomonadota; class Gammaproteobacteria; order Burkholderiales; family Burkholderiaceae_C; genus Melaminivora; species Melaminivora suum. Next base: position 339,850 of record NZ_CP027792.1, on the reverse strand, counting down.
CGCGAGGCCGTGTGCCAGGCGGGCCGGGACAGCGGCACATCGGTCACGCGCATCGGCGCCGTCGAGGCCGCGCCCGGCCTGCGGCTGGTGGACGGCGCCGGCCAACCGGTGCAGGGGCGCTTTCCCTCGTTCGACCACTTTGCGTGAGGCGCGGGCCGGCAGGCACCGCCGCGCTGCCGGACAATCGCCGCCATGACCTGTCTGCCCATCCACCGCCTCGCCGTCCTGCCCCTGCTCCTGGCCTGCGTGCCGGGCGCCGCCCTGGCGCAGGGCGCTGCGCCCCTCGCCTCGCGCATCAGCACCGTCACGCTCTACCCCGGCAGCGCCACCGTCGAGCGTACGGCGCGCGTGGCTGCCGGCAGCCGGGCGGTGGTCTTTGACTGCCTGCCCCAGGGGCTGGACGCGCGCAGCGTGCAGGTGCAGGCCGCCAGCGGCGCCGTGCGGGTGGGCGACATCGCCGTGCAGCTGCGCGAGCGCGCCCTGGCGCCTGGCTGCGCGGGGCCGCAGGACGAGCGCCTGCGCGCGCTGGAGCAGCGCCTGGCCGAGGCCCGCGCCGAGACCGGGGCGCTGGAGCTGGCCCACAGCTACCTGCAAAGCATCGCCGGCAGCGCCCCGGGCACCTCGCCGGTCACCGGCCCGGGCACACCGGGCGCCGGGCAGATCGGCGCCACCACCGAGGCGCTGCGCAAGTCCGGCCAGGAGACGCTGGTGCGGCTGCACCAGGCCCGCGCCCGCCAGGACGAGCTGGAGCGCCAGGCCCAGGCCCTCGCCGCCGAGCGCGGCGCCGGCGCGCGCGCCCGCGTGGCCAGCGTGACGGTGGCCCTGGCGGCCGAGCAGGGCGCCGAGCTGCGCCTGTCCTACCAGGTGCGCGGCCCCAGCTGGTCGCCCAGCTACCGCGCCACGCTGGAGACAGCGGCCGCCAGCCCCGCCGTGCGCCTGGAGCGCCTGGCGCTGGTGGCGCAGGACACCGGCGAGGACTGGAGCGGCGCCGCCCTTACCCTGTCCACCGGCCAGCCGCTGCGCACCACCGGCGCGCCGCTGCCCCGGCCCTGGACGGTGGACGTGCGCCCGGACCCGCCCGTGCCCCAGCCCCCGCGCGCCATGGCGCCCGCGCCGGCCATGGCCGCGCGCAGCGAAGCCGCCCCTGCCGAAGCGGCGGTCGAAAGCGAACCACTGCCCGACTTCACCGTCGCCGTGACCGAAGGCGCCTACGCCACCGAATTTGCCGTGCCCCAGCGCGTGAACGTGCCCTCGGGCGGGCCGAAGGTGGCGCTGGCGCTGCAGGCGCAGCAGCTGGGCGCCAGCCTCATCACCCGCACCACGCCGGCGCTGGACGCCACCGCCTACCTGGTGGCCCGGCTGGCGCAGCTGCCCGGTGTCTGGCCCACCGGCCCGGTGGCGCTGTACCGGGGCGCGGCCTACGTCGGCCAGGGCGTGCTGGACACCAGCCAGCCCGAGCAGGAGCTGCCCTTTGGCCGCGATGAGCGCGTGGCTGTCACGGCCGAGCCCGAGCGGCGCGCCAGCGCCAGCGCCGGCCTGACCGGCGCGCGCACCGAGCGCACCACCGAGCGCAGCTACGTCGTCACTAACCGCCACCCGCAGCCCGTGCAGCTGCAGGTGCTGGACGCGGCGCCCGTGCCGCTGGATGCGCAGATCAAGGTCGAGTCCCACTACGAGCCCGCACCCCAGGACACTGCCTGGCGCGCCCAGCCCGGCACCATCGCCTGGAGCCAGCCGCTGGCCGCCGGCGCCAGCGCGCGCTTTACCGCCCGCCACACGCTGCGCCACGACAGGGAACTGCGCCTGCGCGAGCAGCGCTGAGCCGCGTCCCTCCCCCCTGATTTGCCCCGACCGCATGCCCAGCCCACGCCCGCTTCGCCGCTTCCTGTTCAGCCACCCGGCCCACTTCATCGCTTTGGGGGGCGGCAGCGGCCTGTCGCCCGTGGCACCCGGCACCGTCGGCACGCTGTGGGGCTGGCTGGCCTTTCTGGTGCTGCAGCTGTGGCTGGCGCCCGCCGCGCTGGGCTGGGTGGTGGCCGCCGCGCTGCCCGTGGGCTGGTGGGCCGGCACGGTGGCCGCGCGCCACCTGGGCGTGGCCGACCCGGGCGCCATCGTCTGTGACGAGATCGCCGCCATCTGGCTCATCCTGTGGCTGGCCATGCCCATGGGCTTTGCCGGCCAGCTCGCGGCCTTTGCGCTGTTTCGCTACTTCGACGCGGCCAAGCCCGGCCCCGTGGCCTGGGCCGACCGGCTGTTCAAGGGCTTCGGCTGGAAGGGCGGCCTGGGCATCATGCTGGACGACCTGGTGGCCGCTTTTTGCACGCTGCTGGTCATCGCGCTGTGGCGGCACTTTCTGGGGTGAGGCACATGACGCTATTAAAAAGTGAGCTGTCAGCGTTTGATGGGCAAGCGCTGGAGGCCGATTTGGCTCAAATTTCTGCCGCGCTGCTGGCACGCGGCTGGCTGCTGGCCACGGCCGAGAGCTGCACCGGCGGGATGATCGCCGCCGCCTGCACCGCCCTGGCCGGCTCCAGCCAGTGGTTCGAGCGCGGCTTCGTCAGCTATTCCAACCAGGCCAAGGCCGAACTGCTGGGCGTGCCCGCGGAGCTGATCGAGCAGCACGGCGCCGTCAGCGAACCCGTGGCCCGCGCCATGGCCGAAGGGGCGCTGGCGCACTCGCGCGCCCAGGCCAGCGTGGCCGTCACGGGTATCGCCGGCCCCACGGGCGGCAGCCCGGGCAAGCCGGTGGGCACGGTGTGGTTTGCGTGGGGCGTGGAGGGCCGCACGCACAGCCAGGTGCAGCACTTCGCCGGCGACCGCGCCGCCGTGCGGGCGGCGACGCTGGCGCATGCGCTGGGGCGGCTGGGGGAGCTGCTGGGTTAGGTCGGCTGACAGCGCTTGTGGTGCGTCATGCCCCGCAACACTTCTTGAACTTCTTGCCGCTGCCGCATGGGCAGGGGTCGTTGCGCCCGGGCTGCTCGCCGCGCACGATGGTTTCCACGCGCGGGCCCAGGCTGTGCCAGATGCGGTACAGGTCGTAGATGGCCCAGATGGCCTCGCCGAAGGCCTCCAGCCGCTCCTGGCTGGTGCTGGGCGGGCCGTCCTCGTCGTACATGCACAGCACGGGCGCGCCCTTGTCGTCCTCGGCCAGGGCCTCGATGGCCTCCAGCGAGTCGGCGATCCAGCCGGCGGTTTCCTTGTCGCGCGGGCTCTCCCAGTCGTCCGACCAGGCGTCCACGACGAACAAAAAGCCCGCCGCCCAGATCTGGCCGAAAGCGGGGATTTCCTCGTCCTGCATCTCGGCGCGGTCGGCCTCGGGCAGGCTGGCAATCGCCCCGCGCATGTCGATGACCTCCGGCTGGAAGGCCTCGTCGGCGTCCAGCGACTCGGGTTCCTCGGCCAGCTCGGCGCGCACCTGGGCCTCGCGCCGCTCCCACAGCTGCAAAAAGCGCTGCTGCTGCGCCAGGTCCTTGAAGGGCGGCAGCAGGGGCAGGGGCTCATGCGGGCCCAGGTCCAGGTCGGTGTCGGAGATGACCATGGGCAGCCACTCGTATGCCGGCACCGGGCGGCGGCTGCAGACCAAGGCCGTCAGCACGCCGTCGCAGAACTCCCAGTGCGGCACGAGCTCGTCGCGCGTGCGCATGTCGTCCAGCAGGGCGTCGAGTTCGTCCAGTTCTTCGGGGCTCAAGGGAGAGGCTGGGGAGGCGGAGGGTTCGGTCATGGCGCAGGGCGCGGCGGGCGCGGCGGGAAAAGGGGGGCCCTGGCAGTGTAGCGGCTGGCCCATACTCGGGGCGATGCCCCGCACCGCCCGCGCCCCTGACCCCGCCGACGAGTTTGCCGCCCTCCTGGCGCGCCAGCTGCCGCTGCAGCACACCAGCGTCGCCTGCCATGTGCTGCACGGGCGGCGCGTCTGGCTCAAGCGCGCGGGGCCGCGCCACGGCGGGGCGCGCTACGGGCTGCTGGGCGCTGCAGCGCGCCTGCTGGGCCTGCCTGTGCTGACCCCGGTGCCCAACCGGGGCGGGCGCGAGGCGATTGCCACCGAGGTGCGCCGCCTGGGCCAGCTGGGCGCCGCGGGCGTGCGCGTGCCGCAGGTGCTGGCCGCCGCGCCCGACGGCTTCTTGATGGCCGACCTGGGCGCCCCCGGGGCCGACACGCATTCGCTGGCCGGCGAGCTGGACGCCGCCGTCGCCGCCGGTGCGCAGGCCGTGCTGGCGTGTTGGACGGCCGGGCTGGACACGCTGGCCGGCGTGCACGCGCGCGGCCAGTGCCTGAGCCAGGCCTTCGCCCGCAATCTGGTGCGCTGCCCGGACGGGCAGATCGCCTGCATCGACTTCGAAGACGACCCGGCCGCGGCCCTGCCGCTGCAGGTGTGCCAGCTGCGCGACGTGCTGTGCTACGCGCACTCCACGGCGCTGCACCTGGTGCAGGCCGGTGCGCTGCAGGCCGGGCGCGACGTCTGGCGCCAGCGGCTGGCGCAGCCGCACTATGGCAGCGGGTTCCACGTCCTGCTGCGCCAGACCACTGCGCGCCTGGCCTGGCTGCGCCACCTGCCGCAGGGCCGGCGCCTGGGCCGCGACGCGCAGCGCCTGCGCGCGGCCTGGGAACTGCTCTCCGAACTATGGAATCAATAGCTGCCAGCGCTTGACTGGCGGGCGCTGGAGCCGCTTTTTATCTATAAGCGGCAGCGCTCAGCACTCGCTGGTCCACTCCACCTGCGCGCCCAGGCTGCGCAGGTTTTCCACGAAGTGCGGGTGGGCGCGGCGGATGGGCAGCGCGTTCCTGATCTCCGACCGGCCCGGGATGCTGGCGGCCACCATGAACAGGGCGATGGCCACGCGGATGATGTAGGGGCTCTCGACCACCGCCGGCGACAGCTCGCCGCCGCCAAACGTGACGATGCGGTGCGGGTCGGACGAAAAGACGTGGGCGCCGAACTTGGTCAGCTCGCCCGTCCAGCCCAGGGCGCCGTCATAGACCTTGTTCCAGAACATGGCGTTGCCCTGCGAGCGCACGCCCAGGGCGATGAAGATGGGCAGCAGATCGACAGGGAAATACGGCCAGGGCGCGGCTTCGACCTTGGTCAGCACGTTGGCAGTGAAGGGCGTTTGCACCTTCAGCGGGCCGTCCACGCGCGCGCACGACCAGCCGCCCTCGTGCTCCACGCGCACGCCGAACTTGGCAAAGGTGCGGTCGATCAGCGGGAAGTTCTCCGGCGCGCTGTTTTTCACGCGCACGTCGCCGCCGGTGATCGCCCCCAGCGCCAGGAAGGTGGTGATCTCGTGGAAGTCCTCGTCGAAGCGGAATTCGCCGCCGCCAAGCTCTGCCCCGCCGTGCACCGTCAGGCGCGAGGTGCCCACGCCTTCGATCGTGACGCCCAGCATCTGCATGAAGCGGCAAAACTCCTGCACGTGCGGCTCGGACGCCGCATTGGTCAGCGTGGAAGTGCCCGGCGCGCTGGCCGCGCACAAAACGAAGTTTTCGGTGGTGGTGACCGAGGCGTAGTCCAGCCAGTGCTGCACGGGCGCCAGCGGGCCGCTGCGGCGCACCAGCAGCGAGCCTTCGGTGCGCTCGACCTCGGCGCCGAAGTGGCGAAACACCTCCACGTGCGGGTCGATCTCGCGCACACCCAGGGTGCAGCCCTTGACGTTGTCCTCCAGCCGCGCCACACAGAAGCGCGCCAGCAGCGGCGGCACCAGCATGATGGACGAGCGCATCTCCTCGGGCAGGCGGTGGCAGGCGGCGTCAAACGCGGTGTGCTCGTGGTGCAGGCTCAGCTCGCCGCTCTCATGGTCCATGTGCACCTGGCTGCCCAGGGTGCGGAAGATGTCCAGGATCTTGCGCACGTCGGTGATGTCGGGCACGCCAATGAGACGCAGCGGCGCGCGCGTGAGCAGCGTCGCGCACAGGATGGGCAGCACCGCGTTCTTGTTGGCCGAAGGAATGACGCGCCCGCGAAGCGGCGTGCCGCCGTGCACGATGAGGTTGGACATGGGCAAAAAGCTGGGGGAAGACGCAGGGAGAGTGGGAAAAGACGGGCGTACTTGAAAAACGCAGCCCGGCACTGTAGCGCCAACCTGCCGGCAGGTCGGCACAATGGGTTTTCCCACGACAACTACTTTCGGAGACCGTCTGCCCATGACCCAGAAACTCACCGCCACCGTGGTGCAGGCCGCACCCGTGCTGTTCGACACCCCCGCCACCGTCGCCCACGCGGAACAACTCATGGCCGAGGCGGCCGCGCAAGGCGCGCAGGTGGTGGTCTTCCCCGAGGCCTTCATCGGCGGCTACCCCAAGGGGGCGGACTTCCACATCTTCGTGGGTGCGCGCACGCCCGAGGGCCGGCGCGAGTTCCAGAAGTACTTCGACGCCGCCGTGGCTCTGGACGGCCCGGAGATCGCCCAGCTGGCCAAGGCCGCCGGCCGGCACAAGCTCACGGTGTGCGCCGGCATCATCGAGCGCGATGGCGGCACGCTGTACTGCACCGCCGTGTACCTGGGGCCCCAAGGGACGCTGCTCGGCCACCACCGCAAGCTGATGCCCACGGCGCTGGAGCGCATCCTGTGGGGCTATGGCGACGGCTCCACGCTCAAGGCCGTGCCCACGCCCTGGGGCCCGCTGGGCGCCGTGATCTGCTGGGAGAACTACATGCCGGCCATGCGCATGGCCATGTACCAGCAGCGCGTCGCGCTGTACTGCGCGCCCACCGCCGACGACCGGCCGACGTGGATCGGCAGCATGCAGCACATCGCCCTGGAGGGGCGCTGCTTCGTGCTGTCGGCCTGCCAGCACCTGCGCCGCAGCCAGCTGCCCATGGACGCGCTGCACAACCGCCTGCCGGACGGGGAGAACACGGTGCTGATGCGCGGAGGCAGCTGCATCGTCAGCCCGCTTGGCAAGGTGCTGGCCGGGCCGGTGTACGACGAGGACGCGCTGGTGACGGCCGAGCTAGACCTGTCGGAGATCCCCCAGGCGCAGTTCGACTTCGACCCGGTCGGGCACTACGCGCGCCCGGACGTGTTCCAGCTCGCCGTGAACACCGCGCCGCAGCGCGCGGTGCACGCGGCGGACGGCGCCAGCACGGCATTCGCGGCGCTGCCTGCGGCGCAGGCGCCGGCTGCGTGACGGGGGGTGGCGCGCTGGCCCGGCGGCGGGCGGGCAGCGCGTCGCGGCACGTCAGTGTGTCGCGCCGGCCGCCTTAGCGCGGCTGGCGCGGCGTCCGACAGGGGCAGGGTGGGCGGCACTTTTATCGTCGCTGCGCATTGACGCATTTTTGCCATTTCGTTTCTTTCTCCCCTGCGCAGCATGGCTTCCCCCGCCTCTTCCGCCGCCCTGTCGGCCACCCCTTCCCCTTCTGCGCCGTCTGCGGATTCCCCACAGCCGCCCCGCGCCCCCGCGCTGTCGGGCGCGGCCTGGCGTCAGTTCAAGAACGTCGCCTGGCCCTACTGGCAGGGCGACCGCAAATCCGTAGCCTGGTCGCTGCTGGGGCTGCTGGTGCTTTTGATGCTGGCCGAGACGCAGCTGGCCGTGATGCTGGTGGACCGCACGGGAGAGATGACGTCGGCCCTGGCCGCGCGCGAGAGCGAGCGCTTCTGGGCCGCCGTGCGCACCTGCCTGATCGTGCTGGCCTTCGCCGTGCCGGTGTACGCCTTCTACTACTACATGCGCGACGCCTTTTCCAACCACTGGCGGCGCTGGCTCACGCACCGCTTCCTGGACGGCTACCTGGGCGGGCGGCGCTACTACGAGCTCACCGCGCAGGGGGTCGTTGACAACCCCGACCAGCGCATCAGCGAGGACATCAACACCTTCACCGGCCGCTCCACGCACTTCCTGCTTATCTTCGTGGGCGCGCTGATGCAGCTGGTGGCCTTCAGCGCCGTGCTGTGGTCCATCTCGCACGTGCTGGTGGGCTTTCTGGCCGTGTACGCGATCGTGGGCACGGTGGTCGCGCTGTGGCTGTTCGGCGCGCCGCTGATCCGGCTGAACTTCTGGCAGCTGCGCCGCGAGGCGGACTTCCGCTTTGCGCTGATGCGCCTGCGCGAGAACGCCGAATCCATCGCCTTCTACCGCGGCGAGGCGCAAGAGCGCGGCCTGCTGGACCAGCGCTTTGAGTCCGCATTCCTGAACTACGCCCGGCTCATCAAGCGCCAACGCTCGCTGAACATGTTCCAGCGCGCCTTCAGCCAGCTCACGCTGGTGATCCCGGCGATCATCCTGGCCGACGCCGTGCTGTCGGGCCAGATGGAAGTGGGCCGCGCCATCCAGGCCGGCGGCGCCTTCGCCGCCATCCTGGCCGCGGTGTCGCTGATCGTGGACAACTTCGAGAGCCTGAGCCGCTTCGTCGCCGGCATCGGGCGGCTGGACACGCTGTCCAAGGCGCTGCTGGGCGCGCCGCAGCCCGAAGAGCCCCAGGAGCCCGACGCCGCCCTGGCCGCGCGTCGCCTGGCGCGCCAGCAGCGCCGTGCGCGCCGCCGTGCCCACCGCCGCGGGCTGGCCGTGCCGGTGCCTCCCGCGCACCCGCCAGCTGACAGCGCGCCGCCGCCCGGCGCGCACATCCAGCACGTGGAGGGGGCGGACTTCGCCATCCACGGCCTGACGCTGTACACCCCGCAGGGGACGCGGCTGTTGGTGCGCGACCTCGACCTGGCCCTGCCCCCGGGCGAGGCGCTGCTCATCACCGGCCCCAGCGGCTGCGGCAAGAGCTCGCTGCTGCGCGCCATCGCCGGGCTGTGGCGCACCGGCAGCGGCCGCGTGCAGCACCTGCCGGCGGCCGACATGTTCTTTCTGCCCCAGCGCCCCTACATGCAGCCGGGCACGCTGCGCAGCCAGCTGCTGTACCCGGCGGGCGAGTCACCCTTGAGCGATGAGCAGCTGCTGGACATCCTGCGCCAGGTGCAGCTGCCTGATCTGGCGCAGCGCGTGGGTGGACTGGGCGCCACGCGCGAGTGGGACAAGGAGCTGTCCGTGGGCGAGCAGCAGCGCCTGGCTTTCGCCCGCGTGCTGGTGCACGCGCCGCGCATGGTCATCCTGGATGAGGCGACCAGTGCGCTGGACAGCGCCAACGAAGCCGCCCTGTACCGGCGCCTGCGCGAAAGCGGCGCCACCCTCATCAGCATTGCCCACCGCGCGGCCGTGCTGGCGCACCACACGCGGGTGCTGCAGCTGACCGGTGGCGGCGGCTGGGCGCTGCACGACGCGCGGGACTTCGTCTTCGAGGAATGAGTGAAAAAGGGGGGGTGCGTCGTGCGAGCAAGCGCCGCGCTCACCGCACCATGCCTGGCGCTCAACGTTCCACATCTGCCAGGCGCAGCGCCACGGCCACCTGGGCGCCCAGCGGCGCCAGCCGCCTGCGCAGGCGCAGCACCGCCTGGTCCTTGGACAGCAGGACAGCGCCGTGTGCAGCCGCCAGGTCGATGAATTTCTGGTCGTCCGCGTCCTTGCAGATGCAGGGCGCGCGCGGCGCCTCGTCCACCAGGCGCGCGCCGGCGTCGAATGCCGCCAGCACCTGGGCCGCGGCCCCGTCCGCGCGGTGCAGGCGTGCGACGACGTGTGGGTAGGCCAGCACGCAGGCCAGCTCATCGCGCATGGGCTGGGTGGCGATCCAGGCCAGCCGCCCCTGGGCCAGCAGTGCGCGCAGCGGCGCGGTGGCGGGGTCGGCAAAGACCAGCAGGTCCAGCACGATGTTGGTGTCCAGCACCAGCGGCTGGGCGCCCTCGGCGCCCGCGGGCAGCAGCAGCTCAGGGCGCATCGCTGGCGGCGGGCCGGGCCCGGGCACTGCCGGCGACCAGGTCGAAGCGGAACAGGCGGCACTCGATGGGCCCGTTCCACAGCGGCACGCGGCGCGACTCTTTCAGGCGCATCTTGCCGGGCAGCTTCAGGTCGGGCGTGAGCATCCAGGCCTGCCAGCCGGCGTAGTTTTTCTTCCAGTGCGTGGCCAGCTGGGCGAAGAAGTCGCCGCCGTCCTCGACCTGGGCGCTCTCGCGCCCTCCCACCGTCTCGCCCATGCGGGTGCGCGCACGCTCTTCGGCATTGCGCCCGGCGCTGCCAGCGGCGGCAATGCGCTCGCCGTAGGGCGGATTCAGCAGCATCACGCCCGGCTGGTCAGTGGGCGGCATGCGCTGCAGCGCGTCGCCACCGCGCAGCTGCACGGCGCTGGCCACGCCGGCGCGCTCGGCATTGCGCTCGGCAAAATCCACCATGCGGTGCGAGACGTCACTGCCAAAAATGGGCGCAGCGCTTGCCACCACTGCGCTGGCAGCTTCTTCTTTGATAGCAGACCAGACGTGCGCCTGAAAGGGCAGCAGCTTTTCAAAGGCAAAGCGCCGGCGGCTGCCCGGCGCGATGCGGCAGGCGATCTGCGCCGCCTCGATGGCCACCGTGCCGCTGCCGCAGCACGGGTCGTACAGGGGCAGCGGCTCGCCGCCGTGCGGGTCCCAGCCCGAGGCGGCGATCATCGCGGCGGCCAGGGTTTCCTTGAGCGGCGCGTCGCCCTTGTCCTCGCGCCAGCCGCGCTTGAACAGCGGCTCGCCGCTGGTGTCGATGTAGAGGGTGGCGTGGTCGCTGGTCAGGTGCAGGTGGATACGCACGTCGGGCCACTGGGTCTGCACGTCCGGGCGCACCCCGGCCCGGGCGCGGAAGCGGTCGGCCACGCCGTCCTTCACGCGCAGCGCGGCGAAGTTCAGGCTCTTCAGGGGGCTGTGCTGGGCCGTCACCTCCACCTTGAAGCTCTGGCGCGGGGTGAACCAGATCTCCCAGGCAATGCTCTCGGCCAGGGCGTAGATATCGTCCTCGCCGCGATAGGGCTGCTCGGCCAGCTGCACCAGCACGCGCTGGGCCAGCCGGCTGTGCAGGTTCAGCGCCAGCGCGTGGCGCCAGGACGCGCGCGCCAGCACGCCGCCACGGCCGGTGAGCAGGTCGTGCCCGGCCAGGCCGGTAACGCCGTGGACTTCGTGGGCGAGAAAGTCCTCCACGCCGGCGGCGCAGGGAAGGAAAAGAGTTAAGGAATTCATGCAGACGGCCGAAACATAGGAGCAGCAAGGATGGCCCTTGCCGCGGGGCCGCCCGCGCAGGGCGGCAATGCGGCACAACCCTGCAGGCAGGCCCGCCGGCCATTATCGATAACATTCGCTCCCCTGCTTCCCGCATGTCGCGCAGGCGACAGCCCGGGCGCCCTGCGCCGCCGCTCTTTCCCCGCTGCCCGCGGCCCCCTCTTCCAAAGGCTTTGTCTATCCATGTTCCACAGCATCCGTGCCCGGCTGATCGCCCTGTGCGTGGCCATCACCGCAGCGGCGCTGCTGGTGCTGGCCGGCGCCACCTTCGCCATGGTGCGCGGCAACACCCGCACCGCGCTCGACGCGCAGATCAGCCAGCTCACCCGCACCCACGCGCAGGAGATCAGCGAGTGGCTGAAAGACAAGCAGCAGATGGTGGGTGCGCTCACCAGCGTGGCCCAGGAGGCCGAGCCCCTGCCGTTCTTGCAGCTCACGCGCAAGGCGGGCGGCTTTGACGCCGTCTTCATCAGCCACGCCGACAAGCGCCACGCCTCCACCTCGCCCCCCTCGGGCGACTATGACCCCACCACGCGCGACTGGTACCGCCAGGCCCTGCAGGCCGGCGGCCCCATCATCACCGCGCCCTACACCGACGCCGGCAGCGGCCGCCTGACGGTGACCCTGGCCACTCCCCTGGGCGGCAGCGGCCAGGCCGCGGGTGTGGCCGGCAGCGACCTGTACCTGGACTCGGTGACGCAGAAAGTGGCCGCCATCCGCCCCATGAGCAAGAGCTTTGCCATGCTGCTGGACGGCCAGGGCCGCATCCTGGCCCACGCCCGCGCCGAATTGGCCCTGAAGCCCGTCACCGCCCTGGCGCCCGGTCTGGAGCCGGCCGCCCTGGCGCGGCTGGCACAGGAGGGCGGGCATGCGCAGGTGCAGGTCGATGGCGCCCCGCAGATGCTGTATGCCGCCGCCGTGGCCGGCACGCCGTGGCTGCTGGCCATCGGCATCGACGAGGCTGAGGCCACGGCGCCGGTGCGCCGCCTGCTGCAGCTGGCGGTGGTCATCGCCGCCGTGTGCGTGGCGCTGGCCGTGGCGCTGATGTCCGCCGTGGTCAGCCGCCAGCTGCGCGGCCTGGCTCTGGTGCGCGACGCCATGCGGGACATCGCCAGCGGCGAAGGCGACCTCACCCGCCGCCTGGACACGCGCGGCAACGACGAGCTGGCGCAGATCGCGCAGGGCTTCAACCAGTTCGCCGACAAGATCGCCGCCGTGCTGCTGCGCATCCGGGATTCGGCCGAATCCGTGCGCGTGGCCACCAGCGAGATCGCCAGCGGCAACCATGACCTGTCCGGTCGCACCGAGAGCCAGGCCAGCTCGCTGCAGGAGACCGCGGCCGCCATGGAGCAGCTCACCGCCACGGTGCAGCAGAACGCGGCCAACGCCCGGCAGGCCAACGCGCTGGCGCACGAGGCCTCGCAGATCACCGGCCAGGGCGCGGCCGCCGTGCAGCAGGTGGTGCAGACCATGGACGGCATCCACAGCGCCTCGCGCAAGATCGAGGACATCATCGGCGTGATCGACGGCATCGCCTTCCAGACCAACATCCTGGCGCTGAACGCCGCGGTGGAGGCGGCGCGCGCCGGCGAGCAGGGCCGGGGTTTCGCCGTGGTGGCGGCCGAGGTGCGCCAGCTGGCCCAGCGCAGCGCCACGGCGGCCAAGGAGATCAAGGCGCTGATTGACGACTCGGTCAACCAGGTGGACGCCGGCAGCCGCCTGGTGCAGGACGCGGGCCAGACCATGCAGCAGGTGGAGCAGGGCATACGCCGCGTCAGCGCCATCGTGGCCGAGATCAGCAACGCCAGCCAGGAGCAGAGCACCGGCATTGCCGAGGTCGGCGATGCGGTCTCGCAGATGGACCAGGCCACGCAGCAAAACGCCGCCCTGGTGGAAGAGGCCAGCGCCGCCGCCCAGTCACTGCAGCAGCAGGCGCACGATCTGGCCGAGGTGGTGGCGGGCTTCAGGCTGCCCCAGGGGGGCGAGGCGCAGCGGCTGCTGCGCTGACAGGCCGCGGCGGCCGGTCAGCCTGCCGCCGCGCGCTGCAGCAGCAGCTGGCGAATGGATTCGGGAATGAAAGCCGGCCTGCGCGCTGCGCCGTCGATGAAGACGATGCCGATCTTGCCGCGGGCGATCTCGCGGCCCTGGGTCTTCTCCGCCATGCGAAACACCAGGTCGAAGCCGTAGCGGTTGAAGTCCTGCGGCACCATGTCCACGCACAGCGTCTCGCCGTGGAAGGCCTCCGACTTGTACTGCGCCACGATGTCGCCCACCACGGTGGACAGGCCGGCCACGTCGGCCTCCGGGTAGCCCAGCGACTGGAAGAAGCGCACGCGCGCCTCCGACACCAGGCTGAGCAGCTGCGCGTTGTCCAGGTGCCCGCCCTGGTTGACGTGGCTGATATAGACCTGCAGCTCGGTGGCAAAGCCGAAGTGCGCGGGAAGCTCGAAGACGATGCGGGCCATGTCAATTCTCCAAAGGGCAGCACAGCGACAGCACTGCCGGAAACCGGCGCACCCCAGGCCAGCGGACGCCGAGCAAGGGCCGCCCCGCAGCGAGGGCGTCGTCCCCCTGCCCGCGTAGCGCAGCGAAGCGAGAGCGGGGGGAAGCCGCGCAGCGGCTCAGGGGGGTGATCCTCATCAAAGCGCCTTGCGCAGGTTGGTGGGGGCGATCTTCATCGCCTCGCGGTACTTGGCCACGGTACGCCGGGCGCATTCGATGCCCTGCTCCTTGAGCATCTCGGCGATCTTGCTGTCCGACAGCGGCTTGGCCGGGCTCTCGGCGGCGATGAACTGGCGGATCAGCGCCCGCACGGCGGTGCTGGAGGCGTTGCCGCCGGTCTCCGTGCCCAGGCCGGAGCCGAAGAAGTACTTCAGCTCGTAGGTGCCCTGGGGCGTGGCCATGTACTTGGCGGTGGTCACGCGCGAGATGGTCGATTCGTGCAGGCCGAGTTCTTCGGCGATGTCGCGCAGCACCAGCGGGCGCATGGCCAGCTCGCCGTGCACGAAGAAGCTCTTTTGCCGCTGCACGATGGCTTCGGACACGCGCAAGATGGTGTCAAAGCGCTGCTGCACGTTCTTGATGAACCAGCGCGCCTCCTGCAGCCGCGCCTGCAGCTGCGGGTGGCCGCCGCTGCCGCGGTGGGCGCGCAGCGCGCCGGCGTACTGCTCGTGCACCTGCAGGCGCGGCATGACGGCGGGGTTGAGCTGCACGGAAAAGCGTTGCTGCGTGCCGCTGCCGATGCGCCGCACGATCACGTCGGGCACCATGGCGAACTGCTGCACGTCGGCAAAGCGGCGCCCCGGGCGCGGCTCCAGCCGGCCGATGAGGGCGATGGCGGCGCGCGTCAGCGCCTCGCTGGCGCCGCAGGCCTGCGACAGGCGGCGCACGTCGCGCCGGGCCAGCCAGTCCAGCGGCTGGCGGCAGATGGCCAGGGCGGTCTGCACGGTGGGCGCATCGCCGGTGCCGGCCTGCTGCAGCTGCGCGCGCAGCTGCAGCGTCAGGCACTCGGCCAGGTCGCGCGCGCCCACGCCGGCGGGCTCCAGGCTTTGCAGCAGCCCCAGGGCCAGGGTCAGCTGGTGCAGCAGCGCCTCGTGCCGGTCGTGCTCCCAGTGCTCGCCCAGCAGGCTGTCGGCCAGGGCGGGCAGGGATTCCTCCAGGTAGCCGTCGTCGCTGAGCGAGCCGATGAGCAGCGCCAGCGCCGCCGCTTCCTCGGGCGACAGGCGCAACAGCCGCGCCTGGTGGGTCAGGTGCTCGGCCAGCGTCTCGTGGCTGCGCGCCAGGTCGATGGCGTCGCCCTCGGTGTCGCTGCCGCTGCCGCCGGTGCGCGCCGGGGTCTCGCCGCTGCTGCCCCAGTCGCTGTCCGGGCCGTTGGCTTCGCCCTCCCAGTCCAGGCGCTCGGGGGTGTCGGGCAGCCCGGGCGGCTCGGGGGCGTCGAAGCCCGGGTCGGCGGCGCCGTCCAGCGGTTGGGCATCATTTTGGCCTGTAGCGCGCGCCAGGTCTGCGCCAGCAGCTATTGTATCGATAGCATCCTGCTCGCCGTCCTCGGCCTGCTCCAGGAACGGGTTGTCGGCCAGCATCTGGCCCACCTCCTGCGCCAGATCCAGCGTGGACAGCTGCAGCAGGCGGATCGATTGCTGCAGCTGAGGGGTGAGCGCCAGCTGCTGCGAGACGCGCAGCGCCAGGGTGGGGCGATTCATCGGGCGCGGCCACCGCCGCCGCGACGCGCCGGCAGTGGCGGCGTCAGCATTGGCGGTGCACGGCGGCAGGCCATGGCGGGTACGCCCTCACATGCGGAAGTGCTCGCCCAGGTACACCCGGCGCACTTCGGCGTTGTCCACGATCTCGGAGGGCGTGCCCTCGGCCAGCACGTTGCCGTCGCTGATGATGAAGGCGTGGTCGCAGATGCCCAGCGTCTCGCGCACGTTGTGGTCGGTGATGAGCACGCCGATGCCGCGCGCCTTCAGAAAGCCGATGATGCGCTGGATCTCGATCACGGCGATGGGGTCGATGCCGGCGAACGGCTCGTCCAGCAGGATGAAGCGCGGCTGCGTGGCCAGGGCGCGGGCGATCTCCACGCGCCGGCGCTCGCCGCCCGAAAGCGCCAGGGCAGGCGAGGCACGCAGGTGCTCCACGCGCAGCTCCTGCAGCAGGCCTGTGAGGCGCTGCTCGATCTCCGCGCGCGGCAGCGGCCGGCCGTCGTCTCCGCGCTGCAGCTCCAGCACCGCGCGCACGTTGTCCTGCACGCTGAGCTTGCGAAAGATGGACGCCTCCTGGGGCAGGTAGGACAGTCCCAGGCGCGAGCGGCGGTGGATGGGCATGCCCGTCACGTCGTGCCCGTCGATGCTGATGGCGCCGCCGTCGCAGCGCACCAGGCCCACGATCATGTAGAACGACGTGGTCTTGCCTGCGCCATTGGGCCCCAGCAGGCCCACGACTTCGCCCTTTTGCACCGACAGCGACACGTCCTTGACGACCTGGCGCCCGCCATAGGCTTTTCGCAGGTGGCGCGCCTGCAGCCGGCTGGCGCCGTCCGCGCCCGTCACGTCCTGCGCCATCACTTGCCGCTGCCGCCCAGTTCGCTGCTGGGGCGCAGCGCCGGGGCCGGCGCGGCAACGGGCGCGGCCGGCGCGGGGCTGGTCTCGCGCGGGGCGATCACGGCGCGCACGCGCCCGCCGGGGCCGGCCGCCTGCGAGGGCGCGCCGCCTTCGACGGTGAAGACGTCGGTGACGTTGCTATAGACGATGCGCGCGCCGGTCAGCTCGTCGCTGAGCGTGGCGCCCCGGTAGCGGCGCAGCTCGCCGCGGCGGATCAGCCGCACCACGTCGGCGCGTCCGTCGTATTCGATGCGCTCGGCCTCGCCCTCGACGAATTCGTCGGGCCCGCCAGGCGCGGTGTCGCGCTTTTGCCGGAAAAAGGCGCGCTTGCCGGCGTCGGCAGTGACGATGCCGCTTTGGTAGCCGTCCGCATCCTGGTGCACCTCCAGGCGCGCGCCGCGCAGCACGATGGAGCCTTTGGTCATCACCACGTGGCCGGTGAAC
Organism: Pulveribacter suum; assembly: GCF_003013695.1. GTDB lineage: Bacteria > Pseudomonadota > Gammaproteobacteria > Burkholderiales > Burkholderiaceae_C > Melaminivora > Melaminivora suum. Next base: position 323,262 of record NZ_CP027792.1, on the reverse strand, counting down.
ACCGTGGTCTGCTGCAGCTCGTCATGGCGCAGCGCATCGGCCTCGATGTTCATGGGCTTGTTGCGGTCGGCCTTTTCGGCCTGCGCGGCGGGCGCCAGCGCCAGGGCCAGCGCGGCGCACAGGGAGAGGGAGAGCAGTCGATGGTTCATGGGGGCACGAATCTTGCGTTGATTGTAGCCACCGCTTTTTCGCAGCAGCCCCAAGGCAAAGGGCGCGCCAGCGGCGCGCCCTTTGCGGGATGCAGCCTCGGGCTGCGGATCAGCTCTTGGGCGCCTGCGCGGCCAGCTGCTCGACCACGCGCAGCACGTTGTCCATGTTGCCGGCCATGGTGCCGTCGGTGTAGTAGCGCCCGGCCACGCCCATGGAGGGCACCCCCTCCACCTGGTAGTCGTTTTGCAGCTGCGTGGCCTTGCGCACCTGGTTGGACACGGTGAAGGAGTTATAGACCTCCTTGAACTTCGCCACGTCCACGCCCTGCTTGCCGATCCACTCGAAGATCAGCTCGTCCTTGTTCAACGGCAGCTTTTCCACGTGCACGGCGCGAAAGACCTTGGCGTGCAGCTCGGGCAGCTTGCCCATGCCTTCCAGGGTGTAGTAGAGCTTTTGCTGCGGCGCGAAGCTGGCGTTGAAAGCGACGGGAATGCGGCGGATGACCAGGTTCTTGGGCGCGCCCTTGGCCCATGCGTCGAAGGTCGGCTCAAAGGCGTTGCAGTGCGAGCAGCTGTACCAGAAGAACTCGATCACCTCGACCTTGCCGGCGCCCGGGTCGCTGGGCACGGGCTTGGACAGGCGCACGTAATCCTTGCCCTCCTTGAACTGGCGCGGTGCCTGCGCCAGGGCGGGCGTGGCCAGCGGCAGGCCCAGCGCGGAGATGGCGAGCACCGAGGCGGTGGACAGGGAAAACTCACGACGGTTCATAAGGCAAGGTGCTCCGTGGGCTGATTCAATGGATGGAATGGACTGTGCCAGGCCGGCAAAGGTTCCGCAGGCAGGGTGCGGGCTAGCCAAGCAACGCGGCCTAGCGCTGCACGCGCACCAGCGCGGATTCGACGCCTGCGCCGTCGAGCTTTTGCTTCAGCGATTCGGCGTCGTCGCGCTTGCCGAACGGGCCCACCCGCACGCGGAACACCGTGCGGCCGCTTTGTTCGCGCTCACTCACGCGGGCTTCCCAGCCCAGCATGGCCAGCTTGGCGCGCTGGGCGTCGGCGTCTTGCTGGGTGCGAAAGGCGCCGGCCTGCACGAAGTAGTCGAACGGATCGGTGCCGGCCGCCGCGGCCGGCTTCGGCTCGGGGGCCCCGGCGCGGGCGCGCGCCAGATCGCCCAGCGGGTCGCTGGAAGCGCCGGCCTGGGCGCGGCTGGCGGCGGGGCGCGGCGCGGAGGCGCCATCGACCGCCGGCAGGCCGCCGACCACGGCCGGCGCCACGATGGGAGCGGTGGCGCCATCGGCCACGGGCGCCGGCGGCTGCTGCGGCCGGGCCGGGTTCTTGCCGTACAGCGGGGCGTTGGGGTCCCAGTTCTTGTTGCGCTGGGCCTCGTCCTGGTCGGAGGGGCGCGGGCTGGCCTTGGTCAGGAAGGGCACCGGCACCTTGGTCACATAGACGGCCACGGCCAGCGCCGCGCCCAGGCCCACGATCACGCCGAGGATGAGGCCCAGGATGGTGCCGCCGCGTTGCTGTTGCTTCATATCAGTGGTTGCTTACATTCTGGCTGGCGCGGACACACCCAGCACCGCCAGGCCATTGTGCAGCACCTGGGCGGTGGCGGCGACCAGGGCCAGGCGGGCCTGCTTGACGGCCTCGTCATCGACCAGGATCCGCTCGGCGTCGTAGTAGCTGTGGTAGCTGGCGGCCAGCTCGCGCAGGTAGAAGGTCACGTCGTGCGGCGCATTGCCGGCTGCCGCCGCGGTGAGCATCTCCGGGTAGCGCGCCAGCAGCAGCATCAGCGCCTGGGCCTGGGGGCCCTGCAGGGCGGACAGGTCCACGCCCCGCAGCGCGGCCACGTCGTAGTCCTCGCGCCAGCCGCGCAGCACCGAGCAGATGCGCGCATGGGCGTACTGCACGTAGTACACCGGGTTGTCGTTGTTTTGCGCCACGGCCAGGTCCACGTCGAAGGTGTACTCGGTGTCGGGCTTGCGCGACAGCAGGAAAAAGCGCACCGCGTCGCGGCTGGTCCACTCGATCAGGTCGCGCAGCGTGACGTAACTGCCGGCGCGCTTGCTGATCTTCACCTCCTCGCCGCCCTTGACCACGCGCACCATGGTGTGCAGCACGTAGTCGGGGTAGCCCTGGGGAATGCCCAGATCCACCGCCTGCAGGCCGGCGCGCACGCGGGCGATGGTGCCGTGGTGGTCGGTGCCCTGGATGTTCACGGCCCGCCCATAGCCGCGCTGGAACTTCTGCGTGTGATAGGCCACGTCGGGCAGGAAGTAGGTATAGGTGCCGTCGGACTTGCGCATCACCCGGTCCTTGTCGTCGCCGAAGTCCGTGGTGCGCAGCCACAGCGCGCCGTCCTGCTCGTAGGTGTGGCCGCTGGCGACCAGGCGGCGCACGGTGTCCTCCACGTGGCCGCGCTCGTACAGGCTGGACTCCAGGTAGTACTCGTCAAACTTCAGGTGGAAGGCCTGCAGGTCCTTGTCCTGCTCGGCGCGCAGGTAAGCCACGGCGAACTGGCGCACGCCGCCTTCGTCCTGCACTTCGCCGCTGGCGGTGAAGGCGCGGTCGTCGGCGTGTACCGTGGCGCGGGCCAAATAGGCGTCGGCGATGTCCTGGATGTAGTCGCCGTTGTAGGCCGCCTCGGGCCAGCCGGCGTCGCCCGGCTTGAGCCCCTGGGCTCGCAACTGCGTGCTCCGGGTGAGCGTGTCGATCTGCACGCCCGCGTCGTTGTAGTAGAACTCGCGGTGCACCTGCCAGCCCTGGGTGGCGTACAGGTGGCTGATGGCGTCGCCAATGGCCGCCTGGCGGCCGTGGCCCACGTGCAGCGGACCGGTGGGGTTGGCGGAGACGAACTCGACGATCACCTTGTCCGCGCGCGCCGGCTGCCAGCCGTAGCGCTCGCCTTGCTCCAGCACCTCGCGCACCACCTGCTGCTTGGCCTCGGGCTTGAGGCGGATGTTCAGGAAGCCGGGGCCGGCGATCTCGATGGCATCCGTCCAGCGGGCAAAGGCGGGGGTGGCGGCCAGCGCGTCCCTGAGCTGCTCGCCCAGCTGGCGCGGGTTGGCCTTGAGGGGCTTGGCCAGCTGCATGGCCGCGGTGCAGGCGAAGTCGCCGTGCGCGGCGACCTTGGGGTTTTCAAAGGCTGCGCGCGCGCCCGCGCCGGGCTGCAGCCGCTCCAGCTCGCCGGCCAGCGCCGTGAGCAATTCCTGTTTGACACTCAGCATGATGGGGCGGGATTTTACGGGGAGCCCCCGTCTGCGCCAGGACTATGCTGGCGGTCCGCGACGCGTCGCCGCGGACTCCCCCGCAACCCCCCTTCGCTGGAGCCCATTCCATCATGCTGAAGAACCTGCTCACCTGCCTGGCCCTTGCCGCCCTGGCCCTGCCCGCCCTGGCCGCCCCCGCAGCGGCCGATGCCGCGAGCGCTCCGGCCGCCAAGAAGGCGCCCACCGCCCAGCAAACGAAGATGAAGAGCTGCAACGCCGACGCCAAGGCCAAGGACTTGAAGGGCGACGAGCGCAAGGCTTTCATGAAGACCTGCCTGAGCACCAGCAAGCAGGAAAAGCAGCACGACAAGATGACCAGCTGCAACGCCGACGCCAAGACCAAGGACCTGAAGGGCGACGAGCGCAAGGCCTTCATGAAGGAATGCCTGTCGAACAAGCCTGCCTGACGGCCACCGTCGGCCCCTCCCACGAGCAACCCCGCGGCGCGGGGTTTTTCTTTTTCAGCGCGTGCCCACCCCGCGCGCCAGGAAGGCGGCCAGCAGCGGGATCACGGCCACCAGGTGCGCCTCGATCATGACGATGCGGCGCGTGGCGCGCACCTGTTCGGGGCTTGGCAGGCTGCCATCCGCGCGCAGCGCGCGGCGCCAGGCCAAAAAGCGCAGGGTCGGCACGATGGACATCACGCCGATCACCACGAACAGCGTGACCTTGGCGTGCAGCAGCGGCTGGGCCCAGTACCAGGTCGCGCCCTTGACGCCCCACCAGGTGCGCGCCAGGCCCGTCGCCAGCACGGCCATCGCGGAGATGCCGTACAGCAGGTCCACCCGCACAAGGCGCTCGACCACCTTGGCGTTCATCCATTCGCTGCGGCACAGCGCGGTCTCGCTGGCCAGGAAGGTCGCCATCATCAGGATGGACAGGATGTGGGCGTAGGCCAGCAGGGCTTCGGTGGTCATGGGCGTGGGCGTTGCAGGGAAGAAAGGATCAGGGCGCCGGGCTGCGCGCCCAGAAGTCGCTCTGGGCGTAATGTTGCCTCAGATAGTCGATCCACAGCCGCACGCGCAGCGGCAGGTGCTTTCTCTGAGGAAAGACCATGTAGATGCCGTTGGGCGGCGCGGCGAAGTCCTCCAGCACGGCCACCAGGCGGCCGGCGGCGATCTCGGATTCCACCTCCCAGGTGCTGCGCCAGGCGATGCCCCAGCCCCCTAAGCACCAGTCGTGCAGCACCTGGCCGTCCGAGCAGTCCAGCGGCCCGCCGGGCTTGAAGTGCACGACCTCGTCGCTGCCGCCCTCGCGCAGGACGCCCGCGCCCGCGAGGGCGCCTTCGCGCTTCTGCCCGCTGGCGGTTCGCGGAACGCGAAACGCCCAGCCGCGCGTTTGCGAGGCGTCGCTGGACAGCGTCAGGCAGTCGTGCTGTGCCAGCTCGCCTGGGTGCTGCGGCGTGCCGCGCCGGCGCAGGTAATCGGGCGTGGCCACGCACAGGCGGCGGTTGTCGGCCATGCGCACGCTGACCAGGGACGAATCGGGCAGGTCGCCCACGCGCACGGCGCAGTCGTAGCCCTCGCCGGCCAGGTCCACCACCCGGTCGGACAGGTTCAGCGAGATGGTCACCTCCGGGTGCAGGTCGCGAAAGCGCGGCACCAGCGGCGCCACGTGGCGCCGTCCAAACCCGGCGGGCGCGGTGATGCGCAGGTGCCCCGTGGCCTTGATGCCGCCGGCCGAGACGCTGGCCTCGGCGTTGGCCACGTCGGCCAGCAGGCGCTGGCAGTCCTCCAAAAAGGAGCTGCCCTCGTGCGTGAGGGTGATGCGCCGCGTGGTGCGCATCAGCAGCTTGACGCCCAGGTGCTCCTCCAGCGCGTCCAGGCGCCGGCCCATGATGGCCGGGGCCACGCCCTCGGCGCGGGCCGCCGCCGTCAGGCTGCCGCGCGTGGCAACCGAGACGAAGGACTCGAAGGCTTTGAGTTTGTCCATGGGCGCAGCGGCAGGGGCAGGAAAGGGAGGAAGCGAATGGTGGATGAAATCGGGCCCCAGCGCTTGCTGGGTAAGCGCTGGCAGCTATTGTTTTTGCAGCTTCCTCCGGGGCGCAGGCTTCAGGCAGGGGCGGCGACTGAAAGTGTGGTTGATTTTTGCAAAAAAGTCACTAGTTAAGAGATATTGCGCTTCTTTATTGACGCAAACATTTCTAATAAAGTGGACTGCAAGACCCATGCACGTGGGTCAGGGCCGTCTTTTTCGCCTTCGTTTTCCTCGCGTTTTCACCATCCATCCAACTTACTGTTCACAAGGGGGTTTGATCCACATGACCGCACGCACCCAAGTCCACGGCCTGCAGGTGGCCAACGAGCTGCACCAGTTCATCAACGACGACGTCCTGCCCGGCACGGGCGTCTCGCCCGAGGCCTTCTGGAAGGGCTTCGACGCGCTGGTGGCCGATCTCGCCCCCAAGAACGCCGCCCTGCTGGCCGAGCGCGAGCGCCTGCAAAAGGAGCTGGACACCTGGCACAAGGCCAACCCCGGCCCGATCAAGGACATGGCCGCCTACCGCCAGTTCCTGACGCAGATCGGCTACCTGGTCGAGCCGCCCAAGGGTGCGCAGGCCACCACGGCCAATGTGGACGCGGAACTCGCGCAACAGGCCGGCCCGCAGCTGGTGGTGCCCATCCTGAATGCGCGCTACGCGCTGAACGCCGCCAACGCCCGCTGGGGCTCGCTGTACGACGCGCTCTACGGCACGGACGTGATCGATGAAGCGGACGGCGCCGAGAAGGGCCGCGGCTACAACCCGAAGCGCGGCGAGAAGGTGATCGCCTATGCGCGCGACTTCCTGGACCAGGCCACGCCGCTGGCGCAGGGCTCGCACAAGGATGCGGCTGCGTACAAGGTCGAAGGCGGCAAGCTGGTCGTCAGCCTGAAGGACGGCGCCAGCACGGGCCTGAAGGATGCCGCGCAGTTCGTCGGCTACCAGGGCGATGCGGCCAACCCGTCGTCCGTGCTGTTGGCCAACAACGGCCTGCACATCGACATCCGCATTGACAAGAACACCCCCATCGGCAAGACCGATGCTGCCGGCGTGTCCGACGTGGTGGTCGAAGCGGCGCTGTCCACCATCCTGGACCTGGAGGACTCGGTGGCCGCCGTGGACGCCGAGGACAAGACCCTGGGCTACCGCAACTGGCTGGGCATTCTGAAGGGCACGCTCACGGAGACCTTCCAGAAGGACGGCAAGCCCATGACGCGCGGCCTGAACCAGGATCGCGAATACACCGGTGCCGACGGCCAGCCAGTCAAGCTGCACGGCCGCTCGCTCATGTTCCTGCGCAACGTCGGCCACCTGATGACCAACCCGGCCATCCTTTGGGGAGCCGAGAACAAGGAAATCCCCGAGGGCATCCTGGACGCCATGGTCACCACGGCGATTGCCATCCACGACCTGAAGGGCCATGGCGCCCATGGCCTGCGCAACTCGCGCACCGGCAGCGTCTACATCGTCAAGCCCAAGATGCACGGCCCGGCCGAAGTGGCCTTTGCCAACGAGCTGTTCGGCCGCGTCGAGCAGGCCCTGGGCCTGCCGGAGAACACCGTCAAGCTGGGCATCATGGACGAGGAGCGCCGCACCTCCGTCAACCTGAAGGCCTGCATTGCCGCGGCGCCGGCGCGTGTCGCCTTCATCAACACGGGCTTCCTGGACCGCACGGGCGACGAGATGCACTCGGCCATGCAGGCCGGCCCCATGGTGCGCAAGGGCGACATGAAGACCAGCGCCTGGATCCAGGCGTACGAGAAGAACAACGTGCTGGTGGGCCTGTCCATGGGCCTGGCCGGGCGCGCCCAGATCGGCAAGGGCATGTGGGCCATGCCCGACCTGATGCGCGCCATGCTGGAGCAAAAGATCGGCCACCCGAAGGCCGGCGCCAACACTGCCTGGGTGCCCAGTCCCACGGGCGCCACGCTGCACGCGTTGCACTACCACCAGGTCAAGGTCAAGGACGTGCAGCAAGAGCTGCTCAAGGTGGACGCCGACGCCGAGCGCGACAACCTGCTCACCGGCCTGCTGACGGTGCCCGTGAGCGCCAGCCCGAACTGGTCCGACCAGGAAAAGCAGCAGGAGCTGGACAACAACATCCAGGGCATCCTGGGCTACGTGGTGCGCTGGATCGACCAGGGCGTGGGTTGCTCCAAGGTGCCCGACATCAACGACGTCGGCCTGATGGAAGACCGCGCCACGCTGCGCATCTCCAGCCAGCACGTGGCCAACTGGCTCTTGCACGGCATCGTCACCGAGCAGCAGGTGCGCGCAACGTTCGAGCGCATGGCCGCCAAGGTGGACGGGCAGAACGCCGGCGACCTGCTGTACCAGAAGATGGCTGGGCGCTTCAACGAATCGGCCGCCTACCTGGCCGCCTGCGAGCTGGTCTTCAAGGGCGTGGAGCAGCCCAGCGGCTACACCGAGCCGCTGCTGCACGCCTGGCGCCTGAAGGTCAAGTCGGGCGAAGCCAAGCGTTGATGCGCTATTAAAAAAGTAGCTGTTGGCGCTTGCCTGGCGGGCGCTGAAGGCAATTTTCATGCACAACCGCACCTGCAGGTGCGGTTGTCTTTGGCGCGCCTACACTCAGACGGATGAACGCTCCCGCCCCCACCTGCTGCCCGCTGTGCGGCCAGACCAACACCTGCGCCATGGCAGCCGGCCTGCCAGCCGGCGATTGCTGGTGCATGGACGCGCACATCTCGCCTGCCGCGCTGCAGCGCGTGCCGGACGCGCTGCGGGGCCAAGCGTGCCTGTGCGCACGCTGCGCAGCTGGCGAGCCGCTGCCGCCCGCGGGTGGGGCGGCCCCCGACGGGATGGCTACTCCATCGCCTTGAACAGCGCCGGGCAGTCGATGGTGCCATTCGGGAATTCGAGCACAGCAGTCTGTTCCTTGCGGATGAGCTGGCTGATGGCGCGGCAGTCGGTCCAGCCGGCGTTGGGTGCGCTGGCATCGCCGTCCATGCGCACGTGCACCACGCTGCCCTGCAGGCTGACCTGGGCCTTGCGCGACGCATAGGTCTTTTCGATGGCGGGCAGCATCTGGTCCTGGATGGCCTCGCGCACCGAGCTGCCGCCGGCCTGCGCCGCGGCGCTGCCGCTAGCGGCCACTACCTGGGGCGGTTCGGCCTCATTGCTGCAGGCGGCAGTCGCAAGGCCCAACGCCAGCAGGGCCGCCATCGTCGCCACTCGTCCCAAGATCCCTGATTGCATGTTGCTCTCGCCTCCTTTGCGGGTGTGCGGACCAGTATAGGCGGCGATGTTTTGCGCTCCTCGGGCTGCGGCCGGGCGCCGATAAGATGGCAGGACGCGGGTGTGCCTTGTACGCCGCCCCTTTTCCCCCTTTCAGCCAGGAGACCCCATGCCCACCTACCACATCGAAATGATGGAGGGCCGCACCGTTGAACAAAAGCGCAAGCTGGCCGAGGAGATCACTCGCGTGTCGGTGGAGGTGCTGGGCGGCTCGCCCGAGTCGGTGGACATATTGATCACCGACGTCAAGCGCGAGAACTGGGCCACGGGCGGCAAGCTCTGGCTGGACCGCCAGTAAGCCAACCCGGGGCGCCCCATGTGCCAGCTTCTGGGCATGAACGCCAACACGCCCACGGACGTGACGTTCAGCTTCACCGGCTTCGCCCAGCGCGCCGGGCGCACGGCCGACCACACCGATGGCTGGGGCATCGCCTTTTTCGAAGGCCAGGGCGTGCGCCACTTCGTGGACCATGCCCGGGCGCTGGATTCGCCCGTGGCCGAGCTGATCCGCCGCTATCCCATCAAGAGCTGCAACGTCATCGCCCACATCCGCAAGGCCACGCAGGGGGCCGTGCAGCTGGCCAACTGCCACCCGTTCGTGCGCGAGCTATGGGGCCACTACTGGGTGTTCGCGCACAACGGCGACCTGAAGGATTTCCGCCCGCGGCTGCACGGGCATTTCCACCCGGTGGGCAGCACCGACAGCGAACATGCGTTTTGCTGGCTGATGCAGGAGCTGTCCAAGTCGCACGCCGGGCTGCCGCCGGTGCAGGAGCTCACGCTGACACTGCGGGAGCTGGCCGGGCACATTGCGCCGCAGGGCACCTTCAACTTTCTGCTGTCCAACGGCCAGGCGCTGTGGGCGCACGCCAGCACCCACCTGCACTGGATCGAGCGCCGCCACCCCTTCGCCGTGGCGCAGCTGTCCGATGAAGACCTGCAGGTGGACTTTGCCCCGCTGACCACGCCCAGCGACCGCGTGGCCGTCATCGCCACTGCCCCGCTGACCAACAACGAGCAGTGGACGGCGTTTGCGCCGGGCGAGCTGGGCGTCTTCGTGCAGGGCCAGAGGCTCATCTAGCGGGTGCTGGCGCCCCGGCGCTGCGCCGCTTACTTCTTCTTTTTGTCGTTGTGCAGCGGCGCGTCATGCGTGGCGTTCTTCCTGTCCTTGCCGTTGGCGCTCTGGTCGAGCTGCTCGGCCAGGGTCAGGTGCTCGCGCAGCGTGGGCAGGGTTTTGTCGGCCCAGGCCTTCACGTCCGGGTCATGCGCCTTGGTGGAGCCCTTCTCAAACAGCTCGATGGTCTCGCGGTGCGCCTTGGGGCCCAGGCTGTCGATATAGCTTTTGTCGAACTTGGCGCCCTCGTGCGTGGCCAGCAGCTTGAGTTTGCCCTTTTGCATCAGCGAGGGCTCGTCGGGCAGCTTGTGGTTCTTGGCCGTGGCCAGCTGCTGCAGCTGCTGCGCGGCGGCCATATGGTCGTCGAGCATGCGCTGGGCGAAGGACTTGACAGCGTCGCTCTGGCCCCGCTTCAGGGCCAGCTTGGCGCCTTCGACCTCGAAGTGCCCGGCGTGCGCCGCGTCGTCCATGAAGGCCGCATCGGCATGGGCCGGCTTGCTGTCGGTGGTGGTGGGGATGGCGTGCGTGCCGGACGCGGCGCCCGCTGCCGGCGCGCTGGCCCCGCGCTGGGCCGGCGTGTTGTTGCGGTTGTTGTGGTCGCGGTCGCCGCTCTGGCCGGCCGGCGGGGTGTCGGGCGAGGTTACGGCCGACGACATGGGTGACACGGCCGGGGGCGAGCCCTGGGCCCAGGCCATGCCGGACAGCGCCAGGCTGGCCGCAGCCAGCACGTGGGCGGTGGTGCGTCGTTGGAATAGCGCCATGGTGCGATACCTCCTGTCAAGGGAAAAAAACGGGCCGCACTGCCGACATGCCGGCAGCGGCCTGGCTGCGCCCCATGGTGGGCGCGCCCTGGTGCAGCTGCTGTAGGAGCGCGGGCCCTTCACCCGTCTGATACGGCTGTGACATCCGGTATCTGGCCGCCGCTGGCCTGCCCCATCACAGCCACAGTCGCCCTTGACTGACTTCCAGCGGCTCGGCGCCGCGCCATACTCGCCCGGCCCTGGGCCCTTTCACCCCTTATCCATACCGCGCACCATGAAACGACTCATCGCCACGCTTGCCATCGCTGCCGCCCTCACCGGATGCGGCTACAACGACTTCCAGCGCCTGGACGAGCAGACCAAATCGGCCTGGAGCGAGGTGCTCAACCAGTACCAGCGCCGCGCCGACCTGGTGCCCAACATCGTCGCCAGCGTCAAGGGCGAGGCCCAGTTCGAGCAGGACACGCTCACCCGCGTGATCGAGGCGCGCGCCAAGGCCACGTCCATCCAGGTCACGCCCGAGACGCTGAACAACCCCGAGGCGTTCAACAAGTTCCAGCAGGCGCAAGGCGAGCTGTCGGGCGCCCTGAGCCGGCTGATGGTGGTGGCCGAGCGCTACCCCCAACTGCAGGCCAACCAGGGCTTTCGCGACCTGCGCGTGACGCTGGAGGGCACGGAAAACCGCATCACCGTGGCGCGCAACCGCTACATCGAGACGGTGCAGCAGTACAACGTACTGGCCCGCAGCTTCCCCACCAACCTGACGGCCAAGGTCTTCAGCTACGAGCCCAAGCCCAACTTCAGCGTCGCCAACGAGGCGCAGATCAGCGTCCCGCCGCAGGTGGACTTCTCCAGGCCCGCGCCTGCAGCCAAGCCCTGACGACTACAAGCCAAATATGCCTCTAGCCCTTGTCCTGCAAGCGCTGGCAGCTCTCTTTTTGATAGTTGCCGGGCTGGGCGGCGCGCAGGCCCAGCAGGCGCCGCGCGCGGTGCCGGCGCTGACTTCGCGCGTAATCGACGAGACCGCCACCCTCGGCGAAGGCCAGCGCACCAGCCTGCAGGCCCAGCTGGCCGAGATCGAGCGCACGCACGGCTCGCAGGTGGTGGTGCTGATGGTGCCGACCACCGCGCCCGAGGACATCGCCGCCTTCGCGCACCGCGTGGCAAGCAGCTGGAAGATCGGCCGCAAAGAGGTCGGCGACGGCGTGCTGGTCGTCGTCGCCAAGGACGACCGGCGCATGCGCATCGAGGTGGCGCGCGCGCTGGAGGGTGCCATCCCCGACATCACCGCCGCGCGCATCATCGACGGCGCCATGGCCCCGCGCTTTCGCGAGGGCGACTACGCCGGCGGCCTGCAGGCGGCCGTGCAGCAGATCGGCGCGCGCATCGCTGGCGAGGCGCTGCCGCTGCCGCAGGCCAGCGATCAGCGCCGCGCCGCGGGCGGCGGCGGGGCCGACGACCTGGCCATCTTCCTGTTCTTCGCCGTGATGGTGGCCGGGCCGGTGCTGCGGGCCCTGGCCGGCCCGCGCCTGGGCGGCCTGGCCATGGGCGCGGGCGCGGGCGCACTGGCCTTCTGGTTCACCACCAGCGTGCTGCTGGCCGCGGGTGCCGGCGTGGCGGCGCTGCTGTATGTGTGGCTGTTCGCCGGGCGTGGCGTGCCCCTCATCTGGAATGGCGGCGGCGGCGGGCGGGGCGGCGGTGGGGGCTTCGGCGGCGGCGGTTTTGGCGGCGGCGGTTTTGGTTCGGGCGGCGGCGGCAGCTTCGGCGGCGGCGGCGCTTCGGGCGGCTGGTAGAGGCGGGCAAATGACGGACAACCACCACCCCACACCACCCACGCCGCCCGGCCTGTGGCGGCGCCTGGCCCGCCTGGCGCGCCACCGCTGGGCCGACGGCGGCCTGCAGCGCGACCTGCCGGCCGACATGCTGGAGCGCCTGGGCGCGCGCGTGGCCGCCAGCGAGCGGCGCCACACGGGCCAAGTGCGCATCTGCATCGAGGGCGGCCTGCCGCTGTCGTACCTGTGGCGCGCGGCCAGCGTGCGCGAGCGCGCCGTCACCCAGTTCGGCAAGCTGCGCGTGTGGGACACGGAGCACAACAACGGCGTGCTGATCTACCTGCTGCTGGCCGAGCGCGCCATCGAGATCGTGGCCGACCGCGCCCTGGCGCGCGCCGTGCCGCGCCAGGCGTGGCGCGCCCTGGCCGAGCACATGGCCGAGGCCTTTCGCGCCGGCCGCTACGAAGACGGGCTGACGCAGGCCCTCAGCGAGGTCTCGGCCCTGCTGGTGGAGCACTTTCCCGCCCCGGCCGACGCGCCGGGCGCCCGGGCCAACGAGCTGCCGGACGCGCCCGTGGTGGCGCGCGGCTGGCAGGGCTGAGCGCCCGCGCCGGCGCGTGAGAGCGGGTGGGCGCTCTCAGGTGTACGCCGGCAGCTTCCAGACCTTGCCCGCACCCACGGCATACAGCTCGCGCGAGGTGGCGCCGCCCAGCGTGTGCGCGCCCGTGAAGCTGCCAAACGCAGGCAGCAACACCAGGCCCGGGTCGTGGCAGAAGGCCGGCAGGCGCAGCGCGTCGTGCCCGCGCCCCTGCAGCACCACGGCCGGGTGCACGTGCCCGGCCAGCACCGTGTGGCCGGCCAGCTGCTGCGGGTGGTGGCAGCAGGCCAGGCCGATGCCGGGGTAGGGCACGTAGGGCTCGTCCACCACGGTGATGCGCAGGTGCGGCGGCGGCTCGCCGGCGTGCCGGTCGTGGTTGCCGCGCACCAGCGTCATGCCCACGGCCGCGTGGTGGTCGCGCCACTGCGCCAGCTGCGCCAGCAGCGCCGGCGTCTGCGCCTCGGCGGCGTGCAAAAAGTCGCCCAGCACGATCAGCCGCTGCGCGCCCGTGCGCGTGAGCAGCGCCGACAGCCGCGCCAGGTTGTCGGCCGTGGTGCCGGCCGGCACCGGCAGGCCGCGCGCGCGGAAGGTGGCCGCCTTGCCCAGATGCACGTCGGCCACGAACAGCGTGCGCGCCAGCGGCCACCACAGCGCGTGCTCGGGCAGCGGCACGAGATCGGCGCCGGGGGCCGTGTGGATGTGAAGGCGTGGGTCGTGCACGGGCGGGGCTGCTACGGCGGAGTTTGCTGCGGTTTTGATAGCTTTTGGCGCTTGCCTGGCAAGGGCTGGAGTCGGTTTTGATGAATTTCTTGGCTGCGCCAGGGCACAGCCACCCAGATGATGGCGCGCGCGCTGGTTTCCAGGGGCTGCGGCCGCATTTGCTACAGCCGGGGCAGGGGCCGCGACGGGCGGCGCTGGCGCGGGGCGCGGGCCGGGCGGTCGGCGCCTGACTCGCCCGCCGCGGCCACGCCGAAGTCCAGCGCAGCGGCGATCGACGAAGTGCCGTCCTGCGCTGCGTCAGGCGGCGGCGCCCCGGCCGTTGTGCGCCGTGCCCGGCGCAGCGGCGGGTCGGGCGGCACCACGTCCTGCACGCGCACGGGGGGCTGCGGCCCGCGCGTGTCGGCTGCGGCCTCCAGGTCGCCCAGCATGCGGGCAATGCGGTCGGCCAGGGCTTCGTTGCTGAGCTTTTCACGAAAGCGCTCGACCATCAGGGGAAACGCCAGCGGCCCGGGCCGCGCCAGCGCGCAGACCGTGAGCTGACGGGCCTGCATGCGGCGCAGGGCGGCCAGCAGCTCGGCCACGTCCAGCTCCTGGCTCAGCACTTCGTCGCTGGCCTGGCGCAGCAGCAGGTTGCCGCTGTCGTACTTGCGAAAGACCTCGAAGAACAGCTGCGCCGAGGCCTGCAGCTGGCGCGCGCTGCGCTGCTCGCCCGGGTGGCTCTGGAAGATCAGCCCGGCCACGCGGGCGATCTCGCGAAAGCGCCGGCGCGCCATCTCGGTGGCGTTCAGGCTGGCCAGCACCTCGCGCAGCAGGGCTCGGCGCGCGGGGTCGGCGCTGGCCTCCTGCGCGCCTTGTGCATTGGCGGTGTTGCGCACGGGGGCGTCGTCGCCGCCCGGCGGCGCTGCGGCCTCCTTGGCCGCGGGCGTGGGCTCGGCGCGCAGCAGGGCGGGCAGCAGCGCCGCCCAGTCGCGCTCGGTGGCGCTCACCAGCTCCAGCCCATAGTCGTTCACGGCGATGGAAAACGTGCCCGCCTCGTGCTGCGCTGCGCGCCAGGCCAGCAGGCTGGCCAGGCCCATGTGCGCGTGCCGACCGGCAAAGGGGTACAGAAACAGGTGCCAGCCCTCGCGCGTGTGCAGCGTCTCGGCCAGCAGCGTGGCCGGCGTGGGCAGCTGCGACCAGCGCTGCTGCAGCTGCAGCAGGCCGCGCACGGCGCGCAGCTCCGGGCTGGCGTAGCGCCCGCCGGCGGCCTGGGCCAGCTCGCGCACCACGAAGTCCGCCAGCACGGTGGACAGCGGCATGCGCGAGCCGGCCCAGCGCGGCACGGTGGCGCGCGTGCGCGGCGCGCGGCGCACGTAGGCGGTCATCTGCTCGATGCGCACCAGCTCCAGCACCTGGCCGGCAAAGACGAAGCAGTCGCCCGGCGACAGGCGCGACAGGAAGCTTTCTTCCATGGACCCCAAGCGCGCGCCGTGCAGGATCTGCACGGACATGCTGGCGTCGCTGACGATGGTGCCGATGTTGGCGCGGTGGCGCCGCGCCAGGCGCGCCTCGGGCACGCGCCAGATGCCGTTTTCGTCCGGCACCACGCGCCGGTAGTCCGGGTAGGCAGCCAGCGCCTGCCCGCCGCCGCCGGCAAAAGCCAGGCACCAGTCCCACACGGCGCGCGGCAGGTCGCGGTAGGCCCAGGTGCGGCGCACCTCCTGGTACAGCGCCTCGGGCGTGAAGCCGCCGCCCAGCGCCACGGTGACCAGGTGCTGCACCAGCACGTCGATGGGCTGCACGGGCGAGGAGCGCGACTCCACCTGGCCCGCGCGCACAGCGGCGCGGGCGGCAGCGGCCTCGATGATCTCCAGGCTGTGCGTGGGCACCAGGGTGATGCGCGAAGGCCGCCCGGGCGAATGCCCCGAGCGCCCGGCGCGCTGCAACAGGCGCGCCACGCCCTTGGCCGAGCCGATCTGCAGCACCCGCTCGACAGGCGCGAAGTCCACTCCCAGGTCCAGGCTGGAGGTGGCCACCACGGCGCGCAGGCTGCCGGCCTTCAGGCCCGCTTCGACCCACTCGCGCACGCCGCGGTCCAGCGAGCCGTGGTGGATCGCGATCTGCCCGGCCCAGTCCGGACGGGCGTCCAGCAGCGCCTGGTACCACTGCTCGGCCTGCGAGCGCACGTTGACGAAGACCAGCGTGGTGCTGCTGGCGGCCAGCTCGGCCACCACGGCCGGCAGCATGCGCAGGCCCAGGTGGCCGGCCCAGGAAAAGCGCTCGGGGGCATCGGGCAGCAAGGTGTCCACGACCAGGGTCTTGTCCACGCGGCCCTGCACCAGCGCGCCACTTGCGCCCGGTTGCAGGGGCGCGAGCAGCGTGTCCATCGCCTCGGGCAGGTTGCCCAGCGTGGCCGACATGCCCCAGGCCATGAGCCGCGGGTTCCACGTTGCCAGCCGCGCCAGGGCCAATTGCAGCTGCACGCCGCGCTTGGTGCCCAGCAGTTCGTGCCATTCGTCGGCCACCACCAGGCGCACGCGCGACAGCTGCTCGTGCGCGTCGGCGCGGGCCAGCAGCAGCGACAGGCTCTCGGGCGTGGTCACCAGCACCGTGGGCAGGCGGCGCGCCTGGGCGCTGCGCTCGCCGCTGGCGGTGTCGCCGGTGCGGGCGGCCAGCGTCCAGCGCGCCAGCGGCGGGTGCTGGTGCGCCAGCTCGGCCAGCGGCGCGGCCAGGGCCTTGAGCGTGTCGGCGGCCAGCGCGCGCATGGGTGTGATCCACAGCACCGTCAGGGGCTCGGCGGAGGGCTGCTTTGCTCCTTTTTCGATAGCTGCTTGCGCTTGATTGGCGGGCGATGCAGGCTGTTTTGTCTTGTATGGAGCGGCCAGCGCCTGCAGCGCGCCCAGCCAGACGGCGTAGGTCTTGCCCGCGCCCGTGGTGGCGTGCAGCAGCCCCGAGCGGCCGGCCGCCAGCGCACGCCAGACCTGGCGCTGAAAGGCAAAGGGTTGCCAGCCGTGCGTGCCCAGCCAGCCGGCCACGTCGGGACGCGTCGCGGAGGCAGGCCGTGTGGTGGTGCTCATGGGGCTTGCCGGGGCAGCAGCTCGGCCAGCGTCTGCAGGGTGTCGGCCTCCTGGACCGGCTTGTCGCGGCGCCAGCGCAGCATGCGCGGAAAGCGCACGGCGATGCCGCTCTTGTGCCGGCCGCTCCTGGCGATGCCCTCAAAGCCCAGCTCAAACACCAGCGTAGGCCGCACGCTGCGCACCGGGCCGAAGCTCTCCACCGTGTTCTTGCGGATCAGCGCGTCCACCTGGGCGATCTCGGCGTCCGTGAGGCCCGAGTACGCCTTGGCAAAGGGCACCAGCGCGCGGCCTTCTTCCCCCTCGGGGCGGTCCCACACTGCGAAGGTGTAGTCGGTATAGAGGCTGGCGCGCCGGCCGTGCCCGCGCTGGGCGTAGATCAGCACCGCGTCCACGCTCAAGGGGTCGATCTTCCACTTCCACCACACGCCCACGTCCTTGGTGCGGCCCACGCCGTACTGGGCGGGGCGGGCTTTGAGCATCATGCCCTCCACGCCCAGGGCGCGCGCGCCCTCGCGCTGGCGTGCCAGGTCTGCCCAGCTGGCGCCCTGCAGCAGCGGGCTGGCCAGCAGCGTAGGGTAGGCAGCGGCGGCCACCAGCGCATCCAGCCGCGCGCGGCGCTCGTGCTGGGGCAGGGCGCGCAGGTCCTGGCCGCCTTCCTCCAGCAGGTCGTAGGCCATCAGCACCACGGGCAGCTCGCGCAGGATCTTCGGGCCCAGTGCCTTGCGGCCGATGCGCTTTTGCAGATCGGCAAAGGGGCGCACCTGGCCGGCGCCTTCTTCGCCTGGCGCGGCGGGCTGCCAGACCAGGATCTCGCCGTCGATCACGGTGCCGTCCGGCAATGCGTCGCCCAGCGCCTGCAGCTCGGGAAAGCGCTCGCTGACCAGCTCCTCGCCGCGCGACCAAACCCAGGTGCTGCCGCCCCGGCGCACCAGCTGGGCGCGGATGCCGTCCCATTTCCATTCGACCAACCAGCCCTGCGGCTCGCCCAGGGCCTCGGCCATGGGCTCTGCGGCCAGCGCCAGCGGATGCGCCAGGAAGAAGGGATAGGGGTGGCCGCTGGCCTCGCGCCGGGCGCTGGCGTCCTCCAGCGTCTCCTGCGGCTGCACCAGGCGGGCATAGTCCTCGGCGCCGGGCCGGGCGCCGATATGGGTGTAGCCCATCAGGCGCTGGGCGATGCGCTTGGCATCCACCCCGCTGACGGCCGCCAGCGCCTGGGTGACCTGCAACTTGGACACGCCCACGCGGAAGGCGCCGGTGATGAGCTTGAAGTACACCAGCCGCTCTTCGGCTGCCAGCAGCGCCCACTGGGCACGCAGGCGCTGCGCCGCCTCGTGCGGCGGCAGGCCGCGCAGGGGCAGCAGCTGCGTGTCCATCCACTCGGCCAGCGTCAGCGCGTGGGCCTGGGTGGGCGCGGGCAGCAGCAGGGCGATGGTCTCGGCCAGGTCGCCCACGGCCTGGTGGCATTCATCGAACAGCCATTCGGGCAGGCCGGCGGCCTCGCGCGCCTGCTCGCGCAGCAGGCGCACGGGCACCAGCTGGCGCGGCTTGCCGCCGGCCAGGAAGTACACGGCCCAGGCGGCGTCCTGCGGCGGCGCGCCGTGCAGGTAGTCGCGCAGCGCGGCCTGCTTGGCCAGCATCGACGTGCTGGCGTCCAGTGCGTGGTACAGGGCGGCGAAGCGCTTCATGGCGTCTGCGGCGTCGCATCGGCAGCCGGTGCGGCGCCGGGCCCCTCGTCGTCGTCCTCGCTGCCGTACTCGGTCTGGAAGGCCTGGGCATCCAGGCCGCGTTCCTCGCGCAGCCAGCGCACCAGCGTAGCCACGCTGCCGTGGGTGACGAAGACGCGCTCGGCGCCAGTGCCGGCGATGGCCTGCTGCAGGCCGGGCCAGTCGGCATGGTCGGACATGATGAAGCCCCGGTCCACGCCGCGGCGCCGGCGCGCGCCGCGCAGCTGCATCCAGCCGCTGGCAAAGGCGTCGGAGTGGCGGGCAAAGCGGCGCATCCAGGGCGTGCCCTGCGCCGAGGGCGGCGCCAGCACCAGGGCGCTGCGCAGCAGCTGCGCGTCCACACCGGGGTCGGTCACGCGCAGGGTGGGCGCCAGGGCGACGCCAGCGGCGCGGTACACGGCGTTGAGCGGCTCCACCGCCCCATGCACGACGATCGGGCCAATGCTCGCGTCCACCCCGTGCAGGATGCGCTGGGCCTTGCCAAACGCATAGCACAGCAGCACCGACGGCCGGCCCTGCGCGGCGTTGGCGCGCCACCAGGCATTGATGTCTGCCAGCAGCTGCGGCTGCGCCGGCCAGCGGTAAATCGGCAGGCCGAAAGTGGATTCGGTGATGAAGGTGTCGCAGCGCACCGGCTCGAATGGCGGGCAGGTGCCGTCGGGCTCGGTCTTGTAGTCGCCCGAGGCGACCCAGATGCGCCCGCCATGCTCGATGCGTACTTGCGCCGACCCCAGCACGTGCCCTGCCGGGTGCAGCGACAGGCGCACGCCGCGGTGCTCGATGGCCTCGCCGTACGCCAGCGTCTGCAGCGCGATGCCCTCGCCCAGGCGCACCCGCAGGGTGCCGGCGCTGTCGGTGTGGGCCAGGTAGTGGCCGTGGCCCGTGCGCGCATGGTCGGAATGGGCGTGGGTGATGACGGCACGCTCCACCGGCCGCCAGGGGTCGATGAAGAAATCGCCCGCGGGGCAGTACAGGCCCTCGGGCCGGGCAACGATGAGATCGGGGTGGTCGGCCATGAGCGGCCCATGCTAGGGCCGGGAGCGGGGGGCGCCGGGCCGGCGAGGGCGCGTCGGGCTGTCGGCTTTCAGCCTACGCGCGGCGGGCCGTTGCCGCGCAGGCATGAAAAAACCGCCCGGAGGCGGTTGTTTCGCGGGGTAGGCGCTCGGGCCTCTCGGTTCAACGCTTTTCGCGGAACTTGCGCAGCGCGGCCAGCTGGGCGGCCATGATGGCGAGCTCGGACTGGGCGCGGGCCAGGTCCAGTTCGCTCTTGGCGTTTTGCAGGGCGTGTTCGGCGGCCTGCTTGGCTTCCTGGGCCTTCTGGTCGTCCAGGTCCTTGCCGCGGATGGCGGTGTCGGACAGCACCGTGACGCAGTCCGGCTGCACTTCCAGGATGCCGCCGGCCACGAAGACGAATTCTTCGTTGCCGTCCGGCAGCTCAATGCGCACCGAGCCCGGCTTGATGCGGGTGATCAGCGGCGTGTGGCGCGGGTAGATGCCGAGCTCGCCCGCCTCACCCGGCAGGGCGACGAAGCGCGCCTCGCCGGAGAAGATGGACTCCTCGGCACTGACCACGTCAACGTGGATGGTGTTCATCTTGGCTTGTCCTCAAAAAGGGTTGAAAGCTGGGCGGAGAAAACGTGCGCCGGGCGGGTGGAGGCCGTCCGGCGCGGCTTTCATCAGGACGCCAGCTTCTTGGCCTTCTCGAAGGCTTCGTCGATGGTGCCGACCATGTAGAAAGCCTGCTCGGGCAGGTGGTCGCATTCACCACTGGCGATCATCTTGAAGCCGCGGATGGTCTCCGACAGCGGCACGTACTTGCCCGGCGAGCCGGTGAACACCTCGGCCACGTGGAACGGCTGCGACAGGAAGCGCTGGATCTTGCGCGCGCGGGCCACCGTGAGCTTGTCCTCGGGGGCCAGCTCGTCCATGCCCAGGATGGCGATGATGTCGCGCAGTTCCTTGTAGCGCTGCAGCGTGCCCTGCACGTCGCGGGCCACCTTGTAGTGCTCCTCGCCCACCACTTGCGGGTCGAGCTGGCGGCTGGTGGAGTCCAGCGGGTCCACGGCAGGGTAGATGCCCAGGGCAGCGATGTCACGCGACAGCACCACGGTGGAGTCCAGGTGGGCAAACGTCGTGGCGGGCGAGGGGTCGGTCAAGTCGTCGGCAGGCACATACACGGCCTGGATCGAGGTGATCGAGCCCACCTTGGTGGAGGTGATGCGCTCCTGCAGGCGGCCCATTTCCTCGGCCAGCGTCGGCTGGTAGCCCACGGCGGAGGGCATGCGGCCCAGGAGGGCGGACACTTCCGTGCCGGCCAGGGTGTAGCGGTAGATGTTGTCCACGAAGAACAGCACGTCGCGGCCTTCGTCGCGGAACGACTCGGCAATCGTCAGGCCCGTGAGGGCCACGCGCAGGCGGTTGCCCGGGGGCTCGTTCATCTGGCCGTAGACCATGGCCACCTTGGACTCGCCCAGGTTCTCCAGGTTCACGACGCCGGAGTCGGCCATCTCGTGATAGAAGTCGTTGCCTTCGCGGGTACGCTCACCAACGCCCGCGAACACGGACAGGCCCGAGTGCGCTTTGGCGATGTTGTTGATGAGCTCCATCATGTTCACGGTCTTGCCCACGCCGGCGCCGCCGAACAGGCCCACCTTGCCGCCCTTGGCGAACGGGCACACCAAGTCGATCACCTTGATGCCGGTCTCCAGCAGCTCCTGCGAGGGCGACAGCTCGTCGTACGCGGGGGCCTTGCGGTGGATGGAGGCGGTGAGCGTCTGGTCCACGGGGCCGCGCTCGTCGATGGGCGTGCCCAGCACGTCCATGATGCGGCCCAGCGTCGCCTTGCCCACGGGCACGGTGATGGGGTTGCCGGTGTTGGTCACCATGATGCCGCGCTTGAGGCCGTCGGACGAGCCCAGGGCGATGGTACGCACCACGCCGTCACCCAGCTGCTGCTGCACTTCCAGCGTCAGGGCCGAGCCTTCCAGCTTGAGGGCGTCGTACACCTTGGGCATCTTGTCGCGTGGGAACTCCACGTCCACCACGGCGCCGATACATTGAACAATCTTGCCCTGGGCGCCTGCAGCGCTCATCTGGGTGTTCTCTTGAGCCATTTTTTGCTCCAAAAATTGTGTGAAACCGGAATCAGACGGCCGCCGCACCGGCGACGATCTCGGAGAGTTCCTTCGTGATCGCGGCCTGGCGGGTCTTGTTGTAGACCAGCTTGAGCTCGTTGATCACGTTGCCGGCGTTGTCGGTGGCGGCCTTCATGGCCACCATGCGCGCTGACTGCTCGCTGGCCATGTTCTCTGCCACGGCCTGGTAGATCAGCGACTCGACATAGCGCACCAGCAGCTCGTCGATCACGCTTTGGGCATCGGGCTCGTAGATGTAGTCCCAGCTAGCGCTGTGGCTGCCCTTGCCGGCCTGGATGGCCTCGGAGGACAGCGGCAGCAGCCGCTCGACCACCGATTCCTGCTTCATCGTGTTGATGAACTTGGTATAGGACAGGTACACCGCGTTGATCTTGCCCTCGGCATAGGCGTCCAGCAGCACCTTGACCGGCCCGATGAGCTTGTCCAGGTGCGGCGTGTCGCCCAGGCCCGTGGCGTGTGCCACAACCTGCGCGCCGATGCGGTTGAGAAAGCCCAAGCCCTTGTTGCCGATGGCCACCGCCTGCGTCTGCACGCCGGCGGCCTGCAATTCACGCAGGCGGGTGGTCACGGCACGCAGCACGTTGGTGTTCATGCCGCCGCACAGCCCCTTGTCGGTCGTCACCACGATGACGCCGGCCACCTTGGCGTCGTTCACCCGCATGAACGGGTGCACGTACTCGGGGTTGGCCTGGCCGAGGTGGGCGGCAATCTGACGCACCTTCTCGGCATAGGGCCGGGCGGAGCGCATGCGCTCCTGCGCCTTGCGCATCTTGGACGCGGCCACCATTTCCATGGCCTTGGTGATCTTCTTGGTGTTCTCCACCGATTTGATCTTGCCGCGTATTTCCTTGCCTGCTGCCATGATGGCTCCTCGTCCGGATTAAACGAACGACTTCTTGAACGACGTGATGGCTTGCGTCAGTTCCGCCTCGTCCTTGCCTTCCTTGTCGAAGGCGCGGTTGTCGTCCAGGCGCTGCAGCAGGGCTGCATGGCTGGTCTTGAGGTACTGGTGCAGGCCTGATTCGAAGGCCAGCACGCGCTTGACGTCGATGTCGTCCAGGAAGCCCTTGTTCACCGCAAACAGCGTGGCGCCCATCAGGCTGACGGGCAGTGGGCTGTACTGCGGCTGCTTGAGCAGCTCGGTCACGCGGGCGCCGCGGTCCAGCTGCTTGCGGGTGGCTTCGTCCAGGTCGGAGGCGAACTGTGCGAACGCGGCCAGTTCGCGGTACTGCGCCAGGTCGGTACGGATACCGCCGGACAGGCCCTTGACCAGCTTGGTCTGCGCTGCACCACCCACGCGCGACACCGAGATACCGGCGTTGATGGCGGGGCGAATGCCGGCGTTGAACAGCGCCGTCTCCAGGAAGATCTGGCCGTCCGTGATCGAGATCACGTTGGTCGGAACGAAGGCGGACACGTCGCCAGCCTGGGTCTCGATGATCGGCAGCGCGGTGAGCGAGCCGGTCTTGCCCTTGACTTCGCCCTTGGTGAAGGCTTCGACGTAGTCGGCGTTCACGCGTGCGGCGCGCTCCAGCAGGCGCGAGTGCAGGTAGAACACGTCGCCCGGATAGGCTTCGCGGCCCGGCGGGCGGCGCAGCAGCAGCGACACTTGGCGGTAGGCCACAGCCTGCTTGGACAGGTCGTCATAGACGATCAGTGCGTCCTGGCCGCGGTCGCGGAAGTACTCGCCCATGGTGCAGCCGGAGTAGGCCGACACGTATTGCATGGCGGCCGACTCGGAGGCCGAGGCCGCCACGACGATGGTGTATTCCATGGCGCCGGACTGCTCCAGCGCGCGCACCACGTTCTTGATCGACGACGCCTTCTGGCCGATGGCGACGTACACGCAGGTCACGCCCTGGCCCTTCTGGGCAATGATGGTGTCGATCGCCACGGCCGACTTGCCGGTCTGGCGGTCGCCGATGATCAGCTCGCGCTGGCCGCGGCCGATCGGCACCATGGCGTCGATCGACTTGATGCCGGTCTGCAGGGGCTGGTCCACCGACTGGCGCGCGATCACGCCCGGAGCAACCTTCTCGATCACGTCCGTCATCTTGGCGTTGATCGGGCCCTTGCCGTCGATGGGCTGGCCCAGGGCGTTGACCACGCGGCCGATCAGCTCGGGGCCCACGGGCACTTCCAGGATGCGGCCCGTGCACTTGACGGTGTCGCCCTCGGAGATGTGCTCGTACTCGCCCAGGATCACGGAACCGACGGAGTCGCGCTCCAGGTTCAGCGCCAGGCCGAACGTGGGCTGGCCGTCCGCCGTGGCGGGGAATTCCAGCATTTCGCCCTGCATCACGTCCGACAGGCCATGGATGCGCACGATACCGTCGGTCACGGACACCACGGTGCCCTGGTTGCGGATGTCGCTGGTGGCTGCCAGCCCCTCGATGCGGCTCTTGATCAGTTCAGAAATTTCTGCGGGATTGAGTTGCATGACTCTTTCCTTCTCTTTCTTTAATGGCCGAAACCTCCGGCCGCGTTAGGCCGTAAGGGCGGCTTTCATTTGTTCCAGGCGCGCACGCACGGAGGTGTCCAGCACCTCGTCGCCCACCACCACTCGCACGCCGCCGATCAGCGATTCATCGTGCTGCATCGACAGGTTGAGCTTGCGGCCGAAGCGGTGCTCCAGCGTCGCTCCCAGCTGCGCCAGCGCAGCGGAGTCGAGCGGAAAGGCGCTGTGCACCACCGCATCCGAGGAGCCGTTTTGCTGGTTGACCAGGGCACGAAACTGCGTTGCGATCTCGGGCAGCGCCTGCACGCGGCCGTTGTCGATGACGGTGCGCAGGAAATTCTTCGCCTGCTCGGACAGCGGCGAACGCGCCACGCCGGCAATGACGTCAAAGACCTGCGAGCCCGTCACCTTGGGGTTGTCGGCCAGCTGGCGCAGGTCGGGGTTGGCGGCAATCGCCGCCAGCTCGTCCACCCATGCGGCAGCGCCGTTCAGGTCCGCGCCGCTTTGGGCGGCACAGGCCTGGTACAGCGCCTCGGCGTAAGGGCGGGCAATGGTGGCGAGTTCAGCCATTCGGTTGCTCCTTGCCTTACAGCTCGGTCTTGAGGCGGTTCAACAGATCGGCGTGCACGCCGGCGTTGACTTCCTTGCGCAGGATCTGCTCCGCGCCCTTGACGGCCAGGGCCGCCACCTGCTCGCGCAGGGCTTCGCGGGCGGCAATCGCCTGCTGCTCGGCCTCGGCGCGGGCAGCGGCGACGATCTTGTTGCCTTCGTCGCTGGCGCGTGCCTTGGCCTCTTCGATGATGGCCTGGGCGCGGCGCTCGGCGTCAGCCAGGCGGGTCGCGGTTTCGTTGCTGGCAGCGGTCAGTTCCTGCTTGACGCGCTGGTCGGCGGCGGCAAGCTCGGTCTTGGCACGGTCGGCAGCAGCGAGACCATCGGCGATTTTCATGGCTCGGTCATCCAGCGCCTTGGCGATCGGGGGCCACACGAACTTCATCGTGAACCACACCAGGATCAAAAAGACGATGGCCTGAACGAACAGGGTCGCGTTGATACTCACGGCAACACCTTTCTATTCTTCGGCGTTGATGGGAGTGATCAGACCAGGACGAAGGGGTTGGCGAACGCGAACAGCAGGGCGATGGCCACACCGATCAGGAAGGCCGCGTCGATCAGGCCGGCCAGAATGAACATCTTGGTCTGCAGCTCGTTGATCAGCTCGGGCTGGCGGGCAGACGCTTCCAGGAACTTGCCACCCATCAGGGCGATACCGATCGAAGCGCCGATGGCGCCCAGACCCACGATCAGACCGCAAGCCAGAGCGACGAGGCCGAGAATGTTTTCCATGATGACTCCTAGGATGAAAAGAAAGAAAGGTTGAAGGGAGAAGGGAAACGAAAAAGCTCAGTGAGCGTCATGCGCCTGGCCGAGGTAGATCAGCGCCAGCATCATGAAAATGAAGGCCTGCAGGGTGATGATCAGAATGTGAAAGATCGCCCAGATAGAGCCCGCGATGATGTGCCCCACGGGGAGCAACACACCAGAGAGCGACATGGCCGCCGCACCGCCCATCAGGGCGATCAGGCAGAACACCAACTCACCAGCGTACATGTTGCCGAACAGTCGCATGCCGTGCGAGACCGTCTTGGCAACGTATTCGATGACCTGCATGGAGAAGTTCACTACGCCCAGGATGGCCGCGAACAGCGGATTCTTGCTGGTGCCGAAGGGGGCCGTGAACAGCTCGTGGATCCAGCCGCCCAGGCCCTTGACCTTGATGCTGTAGTAGAAGCACAGCAGCAGCACGGCGGTGGACAGGCCCAGCGTGGTGGACAGGTCGGCCGTGGGCACGACGCGCAGCACGGCGTGCTGGTCGCCGGTGGCGCCCTGCCACAGCACGGGCAGCAGATCCACGGGCAGCATGTCCATGGCGTTCATCAGGAAGATCCAGACGAACACGGTGAGTGCCAGCGGAGCGATGAACTTGCGGCTTTCAGCGTTGTGGATGTTGGCCTTGGCCTGGTTGTCCACCATCTCCACCATGATCTCCACGGCGGCCTGAAAGCGCCCAGGCACGCCCGAAGTCGCCTTGCGCGCGGCCGACCAAAAGACCAGCAGCATCAGCGCACCGAGCAAGATGCCGACCACGACGGAGTCGATGTTGACCACCGAGAAATCGACGATGAAACCCTGCTTGACGTTTTGCAGGTGCTGCAGGTGGTGAACGATGTATTCACTGGCAGTGGGGGCGTTCGCGTCTGCGGCCATCGGGCAACTCTTCTCTCAAAGTCAAACAGTTCGTCGGACACTGGAACGCGCCAAGAACGCGATCCAGTACGCTTTCATCGTCATCACCAGGCCGGCCAGCAAGGCCAGCCAGCTCAGGCCCGGCACCAGCCGGGGCGCCGCCGCCAGCATGGCGACGGTCAAAGCAATCTTCACCAGCTCCCATCCCATGAGCGCTGCCATGGCAGCACCTGCCGATGAACGCCGCCGCTGCATCCCGCGGGCAAACAGCGCTGCGGGCAGCACCACGGCCAACCCGCCATAGCCGGCAGACCAGCCTGCCGCGGCGCTGCCGCTCCACCAGCGCGCCACCAGTGCCGCCAGCACTGCCACCAGCAGCTGCAAGGCAACGATGTGCCAGGGCGACAGGGGCGGATTGCGCCGACGCCATTCCGCCGCCTGCTGCGCGCTCAAAGGCTTGAAGTCGGAATCTTCGTCCTCAGTTTCGTCCTGAGAGGCTGCTGTCTTCGTGATAGGCATACCTGCAGGCCGAACCAAAACTTTCGCAAAGCCTCGCATTATAAGTACAAACCCCTTGCGGTCCACAATGACTGTACAGGACGCTTGACGCGCGCGGCGCAGGCATGGCCCTCTTCGCCGCTTCCTTCCTTCCAGCCAGGCTTGAGTTTTCAATGACCACCTTCACCCCGGCCCCCGAGGGCGCTGCGACGCCCGATGCGCGCAAGGACTCGCTCATCGAATATCCCTCGCGCTTTCCCATCAAGGTGATGGGGGCCAAGGAGCCGGGCTTCGTGCAGGCCATCGTCGCTCTGGCGCGCCAGCACGACCCGCAGTTCGACGAAGCCACGGTGGAGCTGCGCGACAGCCGCGCCGGCAACTACCAGGGGGTGACGATCACCGTCACGGCCACCAGCCGCGAGCAGCTCGATGCACTGTACCGCGCGCTCACCGGCCACCCGCTGGTCAAGGTCGTGCTGTAGGCCGGCGGCCATGCAGCTGCGCCATCTGGGCCGAGTGCCCTACGCGGCCACCTACCAGGCCATGCAGCGCTTCACCGCCGAGCGCTCGGGCGACACGCCCGACGAGCTGTGGATCTGCGAGCACCTGCCCGTGTTCACCCAGGGACTGGCCGGCAAGGAGGGCCATCTGCTGGCGCCAGGCGACATCCCCGTGGTTGCCACCAACCGGGGCGGGCAGGTCACGCACCACGGGCCCGGGCAGGTCGTGGCCTATCCGCTGCTGGACCTGCAGCGCGCGGGCTACTACGTCAAGGAATTCGTCTTTCGCATCGAGGAGGCCGTGATCCGCACGCTGGAGCATTTCGGCGTGACGGGGCACCGCGTGGCCGGCGCGCCCGGCATCTACGTGCGGCTGGACGACCCCTTCAGCCACGCCCTGCTGGCCCAGCGCCCGCAGCGGCGCGCTGCGGGCGAGGGCCCGGCGCAGCCCGACTTCACCGGCCTGGGCAAGATCGCCGCCTTGGGGCTAAAGGTCTCGCGCCACTGCACCTACCACGGCGTGGCGTTGAACGTGGCCATGGATCTGGAGCCGTTTGCACGCATCAACCCTTGCGGCTACGCGGGGTTGCGTACGGTGGACCTTCCTACAATTGGCGTCCACGCCTCCTGGGACGAGGCCGCGGCCGTGCTCGGTGAGCAGCTGGTACGCCGCCTCGCTCCCTGACCGCCGCCTCCTCCTTTCCCGACCCGCCATGAGCACCTCTGAAGTCGTCCGCGAAGCGCAGCCTGCCGAGACCTACAACCCGTCCGCCAAGCAAAAGGCGGGCGCCAAGCTGGCGCGCATCCCGATCAAGGTCGAGGCCGGCGAGGTGCTGAAAAAGCCCGAGTGGATCCGCGTCAGGGCCGGCAGCCCGACCACGCGCTTCTACGAGATCAAGTCCATCCTGCGCGAGCACAAGCTGCACACGGTGTGCGAAGAGGCCTCGTGCCCGAACATCGGCGAATGCTTCGGCCGCGGCACGGCCACCTTCATGATCATGGGCGACAAGTGCACGCGCCGCTGCCCGTTCTGCGATGTGGGCCACGGCCGGCCCGACCCGCTGGATGCGGACGAACCCCTGAACCTGGCACGCACCATCGCCGCGCTCAAGCTCAACTACGTGGTCATCACCAGCGTGGACCGCGACGACCTGCGCGACGGCGGTGCCGGCCACTTCGTGGAGTGCATCCGCCAGGTGCGCGCGCTGTCGCCGGCCACGCGCATCGAGATCCTGGTGCCGGACTTCCGCGGCCGCGACGACCGCGCGCTGGAGATCCTCAAGGCCGCGCCGCCGGACGTGATGAACCACAACCTGGAAACCGCCCCGCGCCTGTACAAGCAGGCGCGCCCGGGCTCGGACTACCAGTTCAGCCTGAACCTGCTCAAGAAATTCAAGGCGCTGCACCCGGGCGTGCCCACAAAAAGCGGCCTGATGGTCGGCCTGGGCGAGACGGACGAGGAAATCCTGGAGGTGATGCGCGACATGCGCGCGCATGGCATCGACATGCTCACCATCGGCCAGTACCTGGCGCCGTCGAACGCGCACCTGCCGGTGCGCCGCTACGTGCACCCGGACACCTTCAAGATGTTCGAGCGCGAGGCCTACGCCATGGGCTTCTCGCACGCCGCCGTGGGCGCCATGGTGCGCTCTAGCTACCACGCCGACCAGCAGGCCCACGCGGCCGGGGTCTGACCCCAGCGGCGGCTTCACTCCCAGCCGCCGGCCACTCCATTCTCATCGTCATCCCCGGCAGCGCCGCGCACCACGCGGCGCACCACGTCGGCGGCAAAGCCGCGCGCGGCCAGAAAGCGCATCTGGCGCGCCCGCTCCGCCGGCGTATCGGCCACGGCGCCAAAGCGCTGGCGCCAGACGGCGCTGGCGCGCTCGAGCTCGCTGCCGGCCAACTGCCGGCCGGCAGCGCGCACCCGCTCCTCGTCCAGCCCCTTGCGGCGCAGCTCCTGCATGACGCGCTGGCTGCCCAGGCGCGCGGCGCGGCGGTGCACGACCGACTCCACCACCCGGTCTTCGTTGATGAAGTCCTTGGCCTGCAGCTCGTCCAGAATGGCGGCCAGATCCTCGCCCTCCTGCACATGGCGCGCCAGCTTGGCCTGCAGCTCGCTGCGCGAATGCTCGCGCTGGGCCAGCAGGCGCAGCGCGCGGCCCTTGAGCGACAGCTTCTGAAATCCCATGGCACTATCAAAAAAAGAGCTGCCAGCGCTTGACTGGCAAGGGCTGGCAGCAGTTTTGGCTATAAAAGCCGGTTACAGGGGAAGCTCTTCGGTCTTGTCCGCCTTGTCGGCCTTCCTGCTGCGCGGAGCGGGCTTGTCTTCCTCAACGGCAGGGGCCGGCTCGTCCGGCGCGGCGGCGCTTTGCCCGCCCACTGCTGCCGGCAGCAAGGCGATGCCCAGGCTGTCGCGCACCTTGTTCTCGATTTCGTGCGCCAGCTGGGGGTTTTCGCGCAGGAACTCGCGGGCGTTGTCGCGGCCCTGGCCGATCTTCTCGCCGTTGTAGGCGTACCAGGCGCCGCTCTTGTCCAGGATGCGCGCGTTCACGCCCATGTCGATGATCTCGCCCTCGCGCGAGATGCCCTCGCCGAACAGGATGTCGAACTCGGCCGTCTTGAACGGCGGGCTGACCTTGTTCTTCACCACCTTGACGCGCGTTTCGTTGCCGATCGGGTTGTCCCCCTTCTTGATGGTGCCGATGCGGCGGATGTCCAGCCGCACCGAGGCGTAGAACTTCAGCGCGTTGCCGCCGGTGGTGGTCTCGGGCGAGCCGAACATCACGCCGATCTTCATGCGGATCTGGTTGATGAAGATGACCGTGCAGTTGGTCTTCTTGATGGTGGCCGTGAGCTTGCGCAGCGCCTGGCTCATCAGCCGTGCCTGCAGGCCCGGCAGCTGGTCGCCCATCTCACCCTCGATTTCGGCCTTGGGCGTGAGCGCCGCGACCGAGTCGATGACGATCAAGTCCACCGCGCCCGAGCGCACCAGGCTGTCCACGATCTCCAGCGCCTGCTCGCCGGTGTCGGGCTGGCTGATCAGCAGGTCCTGCAGGTTCACGCCCAGCTTTTGCGCGTACTGCACGTCCAGCGCGTGTTCGGCATCGACGAAGGCGCACTGGCCGGCCAGCTTTTGCATCTGCGCGATGACCTGCAGCGTCAGCGTGGTCTTGCCCGAGCTCTCCGGGCCATAGATCTCGATGACCCGCCCGCGCGGCAGGCCGCCCACGCCCAGGGCGATGTCCAGGCCCAGCGAGCCGGTGGAGACGACCTGGATGTCTTCGATGACCTCGCCTTCGCCCAGGCGCATGATGGTGCCCTTGCCGAACTGCTTTTCGATCTGGGCGAGGGCCGCTTGCAGGGCCTTGGCCTTTTCGCTGTTGGCGGCGGCGGTATTGACGGTTGCGTTCATTGGAAACGACTCCTTGGGAATGGTGCCTGGATAAGGGGAGACCCAGCGCCGTGGCACGGTGGTAACTGGATGCTTGAACAGTAGTTTATGGGTGCGATGGTACCTTTTCAACCGTTTTATTGTCAGTTTGCCTGACAATAAGCCATGCCCGTCACACCCCTTTGCGATCCGGCTGGCGATGCTTGGCGCCAGACCCACCTGGGCCGCCTGCTGGGCCATGCCCTGCGGCGTTTCGATGCACGCGTGCTGCAGCTGATGGCGCGCAGCGTGGAGGCGCCGCTGGCGCTGTCCAACCTGGCCGCGCGCGAGCAGGTCAGCGCCGCCCACGTGCACCTGACGCGCCACCTCTCGCCCGCGGGCGACCGCATCACCGAGCTGGCGGCGCGTGCCGGCATGGCCAAGCAGTCCATGGCGGCGCTGATCGACCAGTGCGAGGCCTGGGGCCTGGTCACCCGCGAGGCCGACCCGCACGATGCGCGCGCGCGCCGGGTGCGCTACACGGCGCTAGGCCTGGCCTGGCGCGAGGCCTTCCGCCAGGCCGTGGCGCAGGCGCAGGCCGAGTTTCGCGCCGAGGTGGGCGAGGAGGTGGCCACCGTCATCGCCCTGGGCCTGGAGGCCTATGCCGGCGGCGAAGGTGCGCCGGCCTAGAATTTGTTCGCCGGTACACGCCGCACGCCGCCCACGCAGCAACAGCACCAGGAGACTCTTTCCATGCGCATCCTCATTGCCGAAGACGACCAGGTGCTGGCCGATGGCCTGCTGCGCAGCCTGCGCGGCTCGGGCGCGGTGGTGGACCACGTGGCCAGCGGCACCGAGGTCGATGCCGCCTTGATGACCAACAACGAGTTCGACCTGCTGATCCTGGACCTGGGCCTGCCCAAGATGCACGGGCTGGAAGTCTTGAAGCGCCTGCGCGGGCGCGGGCAGGCGCTGCCGGTGCTGATCCTGACGGCGGCCGACGGCATCGACGAGCGCGTCAAGGGCCTGGACCTGGGCGCTGACGACTACATGGCCAAGCCCTTTTCGCTGCAGGAGCTGGAGGCGCGCGTGCGCGCGCTCACCCGCCGCGGCATGGGCGCCACCAGCAGCGCCATCCGCCACGGCCCGCTGGTGTACGACCAGGCCGGGCGCGTGGCCACCATCGACGGCAAGCTGGTGGAGCTGTCGGCGCGCGAGCTGGGCCTTTTGGAAGTGCTGCTGCAGCGCGCCGGGCGGCTGGTGTCCAAGGAGCAGCTGGTCGAGCGCCTGTGCGAGTGGGGCGAGGAGGTGAGCAACAACGCCATCGAGGTGTATATCCACCGCCTGCGCAAGAAGATCGAGCGCGGCCCGATCCGCATTGCCACGGTGCGCGGGCTGGGCTATTGCCTGGAAAAGATCACCGTCTGACGCTCACTATTTAATAGCTGCTGGCGCTTGCTGGGCGGGCGCTAAAGGCAAAAAACACTCCAAACTTCAGGCCGCCGTGAAGATCTTCCAGCGCGAGCAGCGCTCCCTGTTCGGCGAGATCCTGGACTGGATGCTCACGCCGCTGCTGCTGCTGTGGCCGGTGAGCCTGGCGCTGACCTGGCTGGTCGCGCAGGGCCTGGCCAACAAGCCGTTCGACCGCGCACTGGAATACAACGCCCACGCCCTGGCGCAGTTCGTCACCACGCACGACGGCCAGGTGCTGTTCAGCCTGCCCCAGCCCGCCAGCGAGCTGCTGCGCGCCGACGAGTCCGACGCCGTCTATTACCAGGTGCTCTCGCCCACCGGCGCCTACCTGGCCGGCGAACGCGAGCTGCCCGCGCCCCCATCCGAAGAGCGCCCGTCCTCGGCCGAGGTGCGCCTGCGCGACGCCGAGCTGCGCGGTGTGGACATCCGCGTGGCCTATATCTGGGTGCGCGTGCCGCTGCCGGACGCGCCCGCCGCCCTGGTGCAGGTGGCCGAGACGCGCTCCAAGCGCAGCGTGCTGGCCACCGAAATCATCAAGGGCGTGATGCTGCCGCAGTTCGTCATCCTGCCGCTGGCGGTGCTGCTGGTGTGGCTGGCGCTGGCCCGCGGCATCAAGCCGCTGCACCAGCTCGAAGAACGCATCCGCGCGCGCAAGCCCGACGACCTGTCACCGCTGAACGACAAGTCCGTGCCCATGGAGGTGGCGCCGCTGGTGGACTCGGTCAACGATCTGCTGCGCCGCCTGCACGAATCCATGGCCACGCAAAAGCGCTTTCTGGCCGACGCGGCGCACCAGCTCAAGACCCCGCTGGCTGGCCTGCGCATGCAAGCCGACCTGGCCCAGCGCGAAGGCACCAGCACCGAGGAGCTCAAGCAGTCGCTCAAGCAGATCGGCCGCGCGTCCATCCGCGCCACGCACACCGTCAACCAGCTGCTGGCGCTGGCCCGCGCCGAAGGCAGCGCCGCCGCGCTGCAGCACCAGCCGGTGGACATGGCGCAGCTGGTCATCGACGTGGTGCGCGACGCCGTGCCCCGCGCCCTGGCCCGCCACATCGACCTGGGGTATGACGGCCCGGCGCCGGGCGCGCCCGGGGTGTGGGCGGACGGCAACCCGCTGCTGCTCAAGGAGCTGGCGCGCAACCTGCTGGACAACGCCATCAACTACACGCCCTCCAGCGCCAGCCGCTGCGGCGTGGTCACGGCGCGGGTGCTGCCCGACACCTTTGGCCGCGTGGTGATGGTGCAGATCGAAGACAGCGGCCCGGGCGTGCCCGAAAGCGAGCGCGAACTGGTCTTCCAGCCCTTCTACCGCGCCCTGGGCACCGATGCCGACGGCTCCGGCCTGGGCCTGCCCATCGTGCGCGAGATCGCCCGCCAGCACGGCGTGGAGGTGACGCTGGAGGACGTGCGCCCCGGCGCGGCCCTGCCCGGGGCGCGTTTCACGCTGCGCTTTGCCGCCAGCCGCGCCCGGCACTGAGCGGGCCGCGCGCCGTCAGCCGCAGGGCTTGAGCGCCCTGCCGGCCAGCGCCGGCT
This sequence comes from Pulveribacter suum, assembly GCF_003013695.1. Lineage (GTDB taxonomy): Bacteria > Pseudomonadota > Gammaproteobacteria > Burkholderiales > Burkholderiaceae_C > Melaminivora > Melaminivora suum. The sequence goes on along the minus strand of NZ_CP027792.1, from coordinate 289,629 downwards.
CCAGCGCGGCCATGCGCGGGCGCAATGCCGGGCTGACGGCCGGCAGGCGCAGGGTGTAGCCGGGCGCGTCGGCGCGCTCTTGCACCACGCGGGCGGTGCGCACGCCCTGGCTGGCCAGCTGCCCCAGGCCGCGCTGGGCCGCCTCTTCGGTGGAAAAGCGCCCCAGCGACAGGCCGGGCTCCAGCGCCTGGCCGGGCCGGTCGTAGGGGATCTTCAGCGCACGCAGCTCCAAGCGCTTGCGGGCCACGATCTCCTCGTCGGGAAAGCGGCCCATATAGACCATCCAGCGGCCCGCCACGGGGGTCGATTCGAGCTGCCAGCTGCCCTCGGGCCACTCGGCCAGGGCGCTGCGCAGCGCGTCGCCCTGGCGGGCGTCGAACACGCCGGCCTGCAGGCAGATGCCGGGCGGCGGCGCGGCGGCGGCTGCGCTAGCGGCGGCAGCCGCCGCGCTGGCCGGTGCATCGGGGGCGGGGGCAGCGGGCGCTGCGGCGCTGGCCGGGGGCGCAGCAGCGGGCGGCGGGGCAGGCGCCGCAGCGGACGCGCCGGTCTGCGGCGCCAGCAGGCGCAGCTTCTGCGGCTCGACCTGCTGCTGCAGGCGCTGCGGCTCGCCGTCGCTCACCGGGCCCAGGCCCCAGTCCTGCAGCAGGCCGGCGGACCAGGCGTAGTAGCCGGCGTTGGCCAGCAGCAGCACAAGGACGGCAAGGCGCAGCATGTCAATGTTCCCTGAAGGCGTTCATGGCCTGCACTGGCTGGGGTTGGCGCAACCCGGTCCAGAGGCGCCGTGCAAGGGCCGTCCCGCGGCACCGGCGGCGCGCCCCTTGGCGCAACGCGCAGCGGTGCGAGAGAAGGGGGAAGGGCCGCCGGGACTCAGGAGGTGTTCGTTTCATTGCGGACGCACGCTGATCTCGGCGCTGGTGATGGCCTGCATGCCGGTGGCCGTGTGCACCAGCAGCGCGCCCTCGTCGCTCACGCCGTGGGCCGTGCCCTGCTGGCCATTGCTGAGGGTCACGCCGCGACCGGCCAGCACGTCGCGGCGGGCAAAGCGTGGCTGGAAGGGCGCAAAGCCGTGCTCGGCAAAGCCCAGCAGGGCCTGCACCAGGGGCAGCGCCAGCCGCTTGAGCGCCCGCGCGGCGCTCAAGGAGGTGTCCACCTCGCGCAGGCAGGCCGGCGGCGTGGACAGGCCCTCCGCCAGCACCGGCAGCACGTTCAGCCCGATGCCCACCACCACGTAGCGCGGCTGCTCGGCGGTCTGCGGGCCGGTGGCAAAGCTGGCCGTCTCCACCAGAATGCCGCCCAGCTTGCGGTCGCCGGCCAGCCACAGATCGTTGGGCCACTTGAGGCGGATGCGCGGCTCGGCGCCGGTGCCGTCCAGGCACTCGGCCACCGTCACGCCCACGGCCAGCGACAGGCCGGACCAGCCCTGCGGCGCCAGCGGCAGGCCCAGCGAGAAGGTCAGCGCCGGCACCACGCCCGTGCCTTCGTACACACCGGCACTCTTCCACTGCCGGCCCAGCCGGCCGCGCCCCGCCGTCTGCGTCTCGGCCACCAGCAGCGTGGGCTCGGTGCGGCCGCCCCGTGCGCGGCGCATCAGCTCGCTGCTGGTCGAGTCGACACTGGCCAGCACCTCGACGGAAAAGCCCGGCAGCAGCGGCTCGATCTGCTGCCAGATGTCCTCCGCCGGCCAGGCCGGGATGAGGGCAGCGGCTCCGCTCATGCGCGCGGCCCTGGCGGCGACCAGCCGCGCTTCGGGGCCAGCAGCGTGCCGCGGCAGTTGGCGGCGCCGCACCAGCAGGGGTATTCGGCCTTGAGCTTTTTGGTGTAGCGCTCGTCGATGATCAGGCCGTAGTCGTAGTTCAGCTCTTCGCCGGCTTCGATGTTGCGCAGCGCGGTGATGAAGATGCGGCCGTCCTGCTCGTCGGCCCAGCAGTTGGGGTCGCAGCTGTGGTTGATCCAGCGCGAGGAATTGCCGCCGAACTTTGCGTCGATCACGCGGTCTTCATCGACGTGGAAATAAAAAGTGTGGTTGGGCTGCTTCGGGTCGTGCGGGTGGCGCGCCTGGGCTTCGTCCCAGCCGATCACCTCGCCCGTGTATTCGATGATGACCTCGCCCTCGGCGATGGGCTGCACGGCGAATACGCCCTTGCCATGCACGCCCGAGCGCCGGGTCTGGATGCGCCGCCCGTCGGTGGGCTTGAGAGGGGCTTTGGACTGGGGCGGCATGGGCGGAAAAAACTCTGTTAGCGTGGATATGCACACAGGTGTGCGCGTGCGTGCGCACGCGAAGGCGGCCATTGTAGGCAACGGCCCCACAAGGAACAGACAGCAGCAACAAACATGAGCAAGACGCTGGTAATCGCAGAAAAGCCCTCGGTGGCGCAAGACATCGTGCGCGCCCTCACGCCCGTGGCGGGCAGGTTCGACAAGCACGAGGATCATTTTGAAAACGAGCGCTACGTGGTCACGAGCGCCGTGGGCCACCTGGTGGAAATCCAGGCGCCCGAAGAATTCGACGTCAAGCGCGGCAAGTGGAGCTTTGCCCACCTGCCCGTCCTTCCGCCGTACTTCGACCTGAAGCCCGTGGACAAGACCAAGAGCCGCCTGAACGCCGTCGTCAAGCAGGCCAAGCGCAAGGACGTGACGGAGCTCGTCAACGCCTGCGACGCGGGGCGCGAGGGCGAGCTGATCTTCCGCCTGATCGAGCAGTACGCCGGCGGCGCCAAGGGTGCCTTGGGCAAGCCGGTGCGCCGCCTGTGGCTGCAGAGCATGACGCCGCAGGCCATCCGCGACGGCTTTGCCAACCTCAAGAGCGACGCGCAGATGCGCGGCCTGGCCGACGCCGCGCGCAGCCGCAGCGAAGCCGACTGGCTGGTGGGCATCAACGGCACGCGCGCCATGACGGCGTTCAACTCGCAGGGCGGCGGGTTCTTCCTGACCACCGTGGGCCGGGTGCAGACGCCCACGCTGTCGCTGGTGGTCGAGCGCGAGGAAAAGATCCGCAAGTTCATCGTGCGCGACTACTGGGAGGTGCACGCCGGCTTTGCGGCCGAGGCCGGCCAGTACCTGGGCAAGTGGTTCGACCCGCAATGGAAGAAAAGCGATGACCCGGAAGCCCGCGCCGACCGGCTGTGGGTGCAGGCCGAAGCGCAGCGCATCGCCGACGCGGTGCGCGGCAAGCCGGCGAGCGTCACCGAAGAGGCCAAACCCACCACGCAGGCCTCGCCCCTGCTGTTCGATTTGACCAGCCTGCAGCGCGAGGCCAACGGCCGCTTCGGCTTCTCGGCCAAGACCACGCTGGCGCTGGCGCAAAGCCTGTACGAGCGGCACAAGGCGCTGACCTACCCGCGTACCGATTCGCGCGCCCTGCCCGAGGACTACCTGCCGGTGGCCCGGGACACCTTCGGCATGCTGGCCACCAGCGGCATGCGGCACCTGGCACCCTACGCCCAGCAGGCGCTGGATGAAGGCTACGTGCGCCCCACCAAGAAGGTCTTCGACAACAGCAAGGTCAGCGACCACTTCGCCATCATCCCCACCACGCAGGCGCCCAGCGGGCTGTCCGAGGCCGAGCAAAAGCTCTACGACCTGGTGGTGCGGCGCTTCCTGGCGGTGTTCTTCCCCAGCGCCGAGTACCTCGTCACCACGCGCATCAGCCGCGTGGAGGGGCACGCCTTTCGCACCGACGGCAAGGTGCTGGTCAAGCCCGGCTGGCTGGCCATCTACGGCAAGGAAGCCGCCAACGAGACCGACGGCGGCAAGGACGGCGAGAAGGGCCAGCCGCTGGTGGCCGTGCGCCCGGGCGAGCGCCCGCTGGCCGAGACGGTGGAGGCCAAGGGCCTGAAGACCAAGCCCCCCGCCCGCTACTCAGAAGCCACGCTGCTGGGCGCCATGGAATCCGCCGGCAAGCAGGTGGAAGACGAGGAGCTGCGCAGCGCCATGCAGGAAAAGGGCCTGGGCACGCCGGCCACGCGCGCGGCCACCATCGAAGGGCTGCTCACCGAGAAATACATGCTGCGCGAGGGCCGCGAGCTGATTCCCACGGCCAAGGCCTTCCAGCTCATGACGCTCTTGCGCGGCCTGGGCGTGCACGAGCTGTCGCGCGCCGAGCTCACCGGCGAGTGGGAATACAAGCTGGCGCAGATGGAGCGCGGCGAGCTCGCCCGCGATACCTTCATGCAGCAGATCCAGGCCATGACGGAAAAGATCGTCCGAAAGGCCAAGGAATACGACCGCGACAGCATCCCGGGCGACTACGCGCAGCTTGCATCGCCCTGCCCGAACTGCGGCGGCGTGGTCAAGGAGAACTACCGCCGCTACGCCTGCACCGGCAGCAGCGGCAGCGCCGAAGGCTGCGGTTTTTCGTTCACCAAGTCGCCCGCCGGGCGCACCTTCGAGACGGCCGAGGCGGAGGCCCTGCTGCGCGATCGCCGCATCGGCCCGCTGGAGGGATTTCGCTCCAAGGCCGGCTGGCCGTTCACGGCCGAGGTGACGATCGTGCGCGATGAGGAAGCCGGCAACTTCAAGCTGGAGTTCGACTTCGGCGACGACGCGGCGGCCGGCGAGGGCAGCGGCGAGGCGGTGGATTTCAGCGGCCAGGAGAGCCTGGGCCCGTGCCCTGTGTGCGGCGCGCCGGTGTACGAGCACGGCAGCAACTATGTCTGCAGCCGCGCCGTACCCACGCAGCAACAGCCTGTGCCCAGCTGCACCTTCAAGAGCGGCAAGATCATCCTGCAGCAGCCCGTGGAGCGCGCCCAGATGGCCAAGCTGCTGGCCACCGGCAAGACCGACCTGCTGGACAAGTTCGTCAGCCTGCGCACGCGCCGCCCGTTCAAGGCCTTCCTGGCCTGGGACGCCAGCGCCGGCAAGGTCAACTTCGAGTTCGAGCAGCGCGACAGCAAGTACCCGCCGCGCAAGACGGCGGCGTCGCCTGCTAGCAAAACGGGAGCTGCCAGCGCAGGCAGGACGGGCGCTGCGGCCAAAAAGGCCGCAAAACCCGCGGCGAAGAATACCGCCGCCACCAAGACCCCGCGCAAGCCCAGCACGGCCGCCGGCAAGGTGCCCAGCGCCCTGCTGGCCGCCGTGATCGGTCCGGAGCCCGTGCCCCGCACCGAGGCCATGAAGAAAACCTGGGACTACATCAAGGCCCACAACCTGCAGGACCCGCAGGACAAGCGCACCATCGTCGCCGACGACAAGCTGCGCGCCGTCTTCGGCAAGGACCGGGTGGGCATGTTCGAGCTGGCGGGCATCCTGGGCAAGCACCTGGGGGGCGAAGGGTGATGGCGACAGGGCGCGCCGCCGCTGCCGCCGCGCGTTGCGTGCTGGCCACGCGGGCCCTTGCCGCCGCGCTGGGCGGCTGCACGGCCACGAGCGGCACAGCGGCGCACCAGCCCGGCACGGCAGACAGCCAGCAGGGCGACAGCAGCGGCGTCACCGTGTTCGGCACGGTGGACCTGAGCGTGGGCCGCCAGCGCTCGCGCTGACGGCCCAGCTCTCACCCCCATGCGCAGCCCCCGCGAACGCGTCGCCTGGACGGCCCTGGCCGTGCTGGCCCTGGCCGGTGCCGTGGCGGCCTGGTGGACATCTGAGCAGTGGCTGCCCCACACCGGCCCCTGGACCGAGCACGTCTGGCGCAAGATCACCCGGCCGGGGCCGGAAACGTTGCCGCGTGACAAGGGCGGACAGCCACGGCCTGCGGCGGGGGCTGCCCGCGGCGCTGCTGCGGGCTCGTCCGAGCCGCCTGCGCCACCCCGCAAATGCGTGCGTGGAAGCTCCGTCGTCTATACCGACCAGCCCTGCCCGCCAGGCAGCCGCGAGGCAGTGGTGGACGGAGCGGTGACATCCCTGCCGCCTCCGCAGCCATAAACGGTCTGGAGGGTTTGCGTGCGTGCCAGCCTGTACGGCGGTGACTGCGCGGGCGTGTGGCTCCTGGGCTATAACCGTCCGGTCATGAACCACGTACGCATCTGAGCCCCCATGGCCACCGTGATCCCCTCGCTGAACGCGTGCAAGCCGCGCATGACGGCCGGCGAGCGGCGCCTGGCCGAGCGCCTGGAGACCAAGCTGGAGGACGACTATCTGCTGTGGTACGACGTGCCCGTCGGCCCGCGCCAGGTGCATCCGGACTTTATCGTGCTGCATCCCAGCCGCGGCTTGCTGATCCTGGAAGTGAAGGACTTTCGCCTGTCCACCATCGTGCAGGCCGACCGGGACAGCTGGACCATCCTGGACGGCGCCACTGGCCAGCCCAAGTCCATCCAGTCTCCCGACGCGCAGGCGCGCAGGTACGCCCACGAGGTGCTCGATACGCTGCGCCGCGACCGGCGCCTGGTGCACCTGGAAGGTCCGCGCAAGGGCGAGCTGGTCTTTGCCTGGAGCTATGGCGTGGTGTTGGCCAATATCACGCGCAGGCAATTTACCGACGCCGGGCTGGCGCAGGCCGTTGCCGCGCGGCGCGTGATCTGCAGCGACGAGATGACCGAGGGCGTCGATGCCGAAGAATTTCAGAGTCGGCTGTGGGAGATGTTCCCCTACGAGCGCTACCAGACCCTGGGCCTGCCGCAGCTGGACCGCGTGCGCTGGCTGCTCTTTCCGCAGGTGCGCGTGCCCGAGCAGGCGGGGCTGTTCGACGACACCGCCGAGGACGCGCAGGTGCCCGACATGCTGCGCGTGATGGACTTGCAGCAGGAGCAACTGGCGCGCTCGCTGGGCGATGGCCACCGCGTCATCCACGGCGTGGCCGGCTCGGGCAAGACCATGATCCTGGGCTGGCGCGCCGAGCACCTGGCGCGCGCCAACGCCAGCGGCAAGCCCATTCTGGTGCTCTGCTACAACGAGCCGCTGGCCGTGAAGCTGGCCGCCACCATGGCTGCCAAGGGCTTGCGGGAGCGCGTGCACTGCCTGCACTTTCATAAGTGGGCGCGCGCGCAGCTGGTGGCCTTCGGGCTGGCGCTGCCGCCCGCGCAGCTGCCGCCCGATGCGTTCTTTGCCGACATGGTGCAGCGCGTGATCGACGGCGTGCAGCGCGGCCACGTTCCGCAGGGCCAGTACCTGGCCGTGCTGATCGACGAGGGGCACGACTTTGCGCCCGAGTGGCTCAAGCTCGTCACGCAGATGGTGGACCCGGCGACCAACAGCCTGTTGGTGCTGTACGACGACGCGCAAAGCATCTACGAGCGCGGCCGCAAGAAGAACTTCAGTTTCAAGAGCGTGGGCATCCAGGCGCAGGGGCGCACCAGCATCCTGCGCATCAACTACCGCAACACGCGGCAGATCCTCGCGGCCGCGCACGCCATGGCCGGCGGCCTGCTGACCGCCGAGGACCGCGACGACGACGGCGTGCCGCTGGTGCAGCCAGTCAGCTGCGGCCGGGACGGCCCCGAGCCCATCGTGGTCGACCTGCCCGGCCTGCCCGAGCAGGCGCACCGGGTGGCCGAGCTGCTGCAAGGCGCCTACACCGACGGCTTCGCCTGGGGCGACATGGCCGTGCTGTGCCGCGATGCCAAAGCCCGTGACCTGTGCGCCCGCACCCTCGCGCGGCGCGGCCTGCCAGTCCAAAACCGTCTGCGCGCGGGCGTGTACGACCCGCTGGCGAATGCCGTGAAGGTAATGACCATGAAGGTCAGCAAGGGGCTGGAGTTCCCGGTGGTGGCACTGGTAGAAGGCGAGGCGGGCCCCTCACCTGAACCTGAACAGGCCGCGGTCGAAGCGCGGGTGCGCTATGTGGCGGCGACACGGGCAACGCATCGGTTGTTCCTGACGACGATCAATACCGAGAACTCACCGCATCCCACTTCCTGAACCTGGTCACCATGACACTGCCCGAGGGTCTCTATGACCTCTTGATGACCGACTCGCTGCTGAGCGACACGGCAGCGCAGCACAGGACTCTCGCCGTACTGCCGCCCGACGAAGCGGGGCCACGCCTGGCGCAAGCCATTGCGCAGCAGTTGGCGCAAATACTGGACGGCATCGAAGGCAGCGCCTCGGAGCGTCAACTCCGCCAATTGCAGTTGTCGAATGCGCTGTTGCTGCACGCCCGCCAGATCCTCCATCCGGCCGCGCCGGAGATCGAGACCCTGGCCCAGCCCCTGGCGGTGCTGCGGGCCGTTCACGCGCCGAGCCAGGTGCCGCAATGGCCGCAAACCGGACTGGTGCTGCCCTGGCTGTTCACGGCCGGGAAGGGCTCGCCCTCCTTGCTGTATGAGTTGCGAAGGGAGCTGTCCGCCTGCGACCAGGTGGACATCCTGGTCAGCTTCATCACGCATTCGGGCGTGCGCAAGCTGCTGGATGTGCTGCAGGCAGCCACGGCCGTCGATGCCAACGGGGCGCCCCGCACGCGGGTGCGCATCATCACGACCACCTACACCGGCGCCACCGAGATCCGCGCGCTCGATGCGTTGGCTGCGCTGCCTGGCTGCAGCATTCGCGTCTCCCTGGATGGGCGACGCACCCGGCTGCATGCCAAAGCCTGGCTGTTCCAGCGCCGCAGCGGTTTTGGCTCGGCCTATGTCGGCAGTGCCAACCTGTCCGGCGCCGCGCTCATGGGCGGCCTCGAATGGACCGTGAAGTTCACCGAGCGCGGCCAGGCCGACCTGTTCGAGCACGCCAAGGCACACTTCGAGACGCTGTGGGAAGACAGCGAATTCCAGCCCTATGACCCGGCCAATGCCCAGCACCGGAAAGCCCTGGGCGAAGCCCTGCGGCGCGAATCAGGCCAGGACCTGATCGCCCGCCCGACGTATTTCGACCTGCAACCCAAGCGCTACCAGCAAGACATGCTGGAGCAGCTGCAGATCGAGCGCGAGCACGGCCGCTGGCGCAACCTGCTGGTGGCGGCGACAGGCACCGGCAAGACAGTGGTGGCGGCCTTCGACTACCGGCGCAGCTGCGAACAACAGGGTGGCCGTCCGCGCCTGCTGTTCGTGGCGCATCGCCAGGAAATACTGCGCCAGGCGCTGCGCACGTTTCGCGAGGTGCTGCGCGACCACAGCTTTGGCGAGGTGCTGGCCGATGGCAGCAGCCCCGCTCAGCACGATCACCTGTTTGCCACCATCGACAGCGTCACCAGCCGCGAGTTGGCACGCCAGCACGGCGCCGACCATTGGCACAGCGTCGTGGTTGATGAGTGCCACCGCCTTGCCGCCGACCGCTTTCATGCCTTCGTCAGCGCCATTCGCCCCAAGGTGTTGCTAGGGCTGATGGCAAGCCCATCCTGCCTTATTTCGATAACCGCCCGGACGGCTCACCGGCCGTGGAGATGCGCCTGTGGCACGCGCTGGATTTGCAGCTGCTGTGTCCTTTCGAGTACTACGCCTGCGACGACGAAACCGATTTTTCCAGCGTGCCCTGGGACCAGCCAGGCGAGCTGGCGGCGCTGGACCGGCTGGTGACCGGCAACGACGTGCGTGCCCGGTTGGTGCTGCAGGAATGGCATCGCCTGGCCGACGATCCCCGGCGGGGCAAGGCCTTGTTGTTCTGCGTATCGGTGGCGCACGCGGAGTTCATGACGTCCAGGCTGCTCGCGGCCGGCATCGCAGCAGTGTGCGTGGTGGGCAGCACGCCTGCCGAGGTGCGCCGCAGCGCGCCCGAACGTCTCGCACGTGGCGATATCGCTGCCATCGTGACTTGTGATCTGTTCAATGAAGGGGTGGACCTGCCATCCGTTGACACCTTGCTGCTGCTGCGTCCAACGCAAAGCCCTGTGTTGTTTCAGCAGCAGATCGGCCGCGGCCTGCGCCTGGCGCCGGGCAAGCACAGTTGTCTGGTGCTGGATTTCGTCGGCCACCGACGGCAGAGCTTCCGATTCGACCGCCTGTTGGGCACGCTGACCGGCCTGCCCCGCGCCCAGCTGGCGCAGGCCGTGGAGCACGGCTTCGGCCAGTTGCCGCCTGGCTGCCACATCCAGTTGCAGCGACAGACCCGTGAGCAGGTGTTGGGCAACCTGCGCCAGCTGCTGCAATTCAACTGGCGCCGCCTGCGCTCGGAGCTGCAAACCTACGCCGTGTTGCGCGGCCGCGGCGCGGTCACCCTCACCGATTTCCTGCGCGAACAGGCCGTGGAGCTGGAAGACATCTACCGCAGCAGCGGCACGCGCTCAGGCTGGACCCAGCTTCAACGCGACGCCGGCCTTCTGTTTGGGCTTGCCAGCGCAGAGCAGGACCGGATGGGAAGGCGTTTCGCCGACCTGCTGCACTTCGACGAACCCCAGCGCATCGACCAACTGATTCGCGTGAGCGAAGCGCATGCGACGTACCGCCCCAATGGCGCGCAGGAAAGCACGCTGTTGCAAATGCTGGCCTACCAGGTGGAAGGGGCAGGAACGCAGGCTGGCAGCGGCGAGGAGTTCATGAGCCGCCTGGGAGGGTTTCCCGAGCTGTGCGCCGAACTGGGTGAGCTGGCGCAGGCCCTGGCTTCGCGTCCACTCAGGCCCGCGCTGCCTCTGCCGGGTCTGGAGGATGTACCGCTGACGCTGCACGGCAGCTATGGCATTCGTGAAATCCTGACTGCCGTCGGCTGGCTGCATGCACGGCATCGCTCGCCCTTTCAGGCGGGTGTGCTGGCGCTGCACGAGCGCAAGGTGGAGTTGCTGTTCGTGACCCTGGACAAGCGCGAGGGCTACCACGAGCGTATTGCCTACCGCGATTACGCCGTCAGCCCCGGGCGCTTTCACTGGCAGTCGCAAAACTCGGCAGGCCCTGCCACTGCGGCGGGTCAGCGCTATCTGGGCAGCCCTGGCAATGGCTGGAGCTTTCAGCTTTTCGTGCGCGCCAGCAAAGGCGCCCCGTACCGGGCCTGCGGGCCCGTGGTGCGCGAACATGCGGAGGGCAGCAAGCCCATGACTGTCCATTGGTCCCTGCAAGTGCCGCTGCCTGTGCGGCTGTATCAGGAATTCAGCGTGCTGCGCGATGCCTGATCCAGCGGCAAGCCCCGCATGGCGCGGCTCACGCCCGTCTCGATGGCATCCAGCGCTTGCAACGGCACGCGCTGCGCGAACTGCTTGCGCCGGTGGTTCGACAGCTTTCCGCCGTTTTGGAAAATCGTCACGATCAGCGTGGTCAGGTCGCTGCTTCGCACGTCGTGGCGGTCGTTGATGAAGAGCGATACCCGGTCGAACAGGGCGAGGAAGTCCACCTCCTGGCGCAGGTCAGAGATGGCATAGCTTGCGGGTATAGACCCCGTTCGGCCCGCTGCGGGCCAGCTCGGCCAACTGCTCAGGCGGGATGCGGCGCAGCGCCACAGCCAGCAGGTCCGGCCGGACGCCCTCGTGCTTGATGGCAAAGAGCGCCTGGGGCAGCAGCTCCTGCGCGGGCACCAGCCGAGGCGGCACCAGCAACGCCCCTTCGGGCAGCCGCTCGATACGGCTGACGGGCGCTGCGCGCGCCTGCTGCGTACCAAGGAAATCGGGCGTGTCCAAAGCTTGCTGGATCCACGCATAGCCAACAGCGCTCATGCAGATGACCTTTGGGGCAAGGAAAAATCTGCAGTGCTACAACATTTCTTGCAGAAATCCGCTTTTCCCAGATTTTTTCTTCAGTTTCAGCTTCGGCACCGCGTCAACGGCCCTCCAGCCCCTGCGCCTCACTCACCCGCGCCGCCTCCTCAAACCGATCCACCCGCCTGAGCAGCGGAAACACCTTCATCCACGCCGCCACCACCCCCAGCGTGCACACCCCGCCCAGCACCGCCGCCTGCACCGCACCCAGCCACGCCGCGCTGGTGCCGGCGCGAAACTCGCCCAGTTCGTTGGACGAGCCGATGAACAGCATGTTGACCGCGTTCACGCGCCCGCGCATCGCATCCGGCGTGGAGAACTGCACCAGCGTGCCGCGGATGTTCACGCTCACCATGTCGGCGGCGCCGGCTATTCCCAGCATCAGGCACGACAGCCAGAACCAGTGCGACAGCGCGAACACCAGGTTGGCCGCGCCGAACACCGCCACCGCGGCGAACATGGTGCGCCCCACGTGGCGCGAGATCGGCCGTACGCTCAAAAGCAGCCCCATGCCCACCTCGCCCACCGCCATGGCGCTGCGCAGCGCGCCCAGGCCGGCGGGGCCCACGTGCAGCACCTCCTGCGCGTAGATGGGCAGCAGGGCCACCACGCCACCCAGCAGCACGGCAAACAAGTCCAGCGAGATGGTGCCCAGGATGATGGGCCGCGTGCGGATGAAGGTGATGCCGGCGCCGAAGCGCTCGGCCATCGTGCCCTGGGCCTGCACGCGCGGGCCGGCGTGGGGCACCGCCACCCGGCGCAGCAGCACGGCCCCCAGCACGAAGCAGGCGCAGCACACCGCATAGGTCAGTCGCCCGCCGCCCAGCGCGTACAGCAGGCCGCCCAAGAGCGGCCCGCCCACGGCCGCGCCGCGCATCAGCATGCTGTTGGCGGCCATGGCCTGCGCCAGCTGGCCGCGCGGCACGATCTGCGGCAGCAGGCTTTGCAGCGCCGGCCCCGAGAACGCGCGCGTGCAGCCGTACAGCACCAGCACGGCATAGATGCCCGCCACGCCGCTGGCGCCGTGGCCAGACAGCCACCACAGCAGCGCGCTGCACAGCGCCCCCACCGACCAGCTCGCCGCCAGGATGCGGCGGCGGTCGAAGCGGTCGATCAGGTCGCCGGCCGGCAGCAGCAGGCTCAGCATGGGCAAAAACTGCGCCAACCCCACCCAGGCCAGCGCCAGCGGCTCGCGCGTCAGGTCATACACCTGCCAGGCGACGACCACCGCCTGCACCTGCGTGGCGACGACAGCCACCATGCGCGCGGCCAGGAAGGCGGTGAAGCCGCCGTTGCGAAAGACGCTGCCCGTTCGTTCAGGTTGCGAAGGGGAAACGGAGGACGGAGCTTGCGGTGGGGCCATGGAGTGCGTGAAAGCAACGCGCGGCGCCGCTTCGGTGCGCCATTGGGCCACGGAGGCCAAACCCCAGGCTGGCCGGGGTGCATGGCACGAGAGGGCGCGGCCACGGGGCCGCGTCGCCTCTCAAAAGAAAGACAAAGAAAGCGCCGCGTGCTGCGGCGCCGTGCGTCAGGCCTGGGGCTCGACGAAGGTCACCTGCATGTTGACGCGGTAGGCCGAGACGCGGCCGCCCTCCACGGTGACTTTCTGCTCCTTGATCCAGGCGCCGCGCACGCTGTTGGCGTCCTTGCATGCCTGTTGCAGGCCGTTGTTGATGGCGTCCTCGAAACTCTTGGGGCTGGTGGAACTCACTTCGATGACTTTGGCGACGCTCATGGATCACTCCTGGGGTATGGCTGATGGAGCCGTCGATCCTAGGCAGCGCCCGCCGCGCGCCCTGTCGGACGTCTCGCCACGCGCCAGTCGGCCTGCTGCGCGGCGCAGACTCCTGCGCGACGGGCGCCGCATTGGCTGCGCACTACGATGGCGCGGGCGCGTGCCACTTGCCCGCGCCTTTCCTGCTTCCACTCTTTTTCAACCCGCAAAGGCCACGGTCAACACCATGTTCAGCCACGTCATGCTCGGCGCGAGCGACCTCGAGAAATCCCGCAAGTTCTACGACGCCCTGCTGGGCGCGCTGGACATCAAGCCCGGCTTCACCGACCCGAAGAACCGCACCTTCTGGCGCCACGGCGGCAATACCTTTGCCATCACCGCGCCCATCAACGGCGAACCCGCTTGCCACGGCAACGGCAGCACCATCGGCTTTGCTGCCACCTCGCCCGAGCAGGCCCGCGCTGCCCACGCCGCCGGCGTCGCCGCAGGCGGCACCGACTGCGAAGACGCACCCGGCTGGCGTGGCGAGCAGGGCGCCGGCGGCATGTACCTGGCCTACCTGCGCGACCCGGACGGCAACAAGGTCTGCCTGCTGCACCGCCCGCCCAAGGCGGCCTGACCATCGCTGCCGGCCGCTGCGCCGGCAAAAGCACTGCAGATTTGATAGCTGCCAGCGCTTGTGTATAAAGGGTTTGAGCCTGATTTCATTGAAAATCGGGCTCAAGCCCTTTTTGTTGTTTGTCAACCCTCGGGGTTTCCGTCAGCCAGCCATCAGCGGGTGCTCTTATAAAGTGTTTCCGATTGAAACCTTGATGAGCCGAGAGGGAGGCGATGGCAACGTTGATGTCGGCCGGCACGATGGCCGGCCGGGGCACCCCCGGCGAGCGCCGTCTGGCCGAGCGGCTGCAAAAAAAACTGCACCAGGACTGGCTGCTGTGGTGGGACGTGCCCATCGGCCCCCAGCAGACCCGGCCCGATTTCGTGCTGCTGCACCCGCAGCACGGCGCGCTGGTGCTGGAGGTCAAGGACTGGCACCTGCAGACCATCCGCAGCGCCACGCGCGAGCGCTTCGAGATCGCGCCCGAAGGTCAGCCGCTCAAGGTGGTCATGAGCCCGCTGCAGCAGGCCCGCCACTGCGTCATCCAGGTGGTCAACGCGCTGGAGCGCGACGCGCAGCTGGTGCAGCAGGGCGGCCCGCACCAGGGCAAGCTGGTGCTGCCCTGGGGGCACGGCGTGGTGCTGACCCAGATCACCCGCCAGCAGTTCGACGCCGCCGGGCTGGGCGCGGCCATGGCGCCGCACCTGGTCGTCTGCAAGGACGAGATGCTGGAGAGCGTGGACGCTGCCGCCTTCGCGCAGCGCCTGCACGCCATGTTCCCCCGCCGCTTCGGCGCGCCCGGCCTGACGCCGCAGCAGCTGGACCGCGTGCGCTGGATCCTCTTCCCCGAAGTGCGCGTGCCGCAGCAGCAAAGCCTGTTCGGCACCGGCGGGACCGATGAGGACGCCCGCCTGCCCGACCTGATGCAGGTGATGGACCTGCAGCAGGAGCAGCTGGCCCGCAGCCTGGGCGACGGCCACCGCGTCATCCACGGCGTGGCCGGCTCGGGCAAGACCATGATCCTGGGCTACCGCGCCGAGCACCTGGCGAGGACGCAAACCGCCGCCAGCAAGCCCATCCTGGTGCTTTGCTACAACGAGCCGCTGGCCGTGAAGCTGGCCGCCGACATGGCCGCCAAGGGCCTGCACGAGCGCGTGCACGTGCGCCACTTCCACAAATGGTGCCGCGACCAGCTGATGCAGCACCAGCTGCTGCCCGAAGGCAGGCAGCGCAAGGCGGTGGCCAAGCTGATGGACGAGTACGTGCAGGGCGTCATCGCCGGCGTGGCGGCGGGCCGCATCCCCACCGGCCAGTACCACGCCGTGCTCATCGACGAGGGCCACGACTTCGCGCCCGAATGGCTCACGCTCGCCACGCAAATGGTGGACCCCGCCACCAACAGCCTGCTGCTGCTCTACGACGACGCGCAGAGCATCTACGACCGCACCCGGACCAAGAGCTTCAGCCTGAAAAGCGTGGGCATCCAGGCCGCCGGCCGCACCACCATCCTGAAGATCAACTACCGCAACACGCGGCAGATATTGCAGGTGGCCCACCGCATGGCCGGTGACCTGCTGCAGCCCGAAGACGCCGAAGGCGGAGACGACGGCATCCCCCTGCTGCAACCCCAGAGCTGCGGCCGCGAAGGCCCCGAGCCCATCGTCATCGACGACCTGCCCACCCTGCCCGAGCGCGCGGCCCGGGTGGCCGAGCTGCTGGCCGACCAGTACGCCCAGGGCCACCCCTGGGGCGATATGGCCGTGCTGTGCCGGCATCACAGCGAGATGGAAGCGTGCGCCGCCCTGGCACGCAAGGGGCTGCCGCACCGGGTGCGCAAGCGTTCAGGCGACTATCGGCTGGAAGAGGACGCCATCAAGGTGACGACGATGCACGCGAGCAAGGGGTTGGAGTGGCCGGTGGTGGCGGTGATGGGTGAGCGCGGTGTTGGGGAGGAGAAAGGTGTTGAAAGCGGGGTTGCGATATTAGAAGCGCGGGTGTTTTATGTGGCAATGACGGGTGCTACGCAGAGTGTGCTGATTGTGTGAGCTGCGACTAGAGGGCTTATGGCTGATTTCGACCTCTTGCGGCTCATTAGCATCAGGAGAAGTCGTCCTTCGTCGAGGCAACTCAACGGTGGTCTGACAGTGCGTTTGACAAGGGCTCGCCTGCATCTAGTGAGTGGATTGACTGTTAGACTGGAGGACTACTTGTTCCGATTTTCTTGTTGCGCGAATTTTCAATACACGGCTTTTCGGTAAGCGCCCATCTGTGTAGCCAAACCCGTGTGTTTTGTGTCGTAATAGCACCAGACTAAATGAATGAAATTGCACTTCTTCTATGTGGCGATCAATCAGAGGGAACTGGAAAAATTGCCCTTAACCAGCTTGGGAATTCACTTCGGAATTTCTCTACCAAAGCGGCCAATTTTTTAACCGAAAGCATCACAGACGAAGCCCTCAGTTTTGGGCCCTTTTGCTCCCGTGTTCTATTAGAGAATGGCTGCGCTGCACTTGTAGGACGCCTCGACTCATTCCGCATGCTCTATTTGAGCGAGTTCCAAGCACAGCCGGAGTATGAGCCAGGGAAGCGTGCGAAATCAGCTTTTGCTTGGTCAGGTGATGTGATGCCTGACGAAAAACCTAACCAAGCTTTGTGGAGTATCGACCACGATCTTCCCAAGATTAGTCGCGCATTGTTTTCCAAGCACTTTGAGCATATCTTCTGGAAACCTGCAATAAATCGAATGATTGACTACGTCTCTAGCCATGATTCTGACCCGTTGTTGTCCGATATTGTCGGCATTGATCCAGACCGGTTCATGGATGAAGCTAAGGGCAGAAGCGCGCAGCTCTATTCGGTTTTGTCGAAGGGCGTGCACTGGGAGTTTTTCACGACCGCGTTGCTATTTGACGAAGCCACTGTTAAAAACTCCATTCGGGAAACATTTTTGCTTGTAGCAAATCTCGGGCTAATCTCCCATTTTGTGCATACCGCCTATGCCTCCCTCCCGCCTAGCGAAGCAGTCAGATGCTACAAATCAATAAAGAGGCTTATACCTTGAACACCGCTAACTATACCGATTTGGACCCTGGGCTCATCCTCGCTGCGGAAGAGTGCCCGCCCGGTCAGTTCGATAAATATCACAAATTTTCGTCACACGACGAAGTTATCATCCGAAAGTTGAGCGCTCACGGGCCAGTCCTTGTGCGAGGAGGTCGAGGCAGTGGTAAGAGTGCGCTATTGATTGAAGCTTTTCGACGGATGAGAGTATCGATGAGTGTACTTCCTGTCTATGTCAGCTTGCGCTATCTTCCGTTGCTGCAATCAGACGGCAATGAATACATCGGCCACTTTTGCGTTCTTCTTTCGCAAGCAATTCAACGGGAGCTCAGCGCGCGAAATCTCGAATACGACTTCGCAGATGCGACAGATCAAGTGTCGCTTCAGTTCGGCCTGACTGCTTTGGCGCAGGGCCTGAACATGAGAATTGTTTTATTATTCGATGATGCGGCACATATTGGTCGCGAAAAACCTCTTGAAGTCTTTTTCGACTTATACCGTACTTTGTCGAGTAGCCTCACCTCCTGCAAGGCATCAATCTATCCCGGCGTGACGAAATTCGGTGTTCGTTTCGATGTTTTTAATGATTCTACCGTCATCGACATTGGTCGATCCGACATAACTTCTGCCCCCGACTTCTTTCCGGACGTAGTAAAGGCCCGATATCCCCGACTGTCCGATCGCGCTAATTTTTCGGATCGGCTAGCTCCATCGCAGTTTGCCAACCTTCTTGGGCGCGCCGTGGTTGGTAATCTTCGTGGGTTTATATTGGCCTGCAATAGGTTTGACGATAAGGATAAAATCGGCATTCCAGAGGTGACGCAGTGTCTGCTTGAAATGGCTTCTGATTATTTCTGGCCATTGATGGATGAGGTGGCGCCGAAATTGGGTATCTACGAGGCGCTTATTGATCCGGCTAGAGAGGTTTTTGGCGTAATTGTTGACCATGGGACGAAGCCGGTTAAAAGCAATCTCCGAACTACTGCACAAGATCGAGTTTTGATCCATCGGCAGGTAGTTAGCCCATACTTAAAAATATTTGAAATTCTAGAATATCTCGGCTTTGTGGCAAGACGTGAGGCTTCGCGGGCATTAAAATCCGGAGGGAGAGGTCCTATCTTCGCGATAAATCTCTGCAGTTTGCTTGAGGCAACGCCAACGAGGCGGTTGACTTTCGAAATGATTGAAGAATGGCTACAGACCGTATCAGATCCTGCCGAGTTGCATATTTCAGGGGCGCCGTTTCAGGCAATAAAGTTGCCAGAATTGCCGGATGAAACCGGACTGGCAATCCTCAATAAGGAAATTAATGTCCTCGGGCGGTCTCCGGCTTACCCATACGGTTTAACTGATCCCATAATTCAACGCCTAAAGGCAGCTGGCATGACGACTGTAGGGAAGCTCGCCAACGCGACCGACGAGGAACTTGACGATATTGACTATATTGGCGAGGTGAAGATCCAAGTTATTCGCGAAGTTGTCTCCCAAGCCATTTGGATGTAGTAGTCTATCGGAGTACGGCAGGGTTCAGGGGAATGCGTCTTGTAGGCGGTGGTTGATAATTAAATTAGGGTCTTAGGAAGCAAAATAGCTCAAAGCGGATTGTTTCTCAGCAACGAGAGCAGTGCCTTGTAGAGGTTTTGGTTGCGATAGTTGAAGCGAAACTCAGTCTCCTTCAGGTGCAGGTAAAACGTCTTGCGCGGCACGCCGTTGAACTGCGCCGGGCGCCGCTTGGCAAAGCTCCAAAAGCTCTCGATGCCGTTGACATGCACCGAGCCGCGGGCGAACTCGTTGGCTCCGTGGCTGACGCGAAAGTGTTTGTCAAAGCCCACATCCACCAAGCCGTCATAGCCGCGCCAGCGATCGGTGTGGATGACGCTGGCGATGTCCGCCTTGCCGCGGATGATGGCTTGCAGCGTGCGTTTGGAGGCGTCCGGCACGATTTCGGTGTACACGCAGTCGCCGCGTTTGAGCAGACCGAACACGACTGTTTTGCGGCCCGCGCCGCGCCCGCGCAAGCCTCGCACGCGCCTGGGGCCAAAGTACGACTCATCGGCCTCCAGCTCACCGACGAGTGGCGACAGCGCCTCGCAGTGCTCGGCCATCCGGGCGCGCATGCGCAGGTAGATCGCATTGATCGAACGCACCGATACGCCGCAAAGCTCGGCACAGTCCGTGGCAGTCAAGTCCATCGCAAACAGCCGCACGATCTGGCGAAACTTGGCCTCGCTCAGCTTGGAACGCCTGAAGTACGTGTTTTTCTGAACCACGATAGGAAGTTAGTTCATTCGAAAGATGAGTTTGCTTCCTAAGACCCTAAATTATTTGCATTTCTGATATAAAATTTCAAGAAGCATAGGATCTAAATAGAATGGCGGTAATTATTTTAACTGGAAAGACGAAAATGGTTGGAGACAGGCGTCGAGGGACTTGTTTTTGGAGTTCATATTGAATGGCTGGTGACGACTAATAGGAAGCGTCGACTATCAATTATTGGGCTGCCTTCTACTCAATGATGAGTCACTGAAATTTTTTTGGCTTGCTCCCGTAGCACCAGTTTCGCGGCTCAACCGCTTGGGCGGGCTGATGCCGCGTATCCCACGGGCGTGGCGGCGGTTGCTGGTGTGGGCTTGCGAAGATCTGTCCGGCTAGCACTGGGCGGACGCAGACCTGATGTGTCTGACCTATCCACCCGCACCAGCGAGCACAAGCTGTGAGCTCAACGCTGCCCACGAAAGAGTAATCACTTCCCCTGAGTCGCTGCCAGGCTCTACCGACTGGGGCCACGCCGCGTCATGGATAACTGACGAAAGGAAGTCTCACATGCAACTGTCCGAACAATGGGTCCTGGTCACCGGCGGCGCCCGTGGCCTAGGCCAAGCCATCGTGCGCGCCCTAGCGCGCGAGGGCGCTGGCGTGGTCATCAACTACCACCGCAGCGAAGCCGCTGCCCAGGCCCTGGCCGACGAGCTGGGCCCGCGCACCATCGCCCTGCAGGCCGACGTGACCGACGCCGCCGCCGTGCAACGCCTCTTCGCCACCGCACGCGAGCGCACCGGCGCCCCCATCACCGCCGTCGTCAACAACGCCCTGGCGCAGTTCTCCTTCGACGGCGACGCGCGCCCCAAGCTGGGCGACATCGCCTGGGAGCGCTTCAGCCAGCAGATCGAGGGCGCCGTGAAGGGCGCGCTCAACACCATGCAGGCCGCCCTGCCCGGCATGCGCGCGCAGGGCTTTGGGCGCATCGTGAACGTGGGCACCAACCTGTTTCAGAACCCGGTGGTGCCCTA
This sequence comes from Pulveribacter suum, assembly GCF_003013695.1. Classification (GTDB taxonomy): domain Bacteria; phylum Pseudomonadota; class Gammaproteobacteria; order Burkholderiales; family Burkholderiaceae_C; genus Melaminivora; species Melaminivora suum. Next base: position 269,455 of record NZ_CP027792.1, on the reverse strand, counting down.
CCACGACTACACGGCGGCCAAGGCGGCGCTGCTGTCGCTGACCCGCACGGCGGCGCACGACCTGGGGCCCGACGGCATCACGGTGAACATGGTCTCGGGCGGGCTCTTGCGCACCACGGACGCGAGCAGCGCCACGCCCGAGGCGGTGTTCGACCTGATCGCCAGCATGACCCCGCTGCGCCGCGTGACCACGCCGGCCGAGTTTGCCGATGCGGTGCTGTTCTTCCTCTCGCCCTGGGCGCGGGCGGTGACGGGACAGAACCTGGTGGTGGACAGCGGGTTGGTCAAGGACTGACGAGCGGGCAGGGCGCCGCTGCCGCAGTGCGCCCCGTCAGTGCGCGTGCGCGCCGCCGGGCCCTCCATGGGCATGCGGCCCTTGCTGCGCGGGCGTCGCCTCAATCGCGTGCGCATGCCCATGGTCGTGGTCATGCTCATCCCCGCCATGCAGTGTGGCGCCGCCAAAGCTGTGCCCCTCGCCCGCCAGCTCGCAGGCCTGCGCTTCCACCTGCAGCGTGGTGTGGTGCAGCGCGAAGCGCTCCGCCAGCATCGCGCGCAGCTGCACCAGCAGCTCCTGCGGGTGGGCCGGGGGCGCGTTCACGATGTGGGCCGTCAGGCTGATCTGCCCGCTGGTCAGGCTCCACACGTGCAGCTCGTGCACGCTGGCCACGCCGGGGTGCCCGGCCAGGGCGCTGCGCACGTCGGGCAGCGACACGCCGCGCGGCACGCCCTCCAGCAGCACGTGCACGCTCTCGCCCAGCAGCACCCAGGTGCGCGGCAGCACCCACAGGCCGATGGCGACGGCCACCAGCGTGTCCACCCACACCCAGCCCGTGAGCCAGATAACGATGGCGCCGGCGATCACGCCCACCGAGCCCAGCAGGTCGGCCCACACCTCCAGATAGGCACCCTTGACGTTCAGGCTGCTCTCCTTGCCGCCCGACAGCAGCCGCATGCTGATCAGGTTGGTGACCAGCCCGGCAGTGGCCACCACCAGCATGGCGACGGACTGCACCTCGGGCGGCTCGGAAAAGCGCCGCCAGGCCTCGTACAGCACATAGCCCGCCACGGCAAACAGCAGCAGCGCGTTGAAGGCCGCGGCCAGGATCTCGAAGCGCGCGTAGCCAAAGGTGCGCTGGTCGTCGGCTGGGCGCCGGCCGATGCGCACGGCCAGCAGCGCGATCGCCAGCGCCACCACGTCGGTCAGCATGTGCGCGGCGTCCGACAGCAGCGCCAGGCTGCCGCTCCACAGCCCGCCGATCACCTCCACGACCAGGAAGGTGGCGGTGAGCGCCAGGGCTTTCTTCAGTTGCGATTCGCTGGCGCCAGCGCCGTGGTTGTGGGTGTCGGACATGGGGTGTGCTCTGGTGTGGAGGGTGGCCGGCCCCGCGCGGGCGCTGCGGCAGCGGCCCTGGGCATGCTGACCGCCAGCGGCCAATGCCCCCGTCGGACGCTGCCCCCGCCGCGTGCCCCCTGCTGCCGCGATCTGCTGCCAAGGCGTGCACGGCGCGCCGTCTTTGCCTACAGTGACTGGACGCCCTTCAGCAACCGAGCAAAGGAGTCACCCCATGCCCCTGGATCACCCCATCACCGCCCAATGGCCGGCCCGCAACCCCGATGTGCTGCAGCTGTATTCGCTGAACACGCCCAACGGCGTGAAGGTGTCGATCATGCTGGAGGAGACCGGGCTGGACTACGAGCCGCATCTGGTGGACTTCGCTAAGGACGACCAGCACTCGCCCGCGTTCCTGTCGCTCAACCCGAACAACAAGATCCCGGCCATCATCGACCCCAACGGCCCGGGCGGGCGGCAGCTCGCGCTGTTCGAGTCCGGCGCCATCCTGGTCTATCTGGCGGCCAAGACGGGCTCGCTGCTGCCCAAGGACGACCTCGAACGCTACGAGACGCTGCAATGGCTGTTCTGGCAGGTCGGCGGCGTGGGCCCCATGTTTGGCCAGCTGGGCTTTTTCACCAAGTTCGACGGCAAGGACTGGGAGGACAAGCGCCCGCTGGGCCGCTACCTGAAGGAAACCCGGCGCCTGCTGGGCGTGCTGGACGAGCGGTTGAAGGACCAAACCTGGATCATGGGCGAGGACTACACGATCGCCGACATCGCCGTGCTGCCCATGGTGCGCAACCTGATCGAGTTCTACGGCGCGGGCGAGCTGGTGGGCATGGGCGACTTCCGCCAGGTGCAGCGCGTGCTGGCCAACTTCCTGGACCGGCCGGCGGTGCAGCGCGGCCTGACAATCCCGTCGCGCGAATAGCCCGCCGACAACTATCGTTTTGATAGCTGCTCGCGCTTGTCTGGCAAGCGCCAGAGCCCGAAATGACCCAAAAACCACCCGCTGCGCCGCACGCCGTCGCCCGCCTGCGCGACGCCCGCCTGGCGCGCTCGGCCAAGCCCTTTCTGGCCCGCGGCGGCTCGCGCCGCGCGCACTGCGCGGGCTGCCGCCTGGTCGTCACCCATTGCACCTGCGCCCTGCGCCCGCAGCGCGCCACGCAGGCGGGCGTGTGCCTGTTGATGCACGACATCGAGCCGCTCAAGCCCAGCAACACCGGCTGGCTGATCGCTGACGTGGTGGCTGACACCTGGGCCTTCGGCTGGTCGCGCACCGAGGCCGACCCGGCCCTGCTGGCGCTGCTGCAGGACGCACGCTGGCAGCCGTTCATCGTCTTTCCGGCCGAGGGCTTGGCGCCCGGCCGCGCCGTGGTGCAGGCCGCGGCGGCCGACGTGCCGGCGCTGCCCGTGCCACCCGGGCGCCGGCCGCTCTTCGTGCTGCTGGACGCCACCTGGGCCGAGGCGCGCAAGATGTTCCGCAAGAGCCCGTACCTGGAGCGCTTCCCCGTGCTGGCGCTGCAGGGCGACGCGCCGTCTCGCTACCGCCTGCGCCACGCGCCCCAGGGCGGGCAGTGGTGCACCAGCGAAGTGGCGGCGCGCTGCCTGGAGCTGGCGGGCGACGCGCATGCCGCCGCCGTGCTGCACACCTGGCTGGACGTGTTCGGCGAGCGCTACGAACAGGCCCGCCAGCAGCGCCCCGCCCAGCCCGCCAGCGCCGCGCACCAGCAGCTGGCCGCGCTGGCCGCCGCTTCCCTAACGCCCACCACACCATGACCATACCCACCCAACCGCCGCGCCGCGCCGCCCTGGCCTGGGCCGCCACCACCGCCGCCGCCCTGGCCGCCCTGGCCGTGCTGCCCGGCTGCGCCAGCGCCGCCACGCCGCGCTACACCATCGGCGCGCGCGAACTGCAGCAGGCCCTGGCCACGCGCTTTCCGCGCCGCTACCCGCTTGCCGGCGTGCTGGAGGTGGAGCTGCAGGCCCCCGCCCTCAAGCTGCTGCCCGAGCGCAACCTGATCAACGCCGTGCTCGACCTGCAGGCCATCGGCCTGTTGCTGCAGGGCCGCCAGCCCAGCGGCGTGCTGGACCTGGACTTCGGCCTGCGCTACGAGCCCTCGGACCACACCATCCGCGCCGACCGCCTACAGGTCAACGCCCTGCGCGTGCAGGGCCTGCCGCCGGCGCTGGCGCAGAACGTGGCGCGCTACGGCGTGCCCCTGGCCCAGCAGGCGCTGCAGGACGCCGTGCTGCACCAGCTGCGCCCCAAGGATTTGGCCCTGGCCGGCACCCTGGGCGTGCAGCCGGGCGCCATCCGCATCACGCCCGCCGGCATCGTGGTGGACTTCGCCAACCGCTCCGCCGCGCGCTGATGCGGCAGCGGGTGCCGCCCGCGCTGCGGTTTTCATAGCTGCCTGCGCAGGCGCGGCGGGCGCTGCAGGCCTTTTTGACTTGCAGGCTGCGCGCGCTTGGCAGCCGTCCTACGCCAGGACGGATCTGCTGCTGTTACAAATCCGGCATTCCCCTGTTTCGCTGCCCCGCGCAGCGCTGCACCATGACGCCCATGCCGACACCGGAATCGCACCGCCCCCTCGCCCCTTCCTCCCTGCTGCCCGCCGACGCGGTGGTGGTCATCACCGGCGCCTCCAGCGGCATCGGCCACGCCGCGGCGCTGGCCTTTGCCCGGCGCGGCGCGCGCCTGGTGCTGGCCTCGCGCAACCCTGACACCCTGGCCCCCGTGGCGCTGGCCTGCTGCGGCGTGGGCGGGCAGGCCATCGGCATCCCCACCGACGTCACCAACCCCGCCGCCGTGCAAGCCCTGGCGGACAAGGCGGTGCGCCACTACGGCCGCATCGACGTCTGGGTCAACGCTGCAGGCGTGGGCGCCATCGGCCGCTTCGACGACGTGCCGCTGGCCGCCCATCGGCGCGTGATCGAGGCCAATTTGCTGGGCCACATGCACGGCGCGCACGCGGCGCTGGCACGCTTTCGCCAGCAGCGCCATGGGCGGCTGATCAACATGGTGTCGGTCGGCGGCTGGCTGCCCACGCCCTATGCCGCGGCCTACGCCGCCAGCAAGGCCGGCGTGCGCGCGCTGTCCGAATCGCTGCGCGCCGAGGTGGCCGACCTGCCCCTGGTGCATGTGTGCGACGTGGCGCCCACCTTCGTCGATTCGCCCGGCCTGTCGCACGGCGCCAACTACACGGGCCGGCGCATCGACCCGCCCCTGCCCATGGTGGACCCGCACGCCGTGGCCGAGACCATCGTGCAGCTGGCGGGCGCCCCGCGCCCGCGCGCCGTCACGTTCATGGGCACGGGCACGCTGGCCGGGCGCGTGGCGCACGCCGTGGCCCCGGGCGCCGTGGCGCGGCTGATGCGCCGCGCCAGCGACTTTGCCCTGCGCCGGGCGCGGCCGGTGCCGCTGTCCGAGGGCAACTTGTTTCGCCCCTCGCTGCAGACCTCGGTGGAGGGCGGGCGCCGCCATCGCCATGCCGACGCCGTGGGCACGGCGGCCACCGTCACCGCGCTGGCCGCGCTGGGCCTGGCCGCAGGCTGGTGGTTGGGCCGGCGCCGGCGCTGATCCGGCGCTGTTCCGGCGACGGCAGCGGACGCCGCACTGCAGGGGCGCCGGTCCTTCTCCTACAGGGCGCGGCGGGGCGGCTTCCTAGCATGGGGCGGTCCCTTCCTCCCTCCCCTGTGTCCTCCCCCTGACTGCCATGCTCACTGCCCAACCTTCCTCCGCCCGCGCCATCCGCATGCCCGAGGGCACGGACGACGCCATCCCCACCCCGGCGCACGCGCCCGGCACGCACGCCGCCCACACCTTCACCCTGTATGCCTACCGCGGCCGCCTGTGCGCCAGCAACGTGCGCGACAAGCTCATCGACCTGGGCACGCTGGCCGAGCGCAGCGGCAGTGGCTGGGCCTTCGAGCTCGATGGCGAGGGCAGCCTGGGCGGCAGCGGCCACGCCAGCGCCGAGCAGGCCCTGGCCGCCGCGGCGCGGAGCGTGACTTTTCTGTACCTGGATGGGCAGTTCACCGCCCAGCGCGATTTGTCCGACGTGCCGCGGCCCGACCTGCCGCACGCCCCGCAGGTTGTGGTCACGCTGGACCCGCGCGGCGTCGCCAGCCCGGTGCTGGCAGCGGACTGAAGCGCGCAGGGCTGGGCCACAATCGCCCCTTTGCCCGCCCATCCACGCACGCCATGAACATCGACAAAGACACCGCCGTCACCCTGAACTACACGCTGACCGACGCCGCCACCGGCAAGACGCTGGACAGCGGCCACGTCGCCTACCTGCATGGCGGCTACGACAACATCTTTGCCAAGGTGGAGGCGGCCCTGCAGGGCCAGGGCGCGGGCCATGCGGCCACGGTCGAGCTGGCCGTGGGCGACGCCTTCGGCGAGCGCGACGAGTCGCTGGTGCGCACCATCCCCAAGAGCGAATTCCCGCCCAGCGTGAAGGTCGGCGGCCAGCTGCAGGGCCCCGGCCCCGACGGCCAGACGATGGTGTTTCACGTCGCCCGCATCAAGGGCCCCGAGGTGCACCTGGACGGCAATCACCCTCTGGCTGGCAAGGCCCTGCGCTTTAGCTGCAAGGTGACCGAGGTGCGCGCCGCCACGCCCGAGGAAATCGCCCACCGCCACGTGCACGGCGGCCACGGCCACCACCACTGAACCGGGGTGTGCCGGCCGGGCTGGGGCAGGCCCGCCCGGCGCCTGAGGCCAGGCGCCTGCCCAGCGGCGTACACGCCAGGCGGTGCAGCTTGTTCGACCATACCCGCGGTCAATTTCGCCGTTGCCGGGCTGCGCAGCCCGGCGAGAAGCTGCTAAAACAATAGCTGCCTGCGCTTGCTGGGCAAGCGTTTGATGCTGATTTGATGCATAAAAGGTAGCAACTCCCCAAAGACGTGATAATTGAGAATCTTTCTCACTCGTCTTTGCGTTATGCCTTTCACCACCTTTTGTTTCCCGTTGCGGACCTTGGCGGTCGCCGCGGGGCTGGCGCTTGCTGGCGCAGGCGCGCAGGCCCAGGCCCAGGCCCAGGCCCCCGAGGGCGCGCCCGCCCTGTCCGCCGTGACGGTGGAGGCCAGCGCCGACGCCTCGGCCCAGGGCCTGTCCAGGCCCTATGCCGGCGGGCAGGTGGCGCGCGGTGCGCGCGCGGGCGTGCTGGGCACGCAGGACATGATGGACACGCCGTTCTCTGCCACCAGCTACACCAGCGGGCTGATCCAGGACCAGCAGGCCAGGAGCGTGGGCGACGTGCTGCTCAACGATGCCGGCGTGCGCCAGGCGCGGGGTTTTGGCAACTTCCAGCAGACGTACTTCGTGCGCGGCTTCACGCTGTATTCGGACGACGTGGCCTACAACGGCCTGTATGGCCTGGTGCCGCGCCAGTACATGGCCACCGAGTTCGTCGAGCGCGTGGAGGTGTTTCGCGGCGCCAATGCGTTTTTGAGCGGCTCGGGTGCGGGCAGCGTCAGCGGCGGCGGCCTGGGCGGCCTCATCAACGTGGTGCCCAAGCGCGCCGGCAGCGAGCCGCTGAGCCGCGTGGCCGTGGGCGTGGCCAGCGGCGGGCAGCTGTATGCGGCCACCGACCTGTCGCGCCGCTTTGGCCCGGACAACGCCACCGGCGTGCGCCTGAACCTGGCGCGGCGCAGCGGCGACACGGGGGTGGACGGCGAGGACACGCGCATCACCGTGGGCTCGCTGGGCCTGGACTGGCGCAGCGCCCGCGCGCGCCTGTCGGCCGACCTGGGCTGGCAGCAGCACCGGCTGAGCGCGCCGCGGCCCGCCGTCACGCCCACGGCCGGGCTGCCGATGCCGGCTGCGCCCGATGCCAAGGCCAGCTATGCCCAGCCGTGGACGTACTCCGACAGCCGCGACCTGTTCGGCACCGTGCGCGGCGAGTTCGATTTCAATGACCAATGGACGGGCTGGGCGGCCCTGGGCATGCGCCGGGGCAAAGAAGACAACGCCCTGTCGGGCCTGACGATCGCCAGCGGCACGGGCGATGCCACGCTCAACCGCTTCGACAACACGCGCGAGAACCACATCCAGACCGGCGAGCTGGGCGTGCGCGGCACCTTCCAGACCGGCTCCGTCAAGCACACGGCCGTGGCGTCGCTCACGGCCTTCGACTCCAGCGAGCGCAATGCCTGGGGCTACAACTACGCCACCGGCCAGACCAACGACATCTACCACCCCGTGGCGCTGACCCCGCCGCCGTTGACCGGCTTTGGCGGCACGCTGGGCAGCCCGCGCGAGACCGAGCGCATCCAGACCCGCAGCCTGGCGCTGGCCGACACCATGGCCATGCTGGACGAGCGCCTGCTGCTCACGCTGGGCCTGCGCCATCAGACCATCCAGGTGGACGGCTTCGATGCCACCAGCGGCGCCAGTTCCGGCAGCTACGACAAGAGCCGCGTGACGCCGGTGGCGGGCGTGGTGTTCAAGCTGCGCCCCGAGGTGTCGGTGTACGCCAACTACATCGAAGGGCTGTCCAAGGGCGGTTCGGCCCCGGCGGCCAGCGGCGGGCAGCCCGTGGCCAACGCCGGCGAGGTGTTCGCGCCCTACGTCACGCGCCAAAAGGAGGTGGGCCTGAAGTACGACGGCGGCGGCATCGGCGCCAGCGCCGCTTTTTTTACGACCGATATGCCCAGCGCCTACGTGGTGAACAACGTCTATGGCGTGTTCGGCAAGCAGCGCAACCGGGGGCTGGAGCTCAACGTCTTCGGCGAGCCGGCGACAGGCCTGCGCGTGCTGGGCGGCCTGACGCTGCTGGACGCCGAGTACCTCACCTCGGCGGGCGGCGCCTTCGACGGCCATCGCGTGGTGGGCGTGCCGCGCAGCCAGGCCAACCTGGGCGCCGAATGGGACGTGCCGGGCGTGAGCGGCCTGGCGCTGAACGCCCGCGTGCTCTACACCGGCGCGCAGTACGCCAACGCGGCCAACACCCTGCGCGCACCCCGCTGGACGCGGCTGGACCTGGGCGCGCGCTATCTGCTGGACGTGGGCGGAAAACTGGTCACGCTGAACGCGCGCGTGGACAACGTGGCCAACCGCGGCTACTGGGCTTCGGTGGGCGGCTACAGCACCTATGGCTACCTGGTGCAGGGCGGCCCGCGCACGTTCTCGCTCACCGCCAGCGTGGACTTCTGATGCGCGCCTTCTGGACGGTCGTGCACCGCTGGGCGGGGCTGACCGTGGCCCTGTTCCTCATCGTCGCCGGGCTCACCGGCGCGGTGATCTCGTGGGACCACGAGATCGATGAGTGGCTGAACGCCGACATCATGCACACCCCGGGCCGCGGCCCGCTGCAGGACCCGCTCGTGCTCGCCGCCGCCGTGGAGCAGGCCGATCCACGCGCCGAGGTGAGCTACATGACGCTGGGGCTGGAGGAGGGCCACGCCGCCTCCTTCCTGGTGCGCCCGCGCACCGACCCGGCCACGGGCGCCAAGTACGCACTGGGCTACAACACCGCCTACGTCGATCCCGTCACGGCCCGCATCACCGGCCACCGCGACTCGCGCAGCATCGCGCTCAGCCGCCGCAACCTCATGCCCTGGCTGCGGCACCTGCATGAAAGCCTGCACATGCCCGCCTTTTGGGGCAGCGACCGCTGGGGCTTCCGGCTCATGGGCGCCGTGGCGCTGCTGTGGCTGATCGACAGCTTCGTGGCGCTGTACCTGACCTTCCCGCCGCGCCAGGCCGCGCGCTCGGCCCGCACCTGGGCCCGCCGCTGGCGCCCGTCGTGGCTGCTGCGCTGGCGCGCGGGCGGCTACAAGCGCCACTTCGACCTGCACCGCGCGGGCGGCCTGTGGGTGTGGGGCGTGATCATCGTGGTGTCGTTCACCTCGTTCTCGCTCAACCTGTACCGCGAGGTGTTCTACCCGGCGATGAGCACGATTTCGACGACCACGCCGGGCCCCTACGAAACCCTCAGGCGGGCGCCGCTGGGCACGTTCATCGAGCCCCGCATCGGCTTTGCCGACGCCATCGCCATCGCCCGGCGCGAGGGTGAGCGCCTGGGCTTTGCGCACCCGCCCGGCGGCATCTGGTACGGCGGCGACTTCCCGTTCTACAACGTCTCGTTCTTCGACCCCAGCGACGAGACCGGCACGATGGGCATGGGCCTGTCCAATATCTACGTCAGCTCCAACACCGGCGAGGTGCTGGGCATGCACCGTCCCTGGCACGGCACGGCCGCCGACGTGTTCGTGCAGCTGCAGCTGCCGCTGCACTCCGGGCGCATCCTGGGGCTGCCGGGGCGCATCCTGATGTCGCTCATGGGGCTGGCAGTGGTCATGCTCTCCGTCACCGGAATCGTGGTCTGGGAGCGCAAGCGCCGCGCGCGCCGGCTGGAGCGGCCCGCCGCCCATGGCCTGGCCGGTGCCCAGCCGCGGCGCTAGTGCCGGCGCAGCAGCGCCTGGCGCAACAGGCGCGAGGCCCGGTCGCGGATGTGCAGCGGGCTGCGGCCCATGCGCGGCGGGCGCGATCGGTACAGCTCGCAGGCGGCCAGGAAGTCCTGCAGGATGGGCGTGTCGTCCAGCACGGCGCCGCTCTTGGCACGGAACTCCGGGTGCCACTGGGTGGCGGCGATGTAGCTGCGGCCCTGGCCAGGGTTGCGGCGAATGGCCTCGGGTACGCAGTCGGGCCAGCTCCAGGCCTCGATGTCAAAGCCCGGCGCCAGCTGCTTGATGCCCTGGTGGTGGATGCTGTTGACGCGCACCCGCTCCTGCCCCGGGTACATGCGCGCCAGGCGGCTGCCGGGCACCAGGTCCACGTCATGAAAGTGCTGGTCGTAGGTGCCAGGGTCGCGGTGGCGCATGGCGCCGGGGTGCTGGGTCTCGATGTCCTGGTACAGCGTGCCGCCAAAGGCCACGTTGATCAGCTGCAGGCCTCGGCACACGCCGAAGATGGGCTTGCCCTGCTGCTCGAAGGCCTCGACCACGGCCAGGTCGTACAGGTCGCGGATGCGGTCGCCGGCCCAGGCTTCGCGCAGCGGCACTTCGCCATAGTTGCCGGGCCAGACATCGGAGCCGCCGTGCATGACCATGCCGTCCAGCCACTCGGCGTAGTGCTTGAGGGTGACGTCGCCGCGCGCCGTCTCGCCGGTGGGGCAGGGCACCATGACGACCAGCGCACCGGCCGACATGAGCCAGTGGGCGATGGACTGCTCGACATACTGCAGCGTCTTGTTGGTAAACAGCGCGCGCTTGGGGTCCGCGTGCGAAAAGCAGGCCGAGAGACCGATCTTCAGGCGCTGCTGGGGCGGGTTCATCATGGGAAAAAATCGTTCCTTCACCGCAAAGCATTGTGTCCGCGGGGGTAGGCAAGCGCTGTAGGAGCCGGCCCGCTCCCGGTGGGAGGCTTGAGCGCGATCAATTCTGCGTGCCGCGCCACTGGGGCATGATGGCTGCAAGCCCGGCGCCACCAGCGCCGAACCCCCTCACACCCTGTTTACGAGCAAAGGAAAATCACCATGCAGGTCCAGGTTCGCACGGACGACAACATCCAGGGCGGCGAGTCGCTGATCCAGTGGGCAGAGCAGGAAATCACCTCCAAGCTGTCGCGCTTTCGTGAATACCTCACGCGGGTCGAGATCTACTTTTCCGACACCAATGCCGGCAAGGGCGGCAGCGACGACAAGCGCTGCATCATCGAAGCGCGCCCGGCCAACCACCAGCCGCTGAGCGCGCAGGCCGATGCGGCCACGGTCAGCGAGGCCTTCCACGCCGCGGTGGAGAAGGTCATTCGCGTGGTGGGCGACGACCAGGATCGCCACCGTGCCAAGCAGGGCCACGAGACCATCCGCACGCCGGACGGCCGCCCCGCAGGCACCTGAGCCGCGCCGCTGCGCGCCTTGCGCGCGGCAACAAAAAGCCAAAAAGGCCGCCCGCATAGGCGGCCTTTTTGCATGGCGTGCGGCCGGGCTTAAAAGCTGCTGCCCGGCTGCTGCAGGAAGGCCAGCTCTTCGGCCGTGCTGTCGCGGCCCAGGGCGGCATTGCGATGCGGGTAGCGGCCAAAGCGCTCGACGATGTCGGCGTGCCGCCGGGCGAAGTCCAGGTTCTCGGCGCGCCCCAGCGCCGTGAACAGGCGCAGCGATTCACGCTGCACCCGGCGCGATTCGCTGTGCATGTAGGGCATGTACAGGAAGGAGCGCTGCTCGGGGGCAAGCAGCTGGTCCAGTCCGGCGGCCACGGCCTCCTGCGCCAGGGCCAGGGCCATGCCGTCGTGGGCAAAGGCGTTGGGGCTGCCCCGCCACAGGTTGCGCGAGAACTGGTCCAGCACGATAACCTCGGCCAGCCGCCCGGCGGGCGTGGCGCGCCAGCCCCACAGCTCGCCCTGCGCGGCGCTGGCCTGCAGGGCGCCGAAGCGCTGGCGGATCTGCGCGTCGAACGCGTCGTCGCGCTGGAAACGGCGCGCGGGCGGGGTCTCGTCGAACCAGAAGTGCAGCACGGTGTCAGGGGTCATGGCAGTGGTGCGCGGGCGGGCGCGCTGTAAGAAAAGCGGACAGAAAAAAGCCGGCCGCAGGGTGCGGCCGGCCGTTGGGCAGGAGAAGGGCGTTCAGCGACCGCGCAGGCGGCCTTGCTCGTCGGCGATCACGATCTCCACGCGCCGGTTCATGGCCCGGCCCTCGGCCGAACCATTGTCGGCCACCGGGTGGGACTTGCCGTAGCCGCGCGCCGTGATGCGCGAGGCCTCCACGCCGCGTTGCACCAGGGCGGCCTGCACCGATTGGGCGCGGCGCTGCGACAGCTCCAGGTTGTAGGCGTCGCCGCCCACGCTGTCCGTGTAGCCCTCGATCAGCAGCCGGCGGTCGGGAAATTGGCGCAGAAAGCCCGCCAGCTTGTCCAGCCGCGGCGCGGCCTGGGGCGTGAGCTCGGCCTTGTTGAAGGCGAACAGCACATCGCCCAGGGTGACTAGCAAGCCGCGCTCGGTCTGCTGGCCTTCGATGTCGCGCAGCTGCGCCTCGAGCTGCTGCACGCGCTCTTGCGCGCTGCGGGCGGCGGCCTGCTGCTGGGCGGCGCGCTGCTCGGCGCTCAGGGCCTGCTGCTGGGCCAGCTGGGCGTTGTGCGCATGGGCGGCGGCTTGCTGGCGCGCGGCCTCGGCCTCGCGGGTGCGGGCCTGCAGGCGCAGGCGGTCGGCCTCGGTGCCCACGTCCTTGATGTCGGCGTCGGCCTTGCGGGCGCGCGCCGTGTTCATGGCCGTGCTGGCCTGCTGGGTGGCCAGGTACGCCAGGTGGTTGGCCTCGGCCGCGTCGCGGTCATCGCGCCAGACCTGGTCGGCGCGCGCCAGCGTGTCGGCGGCGGTCTTGGCCTCCAGCTGGGCGTACTGGCCCACGTCCGGGTCGGCCACGGTGCGGTTGATGGTGGCGCGGGCCTGCTCGACCGACTCCAGCGGGGCGCGGGAGGCGCAGGCTGCCAGCGTGCCGGCAGCAACCAGGGCGGCGGCCAGGCTGGCCAGGCGATGTAGCGTGGATGGCATGAAAACTTTCCTTCAAAAAAGCGGTGAAACGGGCGGGGCTGCGCGCCTTAGCGGGCCGGCGCAGGCGTGGTCGTGATGGTGGTGGTCGTCGTGGAGCTGCCTGCGGCGGCAGGGACGGGCACCGGCACCGGCACGGCCACCGGCGTGGCCGACGTGCGGGCGCGGTAGTCGATCTCCTGCTGCAGCGAGCGGATGCTGCCCTGCACCTCCTGCAGCGTGCGGGTGTTGTCCACGGCCTCGGCCTTGGACTCGGCCAGGCGCGCCTCGGCCTCGGCCTCGGTGGCCAGGCGGCGGGCCTCCTTGTAGTCCTTGTTGGACATGGCGCGCTCGGCCTGCAGCCACTTGTCGCGGGCGCGCTGCATCTCTACCGGGGCGTTCGCCGCTACCTCGGGCATGGCCGTCACGCGCTGGACTGCGGCGCGGCCGACGGCCATCTCTTCTGTGGGCTTGGGGGTGGACGAGCAGGCAGCCAGGGCGCCCAGCGCCAGTGCGGCCGAAGCCGTTCGCAAAAGGGAGGAAGTAGTGGGCATGGGGAGAACTCCAACGGGTTGAATCACAAGCCGCACGCTGTGCACGGGCGGGACGCGGATGAGGGCGGTGGGCGCAGGGCGGGAATGCCTGGCGCGCCACGCCAGCGTTGAACAAAATTATGGAAACCGGCCCTGCACGCGCGCCGTAGGTGCAGCGCAGCAGCGGGCGTGGGCCAAATCCGACCGGGGTTGCAAGCCAGGCAGGGCTTTAGGGCAGGCAGGGCAAGCGCCGGCAGCTATCGAATGGATAGCTGGCCAAACAGGCGAGCAGGCCGCCCTAGGAGCCGCGCAGCACCGGGTAGGGGTTGAGCGAATCGCCCTTCCACCAGGCCTGGTCCGGCGGCAGCCGCGCGATGGCGAAGTGCAGGTGCGGTGCCTGGGGGCTGGCGTTACCGGTGCTGCCCACATAGCCGATCACCTGGCCGCGGCGCACCTGCTGGCCCTCGCGCAGGCCGTCGGCGTAGCGCTGCAGGTGCGCGTAGTAGTAGCTGTAGCGCGCGCCAGGGTCGAACTGGTAGATGGTGATGCCGCCGGGCTTGCTCAGGAACAGCTTGGCGATGCGGCCGTCCTCCACGGCCAGCACGGGCGTGCCGGCGCTGGCCATGATGTCGATGGCGTCGTGGCGGCGCCCCTGGCTGCGGGCGTTGCCGAAGGTGTCCACCAGCTCCTCGCGCGCCACGCCCTGCACCGGCAGCGTGAGGGCGCGCGCGGCCAGCAGGGCGGTGTCGCGGGGTAGCGGGTGGTGCACCGCGGCGCGCTGCGCCAGCGCGGTGGCGGGGCCCAGCAAAGCGGCGAGCAGCAGGGCACGCCGCTGCCGGCTTGCACTATGGTTTTGATAGCTGTCCACGCTTGATGGATGGGCGCTGCAGGCCTTTTTCATCTCAAGGCGCGGAAATGACTCAGGCCTTGACCTCGACCTTGGCGCCCACCTTGATGACCTTGGCCAGGCGCTCGGCGTCCCAGTTGGTCAGGTGGATGCAGCCGTTGGTCTCCGAATGGCCGACCTTGTCCGGCTCGGGCGTGCCATGGATGCCCCAGTGCGGCTTGGACAGGCCCAGCCAGATGGTGCCCACCGGGTTGTTGGGCCCGGGCGCGATCTCGGCCTTCTCGGAATCTTTCGGCGCCGTCTTGAGCAGCTTGGGGTCGAACGTGAAGCTGGGGTTGTCCACCGCGTTCTTGATTGCCATGGAGCCCAGCGGCAGCGGGTCGTTGCCTTCGTTGCCAATGCTGATGGGAAAGCCTGCTGCGGGCTGGCCGTCCTTGTCCAGCACGAACAGCACGCGCTCGCTCTTGTCGATTTCGATGTTTTGCGAAAGGCGCGCGGGCGCCTTGGATTCCTGCACGTTGGGCACGACGATCTCGCTGCCGGCGGCCATCCTGGTGCCCGGGTTCAGGCGCTTGAGAAAGGCCGGGTTGACATGGAAACGCTCGCCCAGCATTTCCTCCAGCGACTGGTAGGGCAGCGCCTTCATCCTGGCGCGCTCGGCCATGTCGGCGGGCGTCGGCTCGAAGGGACCGGCGGCGTCTTTCTCGGTGATGCGATAGCGCGTGAGCAGGGGCTCGCCGCTGACCTCGCGCAAGGCCTTCCACGTGTCCTGGTCGATGCGGCCGGACTCCTTCAGGCCACCTGAGCGCTGGAAGGCGCGCACCATGCGCTGCATGTTCTTGCCGAAGCCGCCGTCGATCTCGCCGGGCGAGAACCAGGCGCGGTCCAGCAGGATCTGCGCGCGCGCCACGGCGGCCGATGTCGCGCCTTGCGCAAGGGCCGGGCTGTCGTCCGCGGCGTTGAAGGCGTCGAAGTCGAGCGCGTTGCTTTCCTTGCCGGCCTTGGGGGCGGCAGTGCGCGCCCAGACCACGGGCGGCAGGCCCAGGGCGGCGGCGGAAACGAGCAGGAAGCGGCGGGAGAGCGTCATGGCGGGTCGTGCGTGAAACGGGTCAAAAAGATCAGCCCGCAGTGTGCGCACGCGGTCGCCCGCCGCCTGTAGGAAACGCCTGCGCACGCCCGTCCGCCGCGAGCCAGCACGGCGGCGTGCGCAGCAAAAAAAAGCGCGCCCCGCGGGGCGCGCCTTTTGCCGTGGGCGTGAGCGGCTTACTTGGCCGCCATCACGCGCACCATCTCCAGGCACTTGTTGGAGTAGCCCCACTCGTTGTCATACCATGCCACCACCTTCAGGAAGGTCTTGTCCAGGGCGATGCCGGCGTCGGCGTCGAACACCGAGGTGTGGGTCTCGCCGATGAAGTCCGTGGCTACGACCTTGTCCTCGGTGTAGGCCAGCACGCCCTTCAGGGCGCCCTGCGACTGGGCGCGCATCTCGGCCTTGATCTCGTCGTAGCTGGCCTCTTTCTCCAGCTCCACCGTCAGGTCCACCACCGACACGTCGGAGGTCGGCACGCGGAAGCTCATGCCCGTCAGCTTGCCCTTGAGCGCGGGCAGCACCACGCCTACGGCCTTGGCCGCGCCGGTGCTGCTGGGGATGATGTTTTCCAAAATGCCGCGGCCGCCGCGCCAGTCCTTGTTGCTGGGGCCGTCCACGGTCTTTTGCGTGGCAGTCGCCGCGTGCACGGTGGTCATCAGGCCGCGCTTGATGCCCCACTTGTCATGCAGCACCTTGGCCACGGGGGCCAGGCAGTTGGTGGTGCACGACGCGTTGGAGATGATGGCCTGGCCCGCGTATTCCTTGTCGTTCACGCCGAAGACGAACATCGGCGTGTCGTCCTTGGAGGGCGCCGACAGCAGCACCTTCTTGGCGCCGGCATCCAGGTGCTTTTGCGCGCTGGCCTTGTCCAGGAACAGGCCGGTGGACTCGATCACGATGTCGGCGCCGACCTCGTTCCACTTGAGTTGAGCCGGGTCGCGCTCCTGCGTCAGCCGGATCTTCTTGCCGTTGACGATCAGCGTGTTGCCCTCGACCGAGACCTCGCCCTTGAAGCGGCCGTGCACGCTGTCGTACTTGAGCATGTAGGCCAGGTAGTCCGGCTCCAGCAGGTCGTTGATGGCAACGACTTCGATGTCCGAGAAGTTCTGCACGGCGGAGCGCAGCACGTTGCGGCCGATGCGGCCGAAGCCGTTGATACCGATCTTGATCGTCATGGCGGGAAACCTCCTGTGAATTGAGAAAGTCAGGAAAAACGCTGGTTTACTTGCGGCGCAGCGCCGCCTGCACGGTGGCGGCGACGTTTTCGGGCGTGAAGCCGAAGTGCTCGAACAGCACCGGCGCCGGCGCCGATTCGCCATAGGTGTCGATGCCGACCACCGCCGCGCAGCCGTACTTCCACCAGAAGTCGGTCACGCCCGCCTCCACGGCGATGCGCGGCAGGTTGTCGGGCAGCACCAGGCGCTTGTAGCGCGCGTCTTCGCGGTCGAAAGTGGTGGTGCTGGGCATGGAGACCACGCGCACGGCGATCTTGCGTGCGGCCAGCAGCTTTTGCGCGGCGACGGCCAGCTGCACCTCGGAGCCGGTGGCGATGATGACGGCTTGGGCCTTTTTCTTCAGGCCCACGTCCTGCGGCTCGGACAGGATGTACGCGCCGCGCGAGATGTCGCCCAGGTCGCGCTTGGGCAGGTACGCCAGGTTCTGGCGGCTCAGCAGCAGCGCCGTGGGCCGGTCGCGATTCGACAGCGCCACGCTCCAGGCCACGGCAGTCTCCACCGTGTCGGCCGGGCGCCAGACGTCCAGGCCGGGGATCAGGCGCAGGCTGGCGGCGTGCTCGATGCTCTGGTGCGTGGGGCCGTCTTCGCCTAAGCCGATGGAGTCGTGCGTGAAGACGTGGATCACGCGCTGCTTCATCAGCGCGGCCATGCGGATGGCGTTGCGGCTGTAGTCGCTGAAGGTGAGGAAGGTGCCGCCGTAGGGGATGAAGCCGCCGTGCAGCGCGATGCCGTTCATGACGGCGGCCATGCCGAACTCGCGCACGCCGTAGTTGATGTGGCGCCCGCCCACGTGCACGGTCTGGTCGCCCACGGCCACTTCCACCTGCATCACGTCGCCGGTGTCCGGGTCCATGCGCAGCGCGGGCGTGCTCTTGGTGTTGGTGAGGTTGGAGCCCGTCAGGTCGGCACTGCCGCCCAGCAGCTCGGGCAGCTGCGCGGTGAAGACTTCCAGCGCCATCTGGCTGGCCTTGCGGCTGGCGACGGTCTGCGCGGAGGTGTGCGCGCCCACCACCAGATCGACGGCGACCTGGGCGAAGTGTTTGGGCAGGTCGCCGGCCATGCGGCGGGTGAACTCAAAGGCGAGTTCCGGATGCGCGGAGGCGTAGGCGTCAAAGCGCTGCTGCCACTCGGCTTCCATCTGCGTGCCCTGCTGCTTGCCGTCCCACTCGGCATACACCTCGGCCGGGATCTCGAACGGCGCGTGGCTCCAGCCGATGGCGTTGCGCGTGAGGGTGATCTCGTCGGCGCCCAGGGGCTCGCCGTGCGCCTTGGCGGTGTTGGCACGGTTGGGCGAGCCGCGGCCGATGGCGGTCTTGCAGACGATGAAGCTGGGCTTGTCCTGGCTGCTCTTGGCCAGCGCAATGGCGTCGGCCACGGCCTCCACGTCGTGCCCATCCACCGGGCCGATCACGTTCCAGCCGCAGGCGCGCAGGCGCGCCGGCGTGTCGTCGATGAACCAGGGAGCGACCTGGCCGTCGATGCTGATGCCGTTGTCGTCGTACAGGGCGATCAGCTTGTTCAGCTTCCACGCGCCGGCCAGCGACAGCGCCTCCTGGCTGATGCCCTCCATCAGGCAGCCGTCGCCAAGGAAGGCGTAGGTGTGGTGGTCCACGATTTGGTGGCCGTCGCGGTTGAACTCGCGCGCCAGGAGTTTTTCTGCCAGCGCGAAGCCCACCGCGTTGGTGATGCCCTGGCCCAGCGGGCCGGTGGTCGTCTCCACGCCCGGGGTGATGCCGTGCTCGGGGTGTCCGGCGGTGCGGCTGTGCAGCTTGCGGAAGTGCTTGAGTTCTTCCACCGGCAGGTCGTAGCCCGTCAGGTGCAAGAGCGCATACAGCAGCATCGAGGCGTGGCCGTTGGACAGCACGAAGCGGTCGCGGTCGGGCCACTGGGGATTGGCGGGGTTGTGCTTCAGATGCCGGCCCCAAAGCGCGACGGCCATGTCGGCCATGCCCATGGGGGCGCCGGGGTGGCCGGAGTTGGCCTGTTGAACGGCATCCATTGCGAGTGCGCGGATCGCATTCGCCATCTGTTGAGAGTTGGCCATGTGGGCGGGCCCCGGGCGGGCGGTTTGTTGGTGCAAACCCGCGATTTTACTGGGCGGGGGTTTGGACGCCGGCGCTGGGGTCTAGGGGCGCAATCTGCAGCGTGGGCCACCGGTGGCAGCGACGCCGCAAACGGATGGCGCAGGAGGCCGAAGCAATGCAGCCTATGCACTACGAACCCGGCGGCGCCGGGAACACCGCCGCAGGCCCTCGCGGCGCCGTGCCTGGCGGCAGGTAGGGCGGCGCATCGCCGCCGCGCGGGCCCAGCCAGCGGATGAAGTGGTACACGGCGGCCAGGTCTCGCGCGCTCATCGCCCGCAGCGCCGGCCAGGGCATGGGCGGGCGCATCGGCTGGTGCTGCGCCATGGCCAGCCATTGCTGCTCGCTCATGCCCGCCACCAGCCGGCGCAGGTTGGTGGCGTAGGTGGTGCCCCACGGGCCGCTGTAGCCCAGCGTGTCGCCGGTGAGCCATTCCTTCTCGGGCACCTTGCCGCCGGATGCGCCGTAACCCGGCGTGTGGCAGTCGTTGCAGCCGCCGATGGTGACGAGGTAGCGGCCGCGCTCGATCTGCTGGGTCTTCGATGGTGGGGCGCACAGGCCGGCCAGCGGCAGGGCCAGGGCGCAGGCGCCCAGCAGCAGGCGCGGGAAAGCGTCGAGAATTTTCATGGTGTTTTTGGCTTCCAGGGCCCGTCCAGAAAGCGCTGGCAGCTCTCATTTCGATAGTTCAAACAGGGCGGCGCATGCGCACGCCCGCCACCAGCATCAGTGCCGCGAGCACCAGCACGCCCCAGTCCGACAGCGTGGGTATGCCCTGGACACCGCCGGGGCCGCCCCCGCCGCCAGGCGCTGGCGCGGGCGTCACGCCACCCGTGGGCGGGGCCGAGGCGCTGCCGCCGGCGTTGTTGGCGGTGACGGTGAAGGTGTAGGCGGTGCCATTGGTTAGCCCCGTCACGGTGCAGCTGGTGGTGGGGGCCTGCACGGTGCAGCTGGCGCCGCCGGGCTGGGCCGTGACGGTGTAGCTGGCGGGCGGCGTGCCGCCGGCAGGCGCCTGCCACGACACGGTGACCTGCGCGTTGCCGGGCGTGGCCGTCACGCCCGTGGGAGCGTTCGGTGCGCCCGCCGCCAGCACGCGGACCGGCACCGAGTCGGACGCCATGCCGCTCACGTACACCGTGGCGCGGTAGGGGCCGGGCGCCGTGCCCGGCGGCAGCGGGTGGGTGGTCACCAGGGTGTGCCCGCCGCTCGGCACGGCGCTGGCGATGGGCAGCCACACCACTGCGCCATTGCCCTCACCTTGCAGGCGCACCAGCGGCAAGCGTGTGGCCGACTGACTGGTGGCCCCGCCGCTGGCTTCGCTGGCGCCGACGAGGTGCAGGCCCGACAGCTCAAGGGCCCCGGAAGTAGCCACCGGGGTGGACGAGGACGTGATGCGGGGGCGGCGGGCATTGCCTGCATCGCTCGCTGGGCCGTACAGCAGCGCGGGGGTGGAGTTGCTGTTCAGCCCGCCTGCCACCAGCACGCGCCCGTTGGCCAGCAGCGTGGCGGTGTGGCCGCCGCGCCCTTGGGGCATGGTCCCTGCCGTCTGCCAGGCACCCGATTCGGGGTCGTACACCTCGGCGCTGCTCAGGTTGGCGCCGTTGTAGCCGCCCCCGGTGACCAGCACCCGCCCGTCAGGCAGCAAGGTGGCGGTGTGCAAGTTGCGCGCCTGTTGCAGGCTGGCGGCGCTGTGCCAGGCGTTCGTGGCCGGGTCGTAGATCTCGGCGCTGGCGAGGTAGCCCGCGCCACCGGCATGCCCGCCGGCGACCAGCACGCGCCCGTCGGCCAGCAGCGTGGCGCTGTGCTGGTTGCGCGCCTGCTGCATGGCGGGGCCGGCCGTCCAGGTGGCGGTGGCGGGGTTGTAGAACTCCACCGAGGCGGTGCCCTGGCTGGTCAGGGCGTTGCCCCCGGCCACCATCACCCGCCCGTCGGCCAGCAGCGTGGCGGTGTGCCCGTTGCGCGGCACGAGCAGCGCGCCGGCCGCCTGCCAGGCGTTCGCGGCAGGGTCGTAGCGTTCGGCTTGCGCCACGTTGCCGCCGTTGGCGCCACCGGCGACCAGCACGCTGCCGCTGGGCAGCAAGGTCGCAGTGTGCGCCCAGCGCCCGTGCGCCAGGTCGGGCACGGCGCTCCACTGCTGGGTGGCGCTGTCGTACAGCTCGGCACTGGCAGGCACCGAGGAGCCTCCGGCGACCAGCACGCGGCCATCGGCCAGCAGGGTCTGGCTGTGATAACTGCGCGCCCGCGCCATCGGCGCCGCGCCTTGCCACTGGCCCGTCCCGGCGTCGTAGCGCAGGGTGGAATTTCCAGGCGCGGCGGAGCCGCCGCTGGCGACCAGGCCGCCGGTCACGAGCACCGAGCCGTCGCGCAGCAACGTGGCGCGGTGGTCCTGGCGCAGCGCGGGCAGCGCGCCCGTGACCTCGGGCACCAGCGCATCGGCCGAGAACCGCTCGGCGCTGGCCAGTGGCCCGGGGGTGCCGTCGCCGCCCGCCACCAGCACCTCGCCCGTGTGCAGCAGCAGCGCGCCGGAGCGGGTGCGCGCCTGCGCCATGGGCGGCAGGCTGCTGGCGTTGCAGGTGCCAGGGTCGACGACTTCGCTGGCGGCCAGCGGCGTATTGCCCGCTTCGCCGCCCACGAGCAGCACCCGGCCGCCCGGCAGCAGCGCCGCCGCGTGCCGCTCGCGGGCGGCTTGCAGCACGGCGCAGGCGCTCCAGGTGTTGCTGGCGGGGTCGTACAACTGCGTCGTGCCCACCGCGACGTTGCCGCTGCCCCGGCCGCCTGCGACCAACACGCGGCCGTCGGGCAGCAGCGTGGCGGTGTGGTCCAGGCGCGGGCCGTCGGGCAGCGGAGCGGCGACGGTCCAGGTGGCGTCCGTGGGGTTCCAGACCAGGACGGCAGCGTCGGCGCTGATGCCGTTGTCCAGGCCTCCCACGAGCAGGACGCGGCCCGTGGCCAGCAGCGTGGCGGTGTGCTGGCGCTTGCCCATGCCGGGCATCGAGCCGGCGCTTTCCCAGGTGCGCGTGGCGGGGTCGTAGACCTCCGCGGACCGGAGCGCTTCCTGTCCGGCAGTGCCCTGCCCGCCTGCCACCAGCACGCGCCCGTCGTGCAGCAGCGTGGCGGTGTGCCGGCTGCGGCGCAGGTTCATCGCTTCGGCGGGGGTGACGGCGCCGGTGCGCGGGTCAAACGTGGCGGCGGCGCTGGTCGATGCGCTGCCGGTATGGCCGCCCACGAGCAGCACGGTGCCGTCGGCCAGCGGCGTGGCGGAGTGGTCGACGCGCGGGCCGGGCAGGGCCGGCCCGCCGCTCCAGCGGCCCGTGGCCGGGTCGTAGAGCTGCGTGGTGGCCAGCGGGGTGCCCCCGCTTTGCCCGCCTGCGACGAGCACGCGTCCGTCGCCCAGTTGCGTGGTGGTATGGCTGGCGCGTTCGCCGCCAAAGCTGCCCGCGGGGTGCCAGCCGGCAGCCTGCGCGGTGGTGGCTACGCCCAGGCACAGCACGGCGGCGTGCAGTGCGTGCCGGGCCATGGCATTCCAGAGGGAGGAGGACATGGAGGATTTCCGTTTACTATCTTTTTGATAGCTGCATGCGCTTTGCCTGAAAGCGCCGCAGCCCCTTTTCAGCCAGATTCCGATTGCCCGTCACGGCCGGCGCAGGTGGCGTGCCGCCATCAGCCCGGTGAGCGCAGCCAGCAGGGCCAAGCTCCACTCGGCCAGCGTGGGTATCGATTGCACACCGCCGGGCGCGGCGGCGACGCTTACGGCGTGCGTGGCGCTGGAGGGCAGGTAGCGCCGCGCCACGTCGCCGGCGTAGAGGGCGGTGAGCGTGTGCTGGCCGGCGGCGGGAAAGCGCAGGGTGCACTGGCCGGTGCCGGCGGCATCGAGCTGCGCCGTGCACGCAGCGCCGCCGCCGCTGATGGCCACGCTGGCGCTGGCCAGCGGCGTGTCGCCGACTTCCACGGCCACGCGCAGGGCCACGTCTTCGCCCACCCGCGGCGCGGCCGGCAGCACGCTCAGAAAGCGCGTGGCGGTGGCCTCGGCCACGGCAAAGCTCAGCTCGACGGTGCAGGCGGCCGTGACGGCCGCCGTGGTCACGGCGTTGCCCGAGAAGGTGGCGCCGCAGCCGCTGGCGCCGACCAGCATGTAGCTGGGCTGCGGCGTGGCGGTGATGCTGGCGCGCGCGCCGCTGGCGACGGTTTGCGTGGCCGGCGCGGCGGTGCCGCCCGGGCCGTTGACCACGGCCGTCACCAGCCAGCCCTGCCCGCCCTGGCCTCCCGCCTTTTGCGCCGAGCACTGCGCCGTGGCGCCCGCGCCGGTGCCGGCGCACGACCAGCTCCACGGCCCCGAGCCGGACAGCACGCTGGGCGTGCCGGCGCTGCACAGGTTGCTGGGCGGCGCGCTCAGGACCTGTCCGTCGTCGCTGCCGCACATGCCGTCCTGCGGGCCGGCCGCGTCCTTGATGAACACGGGGTCGATCGCGCAGTTGGCCGTCAACGGGCCGGCGGTGAAGACGTTGCCGCTGAGCGTGCCGGGGCAGGTGCGGCTGAAGGTGGTAAACAGGTGGTAGCCGGGCGCGGGCGTCAGGATGAACTGCACCGTGGCCCCGGCGGGCAGGATCTGCACGGTGCCGGGCGAAACGGTGCCGGTACTGCCGTCGGTGATGGGGTCGCCCGTGCGCGCATCGCGCACCGTGGGCGTCACGTCCCAGCTGCCGGTGCAGCCATCGGCCCAGGGGCCGCTGCCGGTGACGGCCTCGTCCCAGGCCTGGTTGACGGCAGGGTCGGGGCTGTTGCGCAGGGGGTTCTTGCACATCACCGCCGACAGGGTGCTGTTCGGCGGCATGGGCGGCGAGCCGACCAGCTGGTTGTTCTGGACGTGCAGAAAGCGCAGCTTGGCCAGGCCGTCCAGCGACGGGATCTGCCCGGTCAGCTGGTTGTCGTGCACATAGAAATTCTCGAGATTGGCCAGGCCGGTCAGCGCCGGAAGGGGCCCGCTCAACTGGTTGTATTCGACGTGGAAGCTGCGCAGCCGGGCCAGGCCGGTGAGCGGCGGGATCGCGCCGCCCAGCTGGTTGCTGGAGACGATGAAGCTGTCCAGATTCGCCAGGCCGGCGAGTGCCGTGATCGAGGTGAGCCGGTTGTTGGTGGCGGTGAAGAGCCTGAGCGCGGCCAGAGCGCTCAGGTCGGGAATGGCGCCGGTCAACTGTTTGGTGTTGGCATTGAACTCCTCCAGCGCCGAGGCGCCCGCCAGGGGGGCGATCTGCCCGTCGAGCCGGTTGCCGCTGACGTTGAACACGCGCAGCTTGGCCAGGCCGGTCAGCGCGGGCGTTCCGCCCGTCAGCTCCCCACCCTGGACCTCGAAGGTCTCGAGCTTGCCCAAGCCCGCCAGCGATGGAATGGCGCCGCTGAACGTGTTGCCGCCCAGGTCAAGGGACACGAGTTCCTTCATGGCGGCCAGCGGAGGAATGGGGCCGCTCAGCTCGTTTTGCCGCAGGTTGAGCGCCGTGAGCGCGGTCAGGTTGCCCAACGTGGCCGGCACGCTGCCCTTGAGGCTGTTGAAGTTCAGCCTCAGCGCGGTCACGTGCGATTGCGCCGCGTCGCAGGTCACGCCCGCCCAGGTGCACTCGGTGCCGGCGGCGCCCATCCAGTTGGCGTTGTTGCGCCAGTGGGCGCCGTCGGCGCTGCTGTAGAGGTCTGTCAGCGCGGCCCTCTCGGTGGGGAGAATAGCGGCCCACGCGGCGCTGCTGCCCAGCGCGGCGGCAAGCGCCAGGGCCAGCGCGCCGGCGCGCCAGCGCCGCGGGTGGGGCACCGGCGCGGCGGTTGCGGGAAAGGTCATGGATGTGTCCTCGTGGCTCTCGGTTTACGGGTTACGGGTGCGCGCGGTGCGGCCCTGTGCTGCCTGCCAGTTGCAGGTAGGCGGCGGACGTCTCCAGGACGCGCCGGGCCGCTTCGGCCCATGCGATCGGGTTCATGCGAGCGTTTCCTTCAGCGAAAAAAACGGCCCTTGCTGGGCCTGGGCCGATTCTTGAAAAGGGCGCCGTGCCTGCCTATCGGCCACCGGACCGATGGCCGCGCGTTTTGCCGCGCGCTGCGCCCTGGTGGTATCCCGAAGGGGAATGGCAGCCGGGCGCCGCGCCACCAAGAATTCGCGCCTCGCAACAGGAGGACAGGCTTGCACCAGGCATTGACGGATTTGTTGGGCGCGGTCGCCGACGAGGCGCGCTGGGCCGGGGCGCTGCACCGCTACGCCACCAGCCTGGGGGCCGACCAGGTGGGCTGGTTCGTGCTGGCCAGCGGCCCGCAGCAACTCGCGCAGCAGGGCGTGGAATTCGCCGCGCACCCGGACCCCGGCTACTGGCTGCACCTGCCGTCCGCTGCCGGCACCCCAGCGCTGGTGGGCCGCGGCGTGACGGCCGAGGCCACGCTGAGCTACGCCGCCCACTACCGCGAGCAGGACCCCCTGTGGGACGCCGCCATGGAGCGCTACGCGCAGGCGCAGCACGGCGGCGTGTGGACTGTCACGGACGGCACCATCGCGCCAGCGCGGCGGCAGCGCCATGCGGCCTTCTACAGCGACTTCCTGCGCCCGCACGGCATCGGCGCGCGCATGTTCGGCGGCAGCCGCGGCGCCGCGCGCCACCCGGTGGGCAACCTGTTCGCTTCCGTGTACCGGCTGCGCGGTGGCGAGGACTTTTCAGCCGGGCAGGTGCAGCGCTTCCAGGCCGAATTCGGCGCGCTGCAGCACGCCGCCTTCCTGCACCGCGAGGCGCTGGCACTGCGCACGCGCACGCAGGGGCTGGAGGCGCTGATGGAGCGCCTGTCCATGGGCATGCTGTTCTTCGATACCGCCGGGCGGCTGCTGCACGCCAACGCGCGGGCACGGATGCTGGCCGCGCAGCGCGAACACGCCGGCCTGCGCAAGCTGCTGGCCGGCCCGCTGCAGGCCGATGCGGCCATGCGCGCGCTGTTCGCGCAATCGCTGCGCGGCAGCAGTGGCTGTGCCGAGCTGCCAGGCGGCCTGGTGCTGGTGAGCCTGGCAGCGGGCGAGCTGGCCTCGCTGGGCCTGCACCACGGCGCGCCGGGCGTCGCGTGGGTGCTGCTCGAGCGCTCGCTCGACGCGGCGGCCGCCGTCGCGCTGGCGCGCCAGGCCTATCACCTGAGCCCGGCCGAGGCGGCGCTGCTCTTGGCGCTGCTGCGCGGCCAGACGCCGCAAGACTTTGCCGACGCGCGCGGCGTGCGCATCCGCACCGTGCGCACGCAGATGAGCACTCTGCTGCTCAAGACGCGCACGCAGCGCCAGCAGGAGCTGGTGGCGTTGGTGGCGCGGCTGATGCTGCTCACGCCCGGCGAGGTGCACGACCGCGTGGCCTGAGCGCGTTCAAAGGCGCAGCCGTTGCGCCAGGTCTTCCCAGTCGGCAGCGCCGGTGGCCGCGAAGACGACGCGCAGGTGCTTCTTCAGTGCCGCCTCGCTCACGCCGGCCAGCCGGTGGCAGTCGGCGCGCGCATGGCCCAGGCCGGCCAGCAGGGCGATGTCGCCCTGCAGCGGCGACAGCGGCAGCGCCAGCACGCGGCGCACCACCTCCACGCCCAGCGGGCGCTGCAGTTGCAGCGTGAGCAGGTGCTGCGCCGGCCCGCCAGCCAGCGCGTGCAGCGCCAGCCGGCTGGCCGCCAGCCAGCCGCCCGGCACCGCGCTGCGCGCGGCGGCGCCGGCATGGGCCACGCCCAGGCGCTGCGGCAGGTCGGGCGGCAGCGCCAGAGCGGCTGCGGCGCGCAGGCCCAGGCCTGCCAGGTTGGACTGGCGCAGCAGCTGCGTGGCGGTCTCGTCGGCATACAAGGGGCGCTGGCCTGCGGCGTCCAGCACCACGTGGCCGAGCGGACCGCCGTGCCCGCCGGCCTGGTTGCAGTCGCGCCCGATGGGCCGCTCGAACGCACGCGCCAGCCAGCCGGCCGAGCGCTCGAGCAGCGCCGCGTCGTCCGCCGTGAAGCCCGCGCCCGACGCGCGAAACAGCATCGCGATGGCACGCGTGCGCCCGCCCGCTTCCACGCGCAGGTCCAGCGTGTGCCGGTGGCCGCTGGCGCGCACCAGCAGGTTGTAGGAGTTGGAGCGGAAGTACTGCGCGCCCGGCGCCATCAGCCGGCCGATGCGCGGGCCGTCGATGCGTGCCAGGGTGTGTACGTTGATCTCGTCCGGGCCGGCGAACAGGCGCTCGAATTCGTTCAGGAACAGGTCCTGCACCTCGGCCGGCGAATCCTCGTGGAAGAAGCCCTCGGGTCGGCCCTGCGCATCGAGCCAGAACAGCGCCGCCGCGTCGGCGCCCACCAGAGCGCGCAGGGCGGCGCAGACCTCGGGTGCGATGGGCGCCAGGCCCAGCCCCAGGCCGCACAGCAGCCCCAGGGCGCGCCACTGCCGCTGGTGCGCGGTGGCGGCGATGGAGGCGGCGGACGTGGGCATGGGCGGCGCGGCAAATGCGCGGCCATTATGAAACCGCCGCCCTACACTGCGCGCCCATGACGACGATGCCCCCGATCCCCGCCATGCTGCTGGCCGCCGGCCGCGGCGAGCGCATGCGCCCGCTGACCGACACCACGCCCAAGCCGCTGCTGGCAGTGCGCGGCCGGCCGCTGCTGGAGTGGCACCTGCGCGCCCTGGCCGCGGCCGGCGTGCGGCACGCGGCCATCAACACGGCCTGGCTGGGCGAGCAGGTCAGCCAGCGGTTTTCAAGCGTTTTCGGCCTCCAGGCCGCGCGGGACAAGCGCGGGCAGCTATCCATTTCATACTCGCACGAGGGCCGCGACTTCGGCCACGCGCTGGAGACGGCCGGCGGCATCGCCCGCGCGCTGCCGCTGCTGGGCGCGCCGGTGTTCTGGCTGGCCGCGGGCGACGTGTATGCGCCCGGCTTCGCCTTCGACGCCGCCAGCGCCCGGCGCTTTGCCGCCAGTGGCGCGCTGGCCCACCTGTGGCTGGTGCCCAACCCGGCGCACCACCCGCGCGGCGATTTCGGCCTGTCGTCCGAGGGCCTGGCTTTGAGCCTGCCCGAGGCCAGCGCCGCGCCGCGCCACACCTACAGCACCCTGGCCCTGCTGCGCGCCGAGCTGTTCGCGCCGCCGTGGTGCGACATCCCGCCCGGCAACCCGCAGGGCGTGGCCGCACCGCTGGCGCCGCTGCTGCGCCGCGCCATGGTCGCCGGCCGCGTGACGGCCGAGCTGTACCAGGGGCTGTGGGTGGACGTCGGCACGCCCGAGCGGCTGGCGCAGCTCAACACCTGAGAGGCCGACTGCCAGCGCCGGCGGCCGAAAGCGGGCAGACTGCTGCCCTTTTTTTGGCTCCAGCGGCGCGGGCCGGGGCCTTCGGGGAGTGCGATCAATTGGGAGCGGTGGACTACGCGCAGATGGCGCTGCTGGCAGCGGTGGCGTCGTTCTGCCAGAACCTGACGGGCTTTGCCTTTGCTCTGATCTTCGTGGGCGCGGCCGGCGCGCTGTCGCTGATGCCCATCGCGGACGCGGCCAACATCGCCAGCATCCTGTCGGCCGTCAACGGCCTGGCCTACCTGCGCAGCCATCGCCTGGCGCCGCGCTGGGACCTGCTCAAGCCCACGCTGATCAGCGGCGTGGCGGGCGTGGGCCTGGGACTGGCGCTGCTGGCCTGGCTGAGCGGCAATACGCTGCACGGCCTGCGCGTGGTGCTGGGCGTGTCCATCATCGCCTGCGCGGTGCTGCTGCTGGCGCGCTCGCAGCCGCGCCGGGCGCCGTCGGGCACCGGCGTGCTGTGGGGCGTGGGGCTGGTCTCGGGCGTGCTGGGCGGGCTGTTTTCCACCGCCGGCCCGCCCATCGTCTACCACCTGTACCGCCAGCCGCTGCCGCCCATGGTGGTGCGCCAGTGCCTGGTGATTTTGTTCACGGTGCTGGCGCTGGTGCGGCTGGCCTCTGTGGGCCTGGCGGGCGCGCTGCAGTGGAGCGTCGTGGGCGCCAGCGCGCTGGCGCTGCCGGTGGTCGTCGGCGTGACCTGGCTGCAGGCGCGCCACCCGCTGCGCCTGCCCGTGCCGCTGGTGCGCTGGATCGTCTGCACGCTGCTGCTGATGGCCGGCGCCAGCCTGCTGGCCACGGCGCTGTGAGGCCCTGCCAGGCGCTACGATGGCCGCCATGACCACCATCTACGCAAAGCGGCGTGAGCGCCTGGCAGCCCAGCTGGGTGCGGGCGGCATCGCCATCGTGCCCACGGCACCGGAGCGCCAGCGCAACCGGGACAGCGACTTTCTTTACCGGCACGACAGCTACTTTTACTACCTCACCGGCTTTGCCGAGCCCGGCGCCTGCCTGGTGCTGACGGCCGAGGGGCAAGCCACGCTGTTGTGCCAGCCCAAGGACCTGGAGCGCGAGATCTGGGACGGCTACCGCCTGGGGCCCGAGGCCGCCATCGCCACGCTGGGCGTGCAGGCGGCGCTGCCCAGCGGCCAGCTGGACGCCGAGCTGCCGCGCCTGCTGGAAAACCGCCAGCGCGTGTGGTACCCGTTTGCCACGCACGACGGCCTGGCCGCGCGCGTCGAAGGCTGGCTGGCCCAGGTGCGCGCCCGCGCCCGCTACGGCGTGCTGTGCCCGCCCGAGCAGGCCGACGTGTGCCTGCTGCTGGACGAGATGCGCCTGATCAAGGACGCGCACGAGCAGGACGTGATGCGCCGCGCCGCCGCCATCAGCGCCCGCGCCCACGTGCGCGCCATGCAGCGCAGCGCTCGCATGCTGCGCGCCGGCCAGGACGTGCGCGAATACCACCTGGACGCCGAGCTGCTGGCCGCCTTCCGCGAGGAAGGCTCGCAGTACCCGGCCTACGGCTCCATCGTCGCCGCCGGGGCCAACGCCTGCGTGCTGCACTACCGCGCCGACGCCGCGCCCGTGCGGGATGGCGAGCTGGTGCTGATCGACGCCGGCTGCGAGCTGGACGGCTACGCCAGCGACATCACCCGCACCTTCCCCGCCAACGGGCGCTTTTCCGGCCCGCAGCGCGCGCTGTACGACCTGGTGCTGGCCAGCCAGGAGGCGGCCGTGGCGGCCACCCGGGCCGGCGCGCGCTTCAACGACCCGCACGACGCCACCGTGGCCGTGCTGGCCCAGGGCATGCTGGACCTGGGCCTGCTGGACAGCAACAAGGTCGGCAACGCGCAGGACGTGATCGACAGCCGCGCCTACTTCCAGTTCTACATGCACCGCACCGGCCACTGGCTGGGCATGGACGTGCACGACTGCGGCAGCTACGTGGAGCCGTCCGAGGTCGGCCAGACCAGCCAGCGGCGCGACCCGCTGTCGGGCGAGACGATCACCAACCGGCCCAGCCGCATCCTGCGCGCCGGCATGGTGCTGACCATCGAGCCAGGCATCTACGTGCGCCCGGCGCCCGGCGTGCCCGAGCCGTTCCACCACATCGGCATCCGCATCGAGGACGACGCCATCATCACCGAGGGCGGCTGCGAGCTGATCACCCGGGGCGTGCCCGTGCAGGCCGATGAGATCGAGGCGCTGATGCGGGACGGCGCCGCGGCGGCCTGAGGAGAGGCCAGCCTGCCGGGCGCCAGGCCTCACCAGCGCAGCGTGAGGCCGGCGCCCAGCGTCTGCGCCCGGGGGGCGGCGCCCAGGCTGCGGCGCCCAGGCTGCGGCGCCAGCCCGCATCCAGGTCCAGGTCTTCGCGCAGGTGCCAGATGGCGCCCAGCAGGGCGAAGCGGTCGGTGCGCGCCGCGCGTTCGGCGGCGCGGCTGGCGCCCCAGTCGGCCACCAGGCTCCACTGCGCCGTGGCGGCCCACTGCACGGCGGTCGAAGCGGCCCACAGGTATTTGCGCTCGCCTGACCGGTTGCAGTTGCAGGTCACGCCGGCATTGGCCAGCCAGGTCCAGGGCCCGCGCTGCACGCTGGCGATCAGCGCCAGCGCCGCCGTCGCGCGGCCAGTGCCCAGCCCCCTGGCCTGGCTGCCGCTGGGCAGCGTGAGCTGCGGGCGCAGCGCCAGGCTCCAGCCCTGCGCCTCGTCCTCCAGCAGCCGCCACTTGGCCAGCAGTGCGGCGTCGCCCGGCCCACGCACGGGCGGCCCGCCCGCCTCGCGCCAGTGCTGCCAGGGCAGGGTGACGGCCACGTCCAGCGCATCGGCCAGACCATGGGTCAGCGTGACGCTGGTGGCGCGCTGCCAGCCGGTGCCGGCCGCGGCGCGCTCGCGGGTGTGGTCGGTGCTGGCCTCCAGCTGCCAGTGGCCGGCGCCCTGGGTGGCGGTGTCGTCCGTGACCAGCGGGTGGGTGGCCTGGGCGGCGCCGGCGGCACCCAGCAGCGCCGCGCCCAGCCAGCGGGCGCGAGGGGAAAAGCAAACAGGCATGTCGCAAGCGCGTTGGAAGGGAGCAGCCGGGCTGGGCGCCTTGCGCCCGGCCGGCGCCGCGGATGGGAGTGCGGCGGCGCATTATGTTGTCGAGCGAGAACCATTCTCAATTGATTTGGCGCAACCTCGGCGCTGCCCGGTAGGGCGCCGGGCGCCTGGAACCGCGACGTAACCCGATCCGTGCAAAAATCGAAACTCGATTACATCTTTGGAGACCCTGACCCATGCGAATCCGCCGCGCCACCAAGATCGTCGCCACCCTCGGGCCCGCGTCCAGCGACCCGCAACTGCTCGAGCGCATGATCGCCGCCGGCGTGAACGTGGTGCGGCTGAACTTCAGCCACGGCAAGGCGCAGGACCACGTGGACCGCGCCGCCATGGTGCGCGAGGCCGCGCAGCGCGCCGGGCGCGAGGTGGCCATCATGGCGGACCTGCAGGGCCCCAAGATCCGCGTGGGCCGGTTTGCCGAAGGGCGCGTGATGCTGCAGGCCGGCCAGCCCTTCGTGCTGGACGCCGAGCGCGCCGAGCCTGGCGACGAGGCCGGCGTGGGCCTGGACTACAAGGAGCTGCCGCGCGACGTGAAGCCGGGCGACGTGCTGCTGCTCAACGACGGGCTGATCGAGCTCACCGTGGACGCCGTGCGCGGCGAGCAGGTCTGCACCACGGTGCGCATCGGCGGCGAGCTGTCCAACAACAAGGGCATCAACAAGCAGGGCGGGGGCCTCACGGCGCCGGCGCTCACGGCCAAGGACATGGAGGACATCCGTACCGCCATGGGCTTTCAGGCCGACTATGTGGCGGTGAGCTTTCCGAAGAACGCCACCGACATGGAAATGGCGCGCCAGCTGTGCAACGTAGCGGCGGCGCCGTACCGGCACAAGCCCGGGCTGATTGCGAAGATCGAGCGCGCCGAGGCCGTGCCGCTGCTGGACGAGATCCTGCGCGTGTCCGACGGCATCATGGTCGCGCGCGGCGACCTGGCCGTGGAGGTGGGCAACGCGGCCGTGCCGGCGCTGCAAAAGAAGATGATCCGCATGGCGCGCGACATGGACAAGGTCGTCATCACCGCCACGCAGATGATGGAGAGCATGATCACCAACCCCGTGCCCACGCGCGCCGAGGTCAGCGACGTGGCCAACGCCGTGCTGGACGGCACGGACGCGGTGATGCTCTCGGCCGAGACGGCCGCCGGCAAGTACCCGCTGGAGACGGTGCAGGAGATGGCCAAGATCTGCGCCGCCGCCGAGGCCGCCGAGGACCCCGAGCGCGATTCGGACTTCACCGGCCAGACGCTGGGGCGCATCGACCAGTCGATCGCCATGGGGGCCCTGTTCACCGCGCATCACCTGGGCGCCAAGGCCATCGTGGCCATGACGGAGAGCGGCTCCACCGCGCTGTGGATGAGCCGCCACCGCATCCACATCCCGATCTATGCGCTGACCCCGAAGGTGGCCACGCAGCGCAAGATGGCGCTGTACCGCAACGTGCGCCCGCTGCTCATGGACACCAGCTGCGACCGTGACACGGCGCTGGAGCAGGCCGAGGGCCACCTGAAGGTGCGCGGCATCGTGCAGCAGGGCGACCTGTACGCCATCACCTGCGGCGAGCCCATGGGCCAGCCGGGTGGCACCAACATGCTCAAGATCTGCCGGGCACGCTGAAGGTCGCGGCGCGCCAGCCACACCACCGTGCAGGCCGCCACCGCGCCGGCCAGCATGTCCGAGGGGAAGTGAACGCCCAGGCCCTGCTGCCCCAGCCGCCCCCGCCAGCATCAGCACCAGCGCCGCGCCGGCAGCCCACGGCAGCGCCAGGAAGGCTGCGCGCGCCAGCTGCACCACGGCGTGCGGGGTGGCGGGCGAGGCGTTGAGGGCCAGGAAGAGGTCGTGGTCGGGAGCCAGCGTGAGCGGCAGCCCCCGGGCAATGGCACCGCCGCGCGGCGCCGCAGCCACGCACCGTGGTGCGGCGGGCTGAAGGCGCCCTGAAGACGTGATTCACGAACCGTTCACCCACGGGGCGCGGGCGCAATGCCGGATCGGTAAAATCGCCGGTTACGAAGCGGTTACCGCCGCACTCCCAGCAATCTTCGAACGGATCCATCACTCCCATGCCTCTCGTCTCGATGCGCGAACTGCTCGACCATGCCGCCGAAAACGGCTATGGCATTCCCGCCTTCAACGTCAACAACCTGGAGCAGGTGCAGGCCGTGATGGCCGCTGCCGACGAGGTGGGGGCGCCCGTGATCCTGCAAGCCAGTGCCGGCGCACGCAAATATGCGGG
The DNA here is from genome assembly GCF_003013695.1 of Pulveribacter suum. Taxonomy (GTDB): domain Bacteria; phylum Pseudomonadota; class Gammaproteobacteria; order Burkholderiales; family Burkholderiaceae_C; genus Melaminivora; species Melaminivora suum. Next base: position 236,258 of record NZ_CP027792.1, on the reverse strand, counting down.
CGAGAGCTTCATCAAGCACCTGATCCAGGCGGCCGTCGAGGCGTATCCGCACATCCCGCTGGTCATGCACCAGGACCACGGCACTTCGCCCGCCATCTGCCAGGGCGCCATCGACCTGGGGTTCGGCTCGGTGATGATGGACGGCTCGCTCATGGAAGACGGCAAGACGCCGTCGTCCTTCGACTACAACGTCGAGGTCACCCGCAAGGTGGTGCAGATGGCGCACCAGGTGGGCGTGACGGTGGAGGGTGAACTGGGCTGCCTGGGCTCGCTGGAGACCGGCGAGGCGGGCGAGGAAGACGGCATCGGCGCGGTGGGCAAGCTGAGCCACGACCAGCTGCTGACCGACCCCGAGGAAGCCGCGCAGTTCGTCGCCGCCACGCAGCTCGACGCGCTGGCGATTGCGATCGGCACCAGCCACGGCGCCTACAAGTTCTCGCGCCCGCCCACGGGCGACGTGCTGTCGATCGCGCGCGTCAAGGCCATCCACGCGCGCATCCCCAACACGCACCTGGTCATGCACGGCAGCTCGTCCGTGCCGCAGGAGCTGCTGGCGCTCATCAACCAGTACGGCGGCAAGATGAAGGAGACCTACGGCGTGCCGGTCTCCGAGATCCAGGAAGCCATCAAGCACGGCGTGCGCAAGATCAACATCGACACCGACATCCGCCTGGCCATGACCGGCGCGGTGCGCAAGTTCCAGGCCGAGAACCCGGACAAGTTCGACATGCGCGAGTGGATGAAGCCCGCGCGCGAGGCGGCCAAGGCGGTGTGCAAGGCACGCTACTTGGAGTTCGGCTGCGAGGGCCAGGGCGGCAAGATCCGCGGCCTGACGCTGGCGCAGATGACCCAGCGCTACGCCGCCGGCGAGCTCAAGCAGCTGGTGAACTGAGCCTGGGCCCGCCACTGACCGGCAAAGCCCGCTGCGCTGTGCAGCGGGTTTTTTTTCGCCTGCGGCTTGGTTGTCCAGTCGCAAATTCCCGTAGGGCACCCGCGTCGCTTTTTGGCACGACCGTGCTAAAAATGCGGGTTGCTTCATGTAAGCTTGCGGTAAGTAGAAATACGCAACAGGACGTTTCCTGTGCAACAACAAAGGGGATGACACCATGCTGATCGGAGTGCCCGCCGAGACCCTGCCTGGCGAGACGCGCGTGGCCGCGACGCCGGAGACCGTCAAGAAGCTGCAGGCGCAGGGGCACACCGTGCGCGTGCAGTCTGGCGCGGGCACGGGCGCCAGCATCACCGACGCGGCCTTTGCCGCCGCCGGCGCCGAGGTGGTGGACGCCGCCGGCGCCTGGGGCTGCGAGCTGGTGCTGAAAGTGCGCGCCCCGTCCGAGGCCGAAGGCCCGCTGCTGCGCGCCGGCAGCACCGTGGTGGGCATGCTCAACCCGTTCGATGCCGCCGGCCTGCAGCGCCTGGCAGCGGCCGGCGTGACGGCCTATGCGCTGGAGGCCGCGCCGCGCACCTCGCGCGCGCAGAGCATGGACGTGCTGTCGTCGCAGGCCAACGTGGCCGGCTACAAGGCGGTGATGATCGCCGCCGACCGCTACCAGCGCTTCTTTCCCATGCTGATGACGGCCGCCGGCACCGTGAAGGCGGCGCGCGTGGTCATCCTGGGCGTGGGCGTGGCGGGCCTGCAGGCCATTGCCACGGCCAAGCGCCTGGGCGCGGTGATCGAAGCGTCTGACGTGCGCCCCAGCGTCAAGGAACAGGTCGAATCGCTGGGCGGCAAGTTCATCGACGTGCCCTACGAGACGGCTGAAGAAAAGGAAGCCGCCGAGGGCGTGGGCGGCTACGCCCGGCCGATGCCGCAAAGCTGGCTGGACCGGCAAAAGCTGGAGGTGGCCAAGCGCGTGGCGCAGGCCGATGTGGTCATCACCACGGCGCTGATCCCGGGCCGCGCCGCGCCGGTGCTGGTCACGCAGGAGATGGTCGAGGCCATGAAGCCGGGCTCGGTCATCGTGGACCTGGCCGCCGCCCAGGGCGGCAACTGCCCGCTGACCCAGGCGGGGCGCACGGTGGTGCATCGCGGTGTGACGCTGGTGGGCGAGACCAACCTGCCGGCGCTGGTCGCGGCAGACGCCTCGGCCCTGTATGCACGCAACGTGCTGGACTTCCTCAAACTCATCATCGGCAAGGACGGCGCGCTGCACATTGACCAGGCCGACGACATCGTCGTTGCCTGCCTGGTCGCGCATGAAGGCAAGATCACGCGTACCTGACCACTTCATGGGAATGCCGTCTTGAACTTCTTGCCTTTTTTCTCCTGGCGCCGCTGCCGCCGTCCCGCCCTGGCGGTGGCCGCGCTGTCCGCCCTGCTGGCCGGCTGCGCGCCGGTGCAGCCCGACCTGGTGCGCGTGGGCCGCGCCCAGCTGCAATTGCCGCCCGGCCAATGGACGACGCTGGCCGGCGACAGCACGGTCTTTGACGTGCTGCCCGACGACACCGCACACGACCTGCCCATGCAGTCACGCCTGCTGGGCTTGCGCAGCAGCAGCGGCGAGTTGCTGGCCAGCGTGCTGGTGCAAAGCAACGCCGACAACTACCCGCGCGACGAGACGCTGTGGACCTGGAGCTGCCCGGCGCAAAAGGGTGTGCAGGTGGAAGACGCCGCCAACGGCAGCAGCGTGCGCATCGACTGCCTGCGCTACCGCCGCCGCGCCGACACCGAGGGCTATCTGGCCGCCAGCCGCCCGCAGCTGGCGCGCCTGCTGGCCGCGCACCAGGCGGTGCCGGCGCAGCCGCACTCGCACATCGCCTACCGCTATTCGACGCCCGAGGGCGGCTTCATCGCCGTGGACGTGCTGGCCGACCAGCGCCTGCTGCGCCCGCCCACGCACAACAACCTGGAATTTTTGCGCGCCGGCCGCCCGGCGCAGGAATGGATGCACCAGCTGCGCGAGGCCGCGCGCGTGAGCCCGGCCATGATGGACGGACGCTTCGTGCTGCCGCCCTTCCCGCAGCCGCTGCCGCAGTAGAGCGGGGCGGGAGAGAGCGGCCCGGCCCACCGAATTTTCAATCCCAAGGAGCCACCCATGGAGTCCGTCTCGCCCACCCTGATCAACCTGATCATCTTCGTGCTTGCCATCTACGTGGGCTACCACGTGGTCTGGACGGTGACGCCCGCGCTGCACACGCCGCTGATGGCCGTGACCAACGCCATCTCGGCCATCGTCATTGTCGGCGCCATGCTGGCCGCCGCCCTGACCGAGGGCGGCCTGGCCAAGACCATGGGCGTGCTGGCCGTGGCGCTGGCGGCAGTGAACGTCTTCGGCGGCTTTCTGGTGACGCGCCGCATGCTCGAGATGTTCAAGAAAAAAGAGCGCAAAACGCCCGCCAGCACTGCGCAAGCAGCTATCAAATAAGGAGCGGCAAGCATGAGCATGAACCTCGTCACGCTGCTGTACCTGGTGGCCAGCGTGTGCTTCATCCAGGCCCTGAAGGGCCTGTCGCACCCCACCACCTCGATCCGCGGCAACGCCTTCGGCATGGCCGGCATGGCCATCGCGGTGCTGACCACGGCCGCGCTGGTGGTGACCCTGGCCGGCTCGGCGCTGGGCCTCTCCTGGGTGCTGCTGGGCCTGGTGGTGGGCGGCGGCGCGGGCGCCGTGATGGCCCAGCGGGTGGAGATGACCAAGATGCCCGAGCTGGTGGCCTTCATGCACAGCATGATCGGCCTGGCTGCGGTGTTCATCGCCGTGGCCGCCGTGGCCGAGCCCTGGGCGTTTGGCATCACCGCCGCGCCAGTGGCGGCAGCCGCCGCCATTCCCACCGCGGCCGGCACGCTGCTGATCGATGGCGCCCTGCGCGCCCCCATCCCCTACGGCAACCGGCTGGAGCTGTTCCTGGGCGCGGCGATCGGCGCCGTCACCTTCAGCGGCTCGGTGATCGCCTTCGGCAAGCTGTCGGGCAAGTACAAGTTCCGCCTGTTCCAGGGCGCACCGGTGGTGTTCAAGGGCCAGCACCTGGTCAACCTGGTGCTGGGCCTGGCGACCGTCGGCCTGGGCCTGGTCTTCATGGCCACCGAGAGCTGGACGGCCTTCTTCGCCATGCTGGCGCTGGCCTTCGTCATGGGCGTGCTGATCATCATCCCGATCGGCGGCGCCGACATGCCGGTGGTGGTGTCCATGCTCAACAGCTATTCGGGCTGGGCGGCGGCGGGTATCGGCTTTTCGCTGAACAACAGCATGCTGATCATCGCCGGCTCGCTGGTGGGCAGCTCGGGTGCCATCCTGTCCTACATCATGTGCAAGGCGATGAACCGCTCGTTCTTCAACGTGATCCTGGGCGGCTTCGGTGGCGACGCCGCGGCCGCGGCGTCCGGGGCGGCGACGCAGCAGCGCAGCGTCAAGAGCGGCAGCGCCGACGATGCGGCGTTCCTCCTGAGCCAGGCCGAGACGGTGATCATCGTGCCCGGCTACGGCCTGGCCGTGGCGCGCGCGCAGCACGCGGTTAAGGAGCTGGCGCAAAAGCTGACCGAGCACGGCGTGACGGTGAAGTACGCCATCCACCCCGTCGCCGGCCGCATGCCCGGCCACATGAACGTGCTGCTGGCCGAGGCCGAGGTGCCCTACGACCAGGTGTTCGAGATGGAGGACATCAACGGCGAGTTCGGCCAGGCCGACGTGGCCATCGTGCTGGGTGCCAACGACGTGGTGAACCCGGCCGCGCTGCAAAAGGGCTCGCCGATCTACGGCATGCCGATCCTGGAGGCCTACAAGGCCAAGACGGTGATCGTCAACAAGCGCTCCATGGCGGCCGGCTACGCTGGGCTGGACAACGAGCTGTTCTACATGGACAAGACCATGATGGTCTTTGGCGACGCCAAGAAGGTGGTCGAGGACATCGGCAAGGCCATCGAATAGCAGTGGCATGCGGCCGCCGCCTGTTTTTTTGCGTATAACCCGTTTCATTTGAAAACAAGAGATTCCAGGAGAGACACATGACAGACCGCCCCTGGCTGGCCGCCTATCCCGAGGGAGTGCCCGCAGACATCGATCCGGCGCAGTACAAGTCGCTGGTGCAATTGATGGAGCAGGCCTTCAAGGACTACGCCGGCCGCACCGCCTACAGCTTCATGGGCAAGGACACGACCTATGCCGAGACGGACGCCCTGAGCCGCCAGCTCGCCGCCTACCTGCAGAGCCTGGGCCTGGCGCGCGGCGACCGCGTGGCGCTGATGATGCCCAACGTGCCCCAGTACCCGGTCGCCGTGGCGGCGGTGCTGCGCGCCGGCTTCGTGGTGGTCAACGTCAACCCGCTGTACACCCCGCGCGAGCTGGAGCACCAGCTCAAGGACTCGGGCGCGCGCGCCATCGTCATCATCGAGAACTTCGCTGCCACGCTGCAGGCCTGCATTGCCCAGACGCAGGTCAAGCACGTGGTGCTGTGCGCCATGGGCGACCGGCTGGGCCTGCTCAAGGGCGCGCTGGTCAACTACGTGGTGCGCAACGTCAAGAAGCTGGTGCCGCCATTCGAGCTGCCCGGCGCCGTGCGCTTCAACGACGCGCTGGCCAAGGGCAGCGGCGCCGCCTTCAGCAAGCCCGACCTGACGCCCGACGACATCGCGCTCTTGCAGTACACGGGCGGCACCACCGGCGTATCCAAGGGCGCCGTGCTGCTGCACCGCAACGTGATCGCCAACGTGCTGCAGTCCGAGGCCTGGAACTCGCCCGCCATGGGCCGCGTGCCCGCCGGCGAGCAGCCCACGGCCGTGTGCGCGCTGCCGCTGTACCACATCTTCGCCTTCACGGTGAACATGATGCTGTCCATGCGCACGGGCGGCAAAACCATCCTGATCCCCAACCCGCGCGACCTGGCCGGCACGCTCAAGGAGCTGTCCAAGCACCGCTTCCACAGCTTCCCCGCCGTCAACACGCTGTTCAACGGCCTGGCCAACCACCCCGACTTCAAGACCGTGGACTGGAGCCACCTGAAGGTGTCCGTGGGCGGCGGCATGGCGGTGCAGGCGGCGGTGGCCCGTCTGTGGCTGGAAAAGACCGGCTGCCCCATCTGCGAGGGCTATGGCCTGTCGGAGACCAGTCCGTCTGCCAGCTGCAACCCGGTCACGGCCACGGAGTTCTCCGGCACCATCGGCGTGCCGATCCCCGGCACCTACCTGCGCATCCTGGACGATGCGGGCCGCGACATCTCCACCACCGGCCAGGCCGGCGAGATTGCCATCAAGGGCCCGCAGGTCATGGCCGGCTACTGGCAGCGCCCGGACGAGACGGCCAAGGTCATGACCGAGGACGGGTACTTCCGCACCGGCGACATCGGCACCATGGACGAGCGCGGCTTCTTCAAGGTCGTGGACCGCAAGAAGGACATGGTCCTGGTCAGCGGCTTCAACGTCTATCCCAACGAGGTCGAGGACGTGGTGGCCCTCATGCCCGGCGTGCTCGAATGCGCCGTGGTCGGCGTGCCCGACGAGAAGACCGGCGAGGCCGTCAAGCTGGTCATCGTCAAGAAAGACCCGCAGCTGACCGTGGAGCAGGTCAAGGAGTTCTGCCGCGCCAACCTGACGGGCTACAAGCAGCCGCGCGTGATCGAGTTCCGCGACGATCTGCCCAAGACGCCGGTGGGCAAGATCCTGCGCCGCGAGTTGCGCGACGCCAAGAAGAGCTGACGCGCCGCGCGCCCGGCCGGCCCCTGGCTGGCTGGGCGTGCGCTGCACCACCGGGCCGGGATAATCCCGGCTTTTTTCTTCATGCCCGCCGCAGTCTGCGGCAGTGCCTCCTGCCATGACCACAGCCATCCTCAGCGCCCTGCCCGAAGAGCAGGGCGGCCTCGTCCACGCCCTGCAGGCCGCGGAGCGCATCGACCATGCCGGGCGCACTTTCTGGCGCGGCCGCCTGTGCGGGCACGACGTGGTGCTGGCCCTGTGCGGCATCGGCAAGGTGGCGGCCGCCACCACGGCGACCAGCCTGGCCGAACGCTTTGCCGTGCGGCGCATGGTCTTCACCGGCGTGGCCGGCGGGGTGGGCGAGGGCGTGCAGGTGGGCGACGTGGTGGTGGCCAGCGAGTACCTGCAGCACGACATGGACGCCTCGCCCCTGTTCCCGCGTTGGGAGGTGCCGGGCCAGGGCAGCGCACTCATGGCCTGCGACGGCCCGCTGTCCGCTATTCTTATGAGAGCTGCTGGCGCTTATCTGGAGCGCTCTGGAGGCCAATTTGACCAGTATCTTCCTGCCGCCCATGCACCACGCCTGCACCAGGGCCTGATCGCCAGCGGCGACCAGTTCATCAGCACCGCCGCCGCCTCGCAGCGCCTGCGCGGCGACCTGCTGGCCGCCGGCCACGATGTGCTGGCAGTGGAGATGGAAGGCGCCGCCGTGCTGCAGGTCTGCCGCGACTACCAGCTGCCCTTTGCCGCCGTGCGCACCATCTCCGACCGCGCCGACGACAGCGCCCACGTGGACTTCCCGCGCTTCGTCGAACAGGTGGCGCGGCGCTATGCGGACGGAGTGGTGCGGGAGCTGCTCGGGCAGTTGTAGAGAAGGCGCAGGCTGGCCACCAGCCCCGAATGGCTCCCGGGCTGAAAGCTTTCCTCAATCGATTGCTTGGTCAAAATTGGGATAATCTGTAAACGTTCGTGAGGCGGGCCCCGTGCCGCTGCGCCTCATCCACTGACGCAAAGTCCGCCATGCCCCTGACCCGCCTTTCCCGTCCCCTTCCCTTTCTTGTCTTGTCCTTCGCAGCGTTGCTCTCGGGCTGCGGCGGAGGCGGCGCAGGTGCTGACGAAGAGGGGCCGCCGGTCGGCACGCAGCAATACCCCGCCGGCTTCTGGGAAGGCACCGTGGGCACGGGCGCGGCGCAGCGCACCATGGTGGGTTTCGTCGATGGCGGCGCCGACGGCAAGGGCGGCGAGTTCTACCTGGCACGCGGCGCCGCTGGCGCGGCCGGCTATGACGGCCTGTACGGCTTGCTGCGGGCCAACCTGACGGCGGTGCAGGCCACGGGCGTCACCTATTTCTCGGTACAGGACGGCAAGTTCGCCACGGGCCTGTCCCTGCGCGGCACGGCCTCTTCCAGCCCGGCCACCGGCAAGACGGTGGCCATCAGCGGCAACTACACCAGCCCTGCCGGCACGGCAGCAGCCACGGGCGCGCCCACCCCGTTCAAGCTGAACTACAGCAAGCTCAACGACTACCCGGCACGCGCGGACCTCATCGCCGGCACCTACCGCGGCTCGGGCGTCTTCGGCGGCCAGTGGGTCTTCACGGTCACCGAGCGCGGCGTGCTGTCCGGGCGAGTCGGCGGCTGCAACGTGCAAGGCGCGGCCGCTCCGCGCTCGCCGGGCTCGGCGCTGTATTCGGTGACGATGAATCTGACGGGCGACGAGTCCTCGTGCGGCTATCGCAGTTCGCAGCAGACGGGCGTGGCCGTGCTGCGCTTTGATGCCAACAACGTGCCCAATGGCATCTGGGTGCTCACCCGCAACTCCATCGGCACGGACAACACCTTCGTGCTCAACGGCCTGGCCGACCCGCGCCAGCCCACCACCCCCTCGCCCACGCCGCTGTCGGCTGCAGGCAACTGGGCCGGCACGCTGACGCTGCCAGCGGGCGTGACGGGCGATCTGGATATCCACGGCACGGTTTTTCCCGACGGCGGGATGTTCTTCTACACCAACAGCAGTTTCAACCACAACGTGCTCTACGGGCGGCTGATCCGCTACAACAACGACCAGACGACCAACCGCTTCGTGACGGCCAATGACGGCGTGTTCTTCGACCGCCTGCTGGACGGCACCGGGGACTACATGGGCGGCTACGTCAGCGGCGTGCTGGTCGATGCCACCGTGGAGAGCGCCGCGGCCGACGGCATCGCCAATCGCCTGACAGGCACTTACAGCTATCCCACGCAGCCCGGCGGCTACCCGACGCGGTTCGTGATGCAACCCGACTCTCTCTACACGCTGCCCGCACGCAGGGTGGGGCAGGCCAACGTCAATATGATCGCTGGTGGCTACCGCATGGCTGGCAGCAGCTTCGGCGGGCATCAGGTGGACATCGACATTGCCGTGGATGGCTCCATCACGGGGGTCACCAGCAATCAATGCCTGATTGTGGGCAAGCTGCTGGGCAACCTGGCCGAGGGCCGGCAGAACCTGTACCGCGTGGAAGCCTTCGGTTTTCTGGACAACCCGGCCAGACCCGCCAACTTCATCGGCTGCGAGCTGTCGTCCGGGCCCTCCCAGTCGGGCTCGGCCGCGGCCATCTTCGATGCCAACGGCGAAGTAGTCGGTCTGCGTATCCTGGCGGCTGGCCTGTTCCAGTCCGGGCAGCGTGCCCACACCGTGTTCGTAGGCACCAAGCGCCCGGCGCCCTGACCGCACTGGGCCAGCCCGAGGCGCTTGCGTGGCGGGCTGCATATCTCACAGGCGCCACTTGCGTTGCAGACAAAAAAATCCCTCGCCTGGCGAGGGATTTTTTTCGTCCGCCCGCCTGCGGGTCAGAACGAATAAGGCGACTTCAGGGGGTTCACCGGCAGCGCCTGGCGGCCTGTGTAAGGCTGCAGCGCATAACGCAGATACAGCCCACCCGTGAACTGGCGGTAGTTGCGCGCGTTGTCCAGCGACAGGTGGCTGCCGATGAACAGCTGCGGGTGCAACTGGTATTCCATGGCCATGCCCAGGTTGTAACCCAGGCCTGTCTTGCTCTGGCCGGGGTAGATGGCGGTGGTGTTGCCGCCCACCTCGCCGAAGGCCTCCGCATCGCTGGCGGCCTGGGCGGCGGTGCTCTGGCGCGAGCGGCTGGTGGGAAAGTACGGCGCCGCGTCCTCCTTGAAGTACTGCACGCCCAAGGCGCCCTTGATCTGGTAGCTCAGGCGGCCGCTGCGCTGCGCCCAGTCAAAGGGCACGCTCATGGCCAGGAACTGCTGCGGGCTGAAGTAGCCGCCGTGGCCGTAAGTGAAGTAGCGCAGGTTCTTGTCGTAGGCCAGGCCCGTGAAGTTCAGGCCCGCGGTGAAGGCAGCGTCGCTGGAGCGATGGATGCGCCAGTACATGCCGCCGCCCAGCTCGGCGCGGTAGTTGGAGCGCACGTTGTGGCCCTGCAGGCTGTGCATCGCGCCGATAGCATAAGTGCCGAAGTCGCCGTCATCCCAGGTCAGGTCCAGCCGGCCGCCGTTGGCGGAGACGGCGCCCCAGCGCTCGCCCGTGCGCGCGTCGCGCGCGCCGGCAAAGGACAGCACGCTGTCCGTCACCGGGCGGCGCGAAAGCTCGCCCGTGAGGCTGGCCTGGTCGCTCAGGCCCATGCGGTAGCGAACGCCGGCCATGATGTCGTTCTGGCCAAAGCCCAGCGGCAGCGTGCCCACGTCCACCGCCAAGTTGGCCGTCTCGTAAGCAATGCCCAGGCCCACGCCGCTGTCGCTTTGCGAGCCCGGCGAGCGCAGCGGCATGTCCAGCGCCGTGGCGGGGCCGCCGCCGAAGCGGCTCAGAGTGCCATAGGACGCGTCGGGCGTGCCGGAACTCACCCCCGTGGGGGTGGCGCGCAGGCTCATCATCCCGTCGCCGGCGCCGAATTTCAGCTCCACAGGCGCCTGCATGTCGGCCAGGCGGCTCATGCCGGCTTCACCCTGGCGCGCACGGCCTACCACTCCTACGGACAGCGTGGACGTGCGGCCCTCCTGCAGCTCGGACAGCTCGTCAAGCGCCGAGCGCGGCCGCGCCGGCTGGGGCACCCCGGTCGCAGCCGGCATGGGCGCCGCTGCCCACAGCGAGGGCGAGGGCCCCGCCTGCGCAGAAGCCGCATGGGCGGCCTGGGGCGTCATGTAGCCCGTGGCCGGTTGCGGCAGGTAAAGAGGGGCGGCTGCTACGGCAGCTGGGGCCGCGTAGCCCGCGGGGGCGGCTGCCACCGGTGCCGGCGTCGGCGCAGCGGCGGCACGGGCAGGCGCCAGCGCGGCACGCCCCTGGGTCTGTGGCCTGGCCGCAGTGCGGGCGGGCGCTGCAACTGGCGCAGCAGGAGCAACGACTTCGCCGTAGTAGCTCGTGGGCGTGGCTACAGGCACGACGGCGGGACCTGCCATGGGAAAGCGCGCTGCCCCGGCGGGCTGGGGAATGTAGGGTTGCGGCCCGGCGGCCACCGGCTGGGCAGCGGCGGCATAGCCCAGCGGCGCGGCGGCCGCGGGCACGGCCGTGGGGAAGGGCGTGCGCCCGCCCCAGCTGGCCAGGGCGGCGGTGCGGCGGAAGGGGTTGCCACCCGGCGCTGCGCCGTTCCAGGCCGGGTTGCCCTGGCCTGCGGCCCCGAGCAGCACCGCGCGCTGGCGATTCTCGGCCTCGATGGCGGCCGCGAAATACTGGCCGGCCTTGGTGGCTTGGCCCTTGGCCCGGTACAGGCGGCCGGCGGCCGTCAGCACCTCGGGGTCGTTCGGCGCCAGCTGCAGCGCGACCTGGATGGCCGATTCCGCATAGGCCAAATCCTTGGTGGCCGTGGCGGCCGAGGCGGCCGGCAGCAGCAGCTTGAGGTTGCGCGGGTCCTTCTCCAGCAGGCGGTGGTACAGCTGCATGGCCTGGGCGTGGTCGCCGTTGTCGGCGTACATGCGGGCCAGCACGCCGACCACGTCGGGGTCCTGCGGGCGCTCGGCCATCAGCGGGGCCAGGGTGTCGTAGGCGCTGGCCAGGTCGCCGGCCTCGCGCAGCGCGTCGGCCTGGCGCAGGATGTAGCCCACACGGATGTCCTCGTAGCCGCGCCGCTCCTGCGCCGACATGGGCGTGTCCTGCAGCTGGCGCAGGATGCCGGCCAGCTCCACGTCCTGGTGCGTCTTGAGCAGCGCCGCGGCGTACTGCAGGCGCAGGCCGGTGTCGGGGCGCGGCGTGCGCGCCAGCATCTCGCGCACCATGGCCAGCGCGCGGTTCGGGTCGCCGGCGTCGGCATAGGCCAGGGCCACGGTGCCCAGCAGCTCCGGATCCTGCCCGACGAAGGGTTCGGTCTGGGCCAGCACGGCCTGGGCTTGCTGCACGCGGCCCTCGCGGCCAAGAGCGGCGGCGGCGTCGGCCTGCACGTGCACCCACACGCGTTTTTGCAGCGCGGCGATGTCGCGCGTGCGGTTCTTCTCGGGGATGCGCTCCAGCGTGGCCAGGGCACCGGCCCAGTCGCGCGCCTCGGAGGCCAGCAGCGCGCTGGCGTACAGCGCCTCAGGCATGTGCGGGTTGGATACCAGCAGCCCGTCCATCACGCCGCGGGCCTCCTTCGTGGCGCCCATCTTGAGGTACAGGCGTGCCAGGTCCAGCCGCACCCAGGGGTTGCCCGGGTCGTTGAGCAGCGCGTCCTCCAGGGCGGCACGCGCCGCCTGGTCGTCGCCGCGCTCGGCGGCGGCGCGGGCCAGGCCCATGGCCTGGGTGGCGCGCAGGCGGCCCAGGGCACCCACTTTCTCCTGCTGGCTGGGCGTGAGCTGCTCGACCAACTTCAAAGCCTCGGCGGCCTTGCCGGTCTGCGACAGCACGCCCACCAGGCCGCGGATGGCATCCGGGTTGTCGGCTTGGCGCGCGAGCACGCGGCGGTAGGCAGCCTCGGCAGCTTCGAGCTGCCCCTGCTCGGCCAGCACGTCGGCCAGGTCGTTCTCGCCGGTGATTTCGCGGGCGTCCAGGCGCACGGCCTGGTCCAGCAGCTGGCGCGCGTTGCCCAGGTCTCCGGCATCGCGCGCGGCGCGGGCCTGCTCGATCAGCGTCCAGTAGGTGGCGCTGTCCAGGGCCTGCTTCCAGCGTGCGGCCGAGCCCTGGCGCGTGGCGCGCTCCAGGTAGCTGCGCGCCTGGGCGAATTCTTCCTGGCGCAGGCGCAGCACGCCCATGCCCCCGAGCGCGTCGCCGTCGTTGGGGCGGGCTTCCAGCACGCTGCGGAAGTCGGCCTCGGCGGCCTCCAGGTCACCGTCCTCCAGGGCCTTGAAGCCGTCGGTGCTGCGCTGGCGCAGCGGGTCGCGCGCCGCGGCGCCGCTTGCGCGGGCGGTGCGCTGGCGCGCCTCGATTTCGCGCAGGCGGCTTCGCATGGCCTCGTCGCCCGGATGTGCGCTCAAGAAGGCCTGGTAGAGCGGTATGTCGGCCGCGCGGCTGCCCGTCCAGGCCAGAGCCTTGCGCCAGCTGTCGGTAGCGGCCTTGCCCACTGCGGGATGGCCGGCCAGGCGGGCGAGCTGGGCGATGCCTTCGCGCCGCGTGGCTTCACGGTAGGTGAGATGTTGGGCCAGGGCCAGCGAGATCTTGGCGTCGTCGGGCGATTCGCGCGCCAGGCGCTCCAGCCCGCGGCGGGCCTCGTCCCAGCCGCCGGAGGTGCCGCCCAGCGTCTGGTAGTACTCCAGCGCCAGCGGGCCGGTGGGTGCCTGGTTGCCCAGGGCGGCCTGGTAGTTTCCCATGGCCTGCTCGGCTTGGCCGGTGCGGGCCAGCTCGCGCGCCTGCTGCACCTGCGCGCTGTTGCGCTGCACGCCGATTTCCTGCTGCAGCCGCTCCACCAGCCGGTGGCCTGGGTGGGCGCGGCGCAGCTGCTCCAGGTAGCGCTGGGCCTCCTCTACGTGCTGCCCCTGCAGCTGCGCTCGGGCCATGCCGTACAGGGCGTCGGGCTGGTTCGGGTCCACGCGCAACAGCTTTTGCCAGCTCTCGATCGCGCGCTGGGCGTCGCCGCGCGACTGCCAGTACTGGCCCTGTTCGATCAGCGTCTTGGTGGCGGTGTCCTGGGCCTGGGCCGGGACGGATAGCCCGCCGAGCGAGGCGACGAGCCCCAGGATCAGGGTGCGGTGGTGGCGCTTCTTTGCGGACATGCCTTTTCCCAGCGTAATTGCAGTCTGCCGGAGGGCAGGAATTGGTAGCGTTGATCCATCCAGCCTGTGCCGAAGAGGCCGAGGACCTGGTCGTAATAGAGCGGCTGGCCGCCCGGCGGCGGCTCCAGCAGTTGCGTGCGCACGCGCTCCTGCTGCGCCTTGAGGGCTGCCGTGGCGCCCAGCGTGCGCAGGTAGGGCAGCAGCGCGGCGGAAAAGCCCACGGGGCCCTGGCCTTCCCTCTGACCGGTAGTGGTCTGCACCTTCTCGGGCGGCATCGGAGCGGCGCGCAGCGCTTCGGCCATGCCGCCCAAGCGGCGGCGCAGCACGGGCGCCAGCGCATCGCCGGTCGGCGTCATGCCGGCCCACAGGTAGGTGCGGATGGCGTCATAGCTGCCTGTGTCGCCCTTTTCGGGGTCGCGCGCGAAGGTGCCGCGGAGGGCGCCCTCGGGCACTTCGTAGGCCACCCAGTCGGCGGCAAAGCCCTTGGGCGTAGTGCCCTCCAGCATGCGCCTGAAGCTGATGCCGACGGCCTTCCAGGGGCCCTGGCCGTCGATACGCTCGAAGGCGCGCAGCAGCGGCACGGGCAGGTAACTGGGGTTGAGCCGCCAGGTGCGGCGCTCGGGGCTGCGCAGCGCAAAGCCGCTGGCTGCGGGCAGCAGCGTCGGGCCCAGGCCGGGCAGGTCAGCTACTTCCTCGATGGCGACCTGCGCCAGCAGGGTCTGGGCCTGGGCCGTGTAGCGCGGCTCGCGCCAGGCGCGGCCGGCCTCGGCCAGGGCGTAGGCGAACCAGAGATTGGCATCCGAGGCCGGATTGGCGTCCACCACGCCCCAGCTTGCGTCGGCCTTGCGCCCCCATTGCCAGGCAGGCAGCCGCGCGCCGATGTCGCCGCCGGCGAGGTTGGCGATGCTCCAGTTCCACAGCTTGTCAAAGCGGGTCCGGTCGTTGGCGACCAGCGCGAAGAACATGGCGTAGGACTGGCCCTCGGAGGTGGAGTGCAGCTGTGCCGTGCTGTGGTCGATGACGCGCCCGTCGGCCTGCATGAAGCGCTGCACGAACTGCTCCCACAGCGGCCAGGACGCGGCGGCGCTGCAGGAGGCGCCCTGCGCCATGGCCGCGGGCAGCAGCGCGCACCACAGGCCAAGCGCGTGCAAGGCGCGGCGCGCGGCGCGGGCAGTGTCAGGGGCGCGGGTGATGGGCGACATGTGGAGCTATCAAATCGGGAGCTGCTTGCGCTTGCTGTTCCTTGGTTTGGTGGACGAATCTAACTGTAACCCTTTGTCATCAAGCGCTGGCAGCTCCTGATTTCATATTGGCTTAGCCTTTTTGCAGCCGCGCCCGGGCCCGCGCGCGCAACGTGATGTAGAGCATGAAGGCAATGACGGCAGCCGCCGCCACGCCCAGCACGATCAGGGCCAGCGGATGGCGCGACAGCCACCAGCGCACGCGCGTGAGCGGGTCCAGGGAGCCGACGTGGTAGGTCTGCTCGGCCACGAGGCTGTCCACCTGCTTGCCGCGCACCACCGCCGCGCTGCCCTGGATGTGCTTGAGCAAATCTGGCGTCAGCAGCGCCGTGATGGCCTGCTGCAGTCCCGCGGGCTGGTTGCTGGTCAGCAGCACCACGCTGCGCCCGCTTTGCAGGGGCGATTCAAACCCCGCGATCACCGCGTCGCTGCTGGTGCTGGTGAAGGCAATGGCGTTGCGGCCGGGCCGCACGCGGTCGCGCTGGTCCGGGTCCCACCAGTTGAGCAGGCGCGAGGCGTAGTCGGACAGGCGAAAGCTGCGGGCGTCGCCCTTCAGGCTGAACGGCAGGTGCTCGGCCCACTGCTCGAGCAGGGGCGAGCCGGCGCTGCTGGCGATGACCAGCAGGTCCTTGTCCGCCAGCGCGTCGAGCTGGCCGCTGCCCAGCGCCACGGTGACGGCGTGGGCGGGATAGCCGGTGACGTTGCCCATCAGGCCCATCAGCGACAGGTAGGCGCTCAGGTCGCCCTGCTCGGGCTTTGGAGGCAGCACCACGGCCGATTCCGACAGGTCGGCCAGGCGGCTGAAGGGGAAGCCGCTGTTGCCGAAGGCCGCCAGGTCGGGCATGGCCAGGAAGTGCGAAAAGCCGGTGATGTCGATGGTGGAATCGGGCTCCACGGTGCCGCGCACGTTGTCCAGCAGCACGTCCTTGCAGGCGCCTTCCTTCTTGATCTCGTGGTAGTAGTGGAACTGCAGCTGGCTGCGCGCCGGCAGCTTGAACAGCGGCACGCGGAAGAAGTCCTCGGCCGGCAGCAGGTCGCCCGAGGCCAGCATCGGCGCGGGCAGCGCCCGGTCCAGCCAGCCCTGCACCCGTCCGGGCGGCGAGTAGTCGGCCGCGCGCAGCGGCAGCGCGCGCAGGAACTGCTCGTTGACGTTGATGTTCAGCGTGGACTTATCGGCCCCGTTCTGCGGCGTATAGCGGTACTTGACGTGCACGGGGATGTCCTGCTTGCGCCAGGCAAACAGGTCGGGCGGCACCTGGAAGTTCACACGGATCAGGTCCGGCGAGTAGCCCGCCACGCTCAGCATGTCCGCCTGGACCAGCTCGCCGAACTTGACCGGCCGGTCCCTGGACAGCCAGTTGGGCGCGTCGTAGGGTTTGCGCGCCTCGATCTGCTTGAACTCGGAGAACACCGCCGAGGAGCCTGACAGCGCCGGCGCGCCCACGGCCAGCGCGGCGGCGGCACGCTTGAGCTCCTGAGCATCGCGTCCGCGCAGGACGAGCAGCTTGGCCGCAGGGTCGTCCGGGTGGCTGACCACGTCCACCGACGGACCGGTGGCGGCAGGCAGATTCAGGCCCGGCACGCCCTGCGCGCCCAGGGCCAGCACCACGGCATGGCCTTTGGGCGGTACCTGGCCCACGGCGGCGGGAAACGATGCGCCCCGAAAACCCGCCAGCGCGCCAAACCACGAGGAAAGGGTGCCGGCGGCCTCCAGCTGGGCGGCGTCGGGCGTGCCCGCAAACACGATGGGCAGGTTGAGCGGGCGGGAGTCGCGCCGGTCGAAGAAGGGCTCGGGCAGGAAGGCCAGGTCGTTGGCAAGCGCCAGCGGGTCCACCGACAGCTCCAGCACGCTGTCATTGCCCACGTTGGCCCACAGGCTGGTGTGCGCCGGGTCCTCGCACTCCATGGTGTAGTGACCGATCAGCTCGACGTTCAGGCGGTTGAACTCGCCGATCAGCCGGGTGGGAATGTCGATCACCCGCTGCAGTGCCTGCCCCCCTTGCGCATTGGGCACGGGGATGGTGGCGACGACCTGCTCGTTGACCAGCACGCGCAGGTGCGAGATGTCGGCCAGCAGTGCGGGCGAGTAGGCGTAGTTCAGGTGCAGCCGCGCGCGCGTGACCACCTCGTCGCCCCGCACTCCGAACTGCACGCCACCCGTGCCCTGCACGCCGCGCAGCTGCAGCGGAAACAGGGCGCCCAGTTGGCGGAAGGTGACCTGGTAGCTGCGGCCGGTGGCGGAAAAAGCCTCGGGCTGCGCCGCGGCGGCGGGCGCCGGCTGGGCCAGGGCGCTGCCGGGGCCGGACAGGGGCGCCGACAGCAGCGCGATGGCGGCAAGGACAGGCGCCGCGCGCCAGGGAGTGCGGATTTTCTCGGTCATGGCTGGTCTTCGAAGAGTTACCTGGACACCGCTTCGCGCCGTCCGCGCAGGATGTTCAGCGAATTGGTGGCCACTTGGCCCAAGCCGCGCAGGCCGATCACCGCCACGCTCTTGAGCGAGGTGAGCGGCTTGTCGTGCTGGCGGTTACCCCAGAAGTCGATCCAGGCGTCGGCGCGGGCGAAAGTCAGGCGCGCCAGGTCGGCCTGTTGGTGCAGGCTCAGCTCGCCGAAGTGCAGGCCCAGGCGGCCGTCGCCGCTGAAGGTGACCTGCGCCGGGAAGGTGCCTTCCTCGTCGGAGCGAAACAGCGAAACCTCGACGTGGCTGCCAGGCTCAAGCCGCAGCTCGGGCGGCACGCGCAGGCCCACGCCGCTTTGGGAGAAGTCGTCGGTTTCGCACACCAGTGTCTTGCCGTCGGCAAAGCGCAGCGCCGCGGGCAGCGCCGCCGTCACGCGCGGCGTGCTGCGCACCTGGCGGGTTTCGCTGGCCACGGCCAGGCTGGCGCTGGTCAGGATGATGTTGTAGGCCGTCCAGACCATGTTGATGACCAGCGTGGTGAACACCTCGGACGACGGCCCCACGTACACCATGCGGCCGATGCCCACGGCAAAGCCCAGCAGGTTGAGCAGCAGCAAGATGAGATAGGGCCGTGCGATGGACCAGTCGAAGTAGGACTGCTCGATCACCCCGCCCTTGGCTGTGACGTTGAATTTGCCCAGCTTGGGGTTGATGAACGCCACCAGCACCGGGCGCATGATGTACCAGGCCAGCACCGACTCGTACACCTCGTTCCAGAACGAGTAGCGAAAGCGCCCCTGGATGCGCGAATTGGTGATGCTGGCGTGGGCCAGGTGGGGCAGGGCGTAGGCCGTGATCATGGCCGCCGTGGCCTGAAACACATGGGCGCTGAAGAGCAGGTAGGCCAGCGGCGCCGTGAGGAACACCAGCCGCGGCAACCCATAGAAGAAGTGCAGCATGGCGTTGAAGTAGCACAGGCGCTGGCCCAGCTTCAGGCCGGGGCCGAGCAGCGGGTTGTCCACGCGGCAGATCTGCGCCATGCCGCGGGCCCAGCGGATGCGCTGTCCCACGTGGGCCGACAGGCTCTCCGTGGCAAGGCCGGCGGCCTGGGGCAGCTCCAGGTAGGCGGTGTTGTAGCCCCGGCGGCTCAGCTTGAGGGCGGTGTGCGCGTCCTCGGTCACCGTCTCCACGGCCACGCCGCCCACCTCCAGCAGCGGCGCGCGCTTGATGACGGCGCACGAGCCGCAGAAGAACGCGGCGTTCCACAGGTCGTTGCCGTCTTGCACGATGCCGTAGAACAGCTCGCCCTCGTTGGGCATGACGTGGAAGGTGTCCAGGTTCTTCTCGAATGGGTCGGGCGAGAAGAAGTGGTGCGGCGTCTGCAGCATCGCCAGCTTGGGGTCGCGGATGAACCAGCCCATGCAGACCTGCAGAAAGGAGCGCGTGGGAATGTGGTCGCAGTCGAAGATGGCGACGTAGTCCGAATCGGTCACGGCCAGCGCGGCGTTGATGTTGCCGGCCTTGGCATGGGCGTTGTCGTCCCGCGTGAGGTAGCCCACGCCGAGTTCCTGGCAGAAGTCGCGGAATTCATCGCGGCGGCCGTCGTCCAGCACGTACACGTGCAGCCGATCTTCGGGCCAGTCCATCTGCATGGCCGAAAACACCGTCTGCTTGACCACCTCCAGCGGCTCGTTGTAGGTGGGGATGAAAACGTCCACGCTGGGCCAGCTGTCGACGTCCTGCGGCATGGACACGGGACGGCGCTGCAGCGGCCAGGCCGTCTGGAAGTAGCCGATCAGCAGCACCAGGAAGGCGTACAGCTCGGCCAGCAGTAGGCCGAAGCCGAAGCAGGCGTCCAGCCAGTTGGTGAAGCCCACCGTGTCGGTCACGCGCCAGTACATGTAGCGCGAGGAGGCGGAGATCGACAGCACGATCATGGCCAGGGTGGTCAGCCGACCCGGCGTGCGCGACAGCAGCAGTGCCGCGCCGAAGCTGCCGGCGGAGAAGATGAGCTGCCCCGTCAGGTCCAGCGGCACGCTGACCACCAGGGCGAACAGCAGCGCCGCGCCCAGCGCGGTCGCCAGGCGCAGCAGCGGGTGGGTCCACAGGGGCTGGTCGGCGATGCGATGCACACGCATGCGCCAGCGCGCCTGGAAGCTGCGCGGATCGCGGTCCGCGATCTCGTCGGCGACGGTCTTGTGGTCGGTGGCCATGCTCAGGCCTCCATGCCTGCGTGGGCTTGCAGCTGCGCAGCCACAAAGGCGGCGCAGGCCAGAAAATCATGGCTGGCCTGGCTGTGCGCGCCATGGTCCAGCACGCTCAGGCCCAGCGCCAGCGACTCGGGGACAGCCTCGTCGGCATGGATGGCGCCGGCAAAGCGCGGGCCCACGGCCTCGCGCAGCACCCGCAGGATGTCCTGGGACAACTGGCGCGCCGAGTTCACTTGGTTGAGCAGGTAGAGCGTGTCCACGAAGTCGGCGCGCGGTGTGCAGTGGGCCTGCACCAGCCGCTGCATGAGCGGCAGGGTGGCGTAGGAGGCAGCGTCCGCCAGCATCACCACCAGCACCCACTGGGCAATGCCCAGCGCCTGGCGGCCATAGGCGGAGGGGCCGGGCGGCGTATCCAGCAGCACCAGTGCATCGGCCGGCAGCTGCAACGTCTGCAGGTGCTCCAGCAGCCAGTGCGGACGGGCGGCCATCTGCGATTCCAGCCTGGTCAGGTCGTGCTCGTTCACTGCGCCGAAAGGCAGCACGTACAGGCCTGGCTGGCGTTCGAAGCAGGCGTCGCGCCAGCTCTGGCCGGACAGGCTGGCGCGTGACAGCCCGCGCAGCTCCTGCGGCCCCAGGCCCAGGTGCAGCCCAAGGGCATTTTGCGGATCCAGATCGACGGCCAGAACCGTGCGGCCCGTCTGCCGCGCCAGGACCACGGCCAGGTTCCCGGTCACGGTGGTCTTGCCGACACCGCCCTTGGCCGATGCGATGGTGAGTATCTTCATGGACGGTTTTTCATGCCCAGCAGGCGGGCGAAGACCTGCTGCAGGCCCGTGGAGGGCGCCGCCTCCGCCTGCGCGGGCCGCGCCAGGCGCGCCAGGGGCGACGGGCTGTGCAGTGCGGGGCCTTCTGCCGAGGATGCAGGCGCTGCCGGGGCCGGTGCCGGGGCTGCAGGGAGGGGCGCAGCAGTGGTGTAGACGATGGAAGCGGAAACAGGAGCGGGAGCGGGAGCGGAAGCATGGCCCCACAAGGGCGCTGCCGGGGGAGTGGCTGGCGCCACGGCGGCCTGGGTATGCAGGAGGCCGGTGGGCTCGATCCGCACCGGCTGCGGCTGTGCCGCTGCCGCAGGAACTGGCGGCGCGGGCTGCCGGCCGCCATGCCAGTCCTGTGGCGAAGCGCCCGCTGTCTCGCCCGGCTGCACCGATGGCACGCCGGCAGCCAGGTCGTTCAGTGCCGAAATCAGCGGCCAGCGCTGGCGCGCCTGCCGGGCTTCGCGCTCGCGCGTGATCTCGCGATAGGTCTCGGCATTGCCGCCGAACTCCTGGTACAGGTGCGCAATGTCTTCGGGCTGTTGCATACGTGCCTCTCCTCGGTGCATCAGGCTGCCAGGCGCAGTCGCGCCGATCCCAGGGTGTCGGCGGCAGCGGCGATCTGCACCCGCAGACCGGCGCCGCCCGCAGCGTCGAACCACTGCTGGTACGCGCCCTGCAGGAATCCCGTGGCCCAGGGGGCGTGGGGCTCGCCGAAGGCGGCTGCCAGAGGCGAGAAGCGGTGGCTGATGTCCATTCCGGCCGGGCTCTGGTGCAGTTCTGCCACGCCCCAGTCGAGCGCACTCCACACGTGGTTCATGGCGTCCTGGAGCCCCTGCACGGTGTCGCTGGCCGGCAGCGGATGCTCGGCGGCAAAGCGCATGCCGATGCGCGCCATGAGGGTGCCCAGTTCCTGCGGCGCCAGGGCAGAGACGAACTCCTCGGCCAGCGCGGCCAGAAAGCCGCGCCACTGGCGCGAGCACTGCAGGCGGTGGATGTGGGCTGGCTCCATGGAGCCGCAGGGCAGCTCGCCCGCTGTGGTGGATGAAGTGGTCATGAAGGCGTCTTGGCTGGCGTGGCGCGTCCTGAAGGGCTGGAGCGGCCATGGTTTCCAATTACTTTAAGTTAAACATAAATGTAGCGAAATAGTTTTTCTCTATTCGACGTGAATCAACCTTTGGATAGCCGAAGCTTGCCAGGGAGGGCGCCAGATGCCATGGCGGCTGTTGTGCATAAGGCACGAAAGCCTCGCCGGTCAGGGGTGTTCATGCCTGGTTACATCTGCCGCCGACGGAAAAAGCCCAGTTTTGGAGGAGCTGCCAACACGGCCGATACGACACGCACCCATATACGGGCGCAGACGATAGTTTTTATCAATTGAAAGTCTGCAGGCCGTGACAAAGGTTGACGATGGATGGAGTCCAGCAACGCAAACGGGCGCCCCAGGCGCCCGTTTTGCTATTGCTTTGCTAGCTTCCAGCGCTTGTCCAGCAAGCGGCGGAGGCCAAAAGCATTCAATACTTCAGTGCACCACCATCAGCGTGAACGGCCACACATAGGCCTGCAGGGTCACGTACAGGCCCACCAGGCAGGCGAGCGCAATGGAGTGGAAGAACACGTAGCGCAGGATGTCGCCCTCGTGGTTGAACCAGCGCGTAGCAGTCGAGGCCACCACGATGGACTGCGCGTCGATCATCTTGCCCATCACCCCGCCCGAGCTGTTGGCCGCGCCCATCAGGTTGGGCGACAGGTTCAGCTGCTCGGCAGCCACCTTCTGCATGCCGCCGAACAGCACGTTCGACGCGGTATCGGAGCCGGTGAGCGCCACGCCCAGCCAGCCCATCAGCGTGCCGAAGAAGGGGTAGAGCACGCCGGTATTGGCAAACGCCAGGCCCAGCGTGGTGTCGGTGCCCGAGTAACGCGTGAGCGTGCCCAGCGCCAGCATCAGCACAATGGTCAGCAGCGAATACTTCACCAGCCACAGCGTCCTGAAGAAGGTGCGCACGATGGCCACGGGGTTGTATTTCATGACCAGGGCGCTGACGATGGCCGACAGCAAGATGCCCGTGCCGGTGGCCGACAGCAGGTTCAGCGTATAGACCGCGCCCTCCTTGGTGGGCTGGCGCACCACGGGCGGCACCTTCTCGATCATGTTGTGCAGGCCGTCCATGGGGAAGGCGGGCGCGAAGATGCCGTTCATCCAGGCCTTGACCGAAGGCAGGCCCCAGATGAAGACGAACACCGACAGGATGACCCAGGGCGTCCAGGCGGCCACCAGGGCCTGCGTGCTGTGGCGCGTGACGGGCTTGGCCGGCTTGGCCTCGGCGGCGCTCACGTCGTGGCCGCGCAGCGAGGCCGAAGTCCAGACGGTCTTGGGCTTCCACACGCGCAGGAAGGCCACCAGGCAGGCCATCGAGACGATGGCAGCGATGATGTCCACCAGCTCCGGGCCGATGAAGTTGGACACCAGGTACTGCGGAACGGCGAACGAGACACCCGTTACCAGGATGGCAGGCCAGATTTCCATCATGCCCTTGCGCCCGGCGAAGGCCCAGATCAGCCAGAACGGCACCAGCAGCGAGAAAAACGGCAGCTGGCGGCCGATCATGGCCGTCACTTCCATCAGGTCGTAGCCATGCACCTTGGCCAGCGTGATCACCGGCGTGCCCAGGGCGCCGAAGGCCACCGGCGCCGTGTTGGCGATCAGCGACAGGCCCGAGGCGGCCAGCGGCGAAAAGCCCAGGCCGATCAGGATGGCGGCCGTCACGGCCACCGGCGTGCCAAAGCCGGCCGCGCCTTCAAAGAAGGCGCCAAAGCAAAAGGCGATCAGCAGCAGCTGGATGCGCCGGTCGCTGGTGATGCCCGACAGCGAATCCTGCAGCACGGCGAAGCTGCCGTTTTGCTCGGTGAGCTGGTGCAGGAAGATGATGTTCAGCACGATCCAGCCGATGGGCAGCAGGCCCGTGAAGCCGCCGAACAGCGCCGCTCGGCCGGCCATGTCGGCCGGCATGCCGTAGGCGAAGACGGCCACCAATAGGGCCGCGACGAGGCCCATGCCGGCGGCAATGTGCGCCTTGATGTGGAAGAAGCCCAGCGCTGCGAGCATGACCACCACTGGCACGGCTGCCAGCGCGGTGGAGATGACCATGTTGCCGAACGGATCGTAGATTTGCTGCCAGGCCATAGACTTTGTCCCCTGTCGTTATGCAGATGTAGCGGATACAAAAGAGCGCGCATCGCACCGCCGGCAGGGCCAGCCGCCCGTCTGCGCGCGGGTTGTGACTCTAGGGAGGTGACGCGGGCACAGCGTGAAAATTGCTGCGGCCCGCGCTGAAGCATTTTCATGCCGCGCCGCGCGCGGGCGGGTTGCGGTTTTTACTACCCCGGGCGGCCCCGGCCGGGGTTGTTGCGTGCCTTCAGTTCAGCGGGCCGGCCGCTGCGATCACGCCGCCGCCCAGGCACACCTCGCCGTCATACAGCACGGCCGACTGGCCCGGCGTGACGGCCCACTGCGCCTGCCCGAAGCACAGCGCAAAGCCGCCCTCGTGCGCCTGCTCCACGGTGCAGGGCGCGTCCGCCTGGCGGTAACGCGTCTTGGCCGCGCAGGGGCCGGTGGCTGGCGCGCGGCCGGCCACCCAGCTGGCGTCCTGTGCGACGAGGCGGTGCGACAGCAGCCACGGGTGGTCGTGCCCCTGCACCACGCGCAGCGTGTTGGTGTCCAGCTCCTTGCGGGCCACGAACCACGGCGCATGCTCGCCGCCGCCGCGCTGCGCGCCCTTGTCCTTCACGCCGCCGATCCCGAGGCCCTGGCGCTGGCCCAGGGTATAGAAGCTCAGGCCCACGTGGCGGCCCAGCCTGCGGCCGCGCTCGTCCAGGATGGGCCCGGGCGCGTGGCTGATGTAGCGGTTCAGGAATTCGCGGAACGGCCGCTCGCCGATGAAGCAGATGCCGGTGGAGTCTTTTTTCTTCGCGTTGGGCAGGCCGATCTCGGCGGCGATGCGGCGCACCTCGCTTTTGTGCAGTTCGCCCACGGGGAACAGCGTGCGCGCCAGCTGCGCCTGGTTCAGACGGTGCAGAAAGTAGCTCTGGTCCTTGGACGCATCCAGCCCCTTGAGCAGCTCGTGCAGCCCGGTGGCCGGGTTGTGGCGCACGCGCGCGTAGTGGCCGGTGGCTATTCTTTCGGCGCCGAGCCGCATGGCGTGGTCCAAAAAGGCCTTGAACTTGATCTCGGCGTTGCACAGGACGTCCGGGTTGGGCGTGCGCCCGGCCTGGTACTCGCGCAGGAACTCGGCGAACACCCGGTCCTTGTACTCGGCGGCAAAGTTCACGTGCTCGATCTCGATGCCCAGCACGTCGGCCACGCTGGCCGCGTCCAGAAAGTCCTGGCGGCTCGAGCAGTGCTCGCTGTCGTCGTCATCCTCCCAGTTCTTCATGAAGATGCCGACCACCTCGTGGCCCTGCTGCTTCAAGAGATGGGCCGTGACGGCCGAATCCACCCCGCCGGACAGGCCGACCACGATGCGCTGCTTCTTGCTGGACATAGGCGGGCGATTATCCCGGCCGGCCCAAGGCCCTGCCAGTGCTCAGGACGCCTGCAGGGCCGCCGCGCCCACCTGCAGCACCGAAGCGTCGGTATGCACCAGCGACAGCGGGTGGCGCTGGCCGGCCAGGTAGTCCTCCAGCGTGCGCAGCACCAGCGGGCTGCGGTGGCGCTCCGAACAGGCGCGGATCTCGTCGGCCGTCATCCACACCGTGCGCACGATGCCCTCGTCCAGCGCGCGCCAGGCGTGGTGCGTGCCCAGGCGGCCGGCGAAGGCAAAGCGCATGTAGGTCACGTCGTCGCCGGTGCGGGTTTTGATGAAGCGGTTCAGGTACACGCCGACCAGCGCCTCGGGCACGAAGTCGTGGGCGGTCTCTTCCAGCACCTCGCGCGCGCAGGCATCCTGGGGCGCTTCGCCCGGGTCCAGGTGGCCGGCAGGGTTGTTGAGCTTCAGGCCGTCCGTGGTGTTTTCCTCGACCAGCAAAAAGCGGCCGCCCCGCTCGATGACGGCGGCTACGGTGACGTTGGGTTTCCAGCGGTTGGGCATGATGGCGGCGATTATCGCCAGCCGGCGCGTCGGCTGCGCTGCATCAAGCCCGCGCGGGGCGCCCTGCGGATAATGCCGCTGCCATGCTGGAGCGCATCCGCCACCACCGACGCCTGGGCACCGTGGTGCTCATGCTGGTGGCGCTCGCCTGGCTGGCGGCGCTGCTGGCCGGCGCGCAGGTGCGCCAGGCGCTTGCTGCGTCGCATGCCGACGCGCTGTACGAGGTGTGCTCGGCCGCGCCGCAGGCCGCCTCTGGCGCACCCGGCAGCCACCACGCCGATCCGCAATGCCTGCTGTGCCTGGCCCTGGGCACGCCGCCGGCCCTGGCGCTGGCGGCCTTGCGCCCACCGGCGCCGCAGACCCGCCGGGTGCCTACCGGCCGCACGGCGACGGTGCCAGTCTGGCGCGCCCAGGCACCCCTGCCTGCGCGCGGGCCTCCACCGGCCTTCCACACCTGACCGGCACGGCCGCGCTGCCTGCCTTCATTTCTTGCCTGCGCCTCGCCCGGCCCGCGCCTGCGGCCCGGCGGTGCGGGCGTGGTTGCCCGTTTCCCTTTTCCTGCCATGACTGCACACCTGTTCCCCGCGCCTGCTTCGCACGGCGCTGCCGTGCCGACCCGCCCGGTCAGTACCCGTCTTCTCTATGCTCCCACCGCCTGCGCCGTGGCCTGCGCCCTGCTGGCGGCCGGCCACGCGCGGGCGGACGACGCCGGCGTGGCCGACGCCGCGCGCGCGCTGCGCCCCGTGGTCGTCACCGCCGTGCACGAGCATTCGCCCGCGCAGATCGTGGCCGACCCCAAGCAGCCGCGCCAGCCCATGCCGGCCAGCGACGCGGCCGATTACCTCAAGACCATCGCCGGCTTCAGCGCCATCCGCAGCGGCGGCTCCAACAGCGATCCGGTGCTGCGCGGCCAGTTCGGCTCGCGCTTGCCGCTGCTGACCGAGGGCGCGCAGCTGCTGGGCGCCTGCCCGGGGCGCATGGACTCACCCAGCTCCTACATCTCGCCCGAGACGTTCGACGCGCTGATCGTGACCAAGGGCCCGCAGACCGTGCTGTGGGGCCCGGGCGCGTCGGCCGGCGTGGTGCGCTTCGAGCGCGAGCGCCCCGACTTCACCGAGCCGGGCGTGCGCTTTGCCGCCAGCGCCCTGGCCGCCAGCGCCGGGCGCAACGACCAGACGGCCGACTTCACCGCCGGCAACGCGCAGGCCTACGTGCGCGCGACGGCCAATCGCTCGCACGGGCACGACTACCGCGACGGCGACGGCCGCCGCGTGCCCTCGGCCTGGGACAAATGGAACACCGACGTAGCCCTGGGCTGGACCCCGAGCGCCGACACCCTGCTGGAGCTGAGCGCCGGCGCCGGCGACGGCGAGGCGCGCTACGGCGGGCGCGGCATGGACGGCACGCAGTTCCGCCGCGACACCTGGGGCCTGCGCCTGGAGCAGCGCAACCTGGCGCCCTGGCTGTCCAGACTGGAGGCGCAGGTGCAGCGCAACCGGGCCGACCACGTCATGGACAACTTCTCGCTGCGCCGCTTCAGCCCCGGCGGCGGCATGTCCATGCCCATGGCCAGCAACGTGCTGCGCGAGACCACCAGCGCCCGCGTGGCCGCCACGCTGCAGTGGCAGCCCGACTGGCAGGTCACCCTGGGCCTGGACGCGCTGCACAGCCCGCATGCCCAGCGCAGCGGCACGCCCACCCGGCCCTACGGCGACCAGCCCTGGCGGCGCGATGCGCGCTTCGAAAACCTGGGCGTGTTCGCCGAAGGCACCTGGCAGGCGCGCCCGGACGCGCGCTGGGTCGGCGGCCTGCGCCTGGACCGCGCCCAGGCCTGGCGCTACCCCGCTCCCGAAAGTGGCATGGGGGGTGGCATGGGTGGCGGCATGGGCGGCGCCGCCACGTCCGCATCTGCCGATGACCACCGTCTGCACCGCGCCCTGCCCAGCGGCTTCGTGCGCTGGGAGCGTACGTTGGAGGCAGGCGCCTCGGTGCATGCCGGCCTGGGCCATGTGCAGCGCTTTCCCGACTACTGGGAGCTGATCTCCCCGGGCAACAGCGCCGCCGGCAGCGGCAACGCCTTTGCCACGCTGCGCCCGGAAAAGACCACGCAGCTGGACGTGGGCGCGCGCTGGCAGGACGCGCAGTGGCAGCTGTGGAGCTCGGCCTACGCCGGCGTGGTGCGCGACTACATCCTGTTCGACTACGCCGCCATGCGCTCGGCAGTGCGCAACATCGACGCGCGCGTGGCCGGCGTGGAGCTGGGGGCCAGCCGCCGCCTGGGGCCCCAGTGGACCGCGCAGGGCACGCTGGCCTACGCCTGGGGCCGCAACGCCAGCGACGGCCGCCCGCTGCCGCAGATGCCGCCGCTGGAGGCGCGCCTGGGCCTGGAGTGGGCCGATGGCGCCTGGAGCGCTGGCGGCCTGTGGCGCCTGGCGGCCGCGCAGCGGCGCATCGCCCCGGGCCAGGGCAACGTGGTCGGCCGCGACCTGGGCACGAGCGGCGGCTTCGGCGTGCTGTCACTGCACGCCGGCTGGCGCGCCACCGGCCAGCTGCAGCTGGCGGCCGGCGTGGACAACCTGCTGGACAAGGCTTACGCCGAGCACCTGAACCTGGCAGGCAACGCCGGCTTCGGCTACCCCGGCGGCGTGCGCCTGAACGAGCCCGGGCGCACCCTGTGGCTGCGCGCGGACGTGCGGTTCTAACCGCGTTGCTATGCCATCGATAGCTGGCTGCGCACGCCGGGCGGGCGTTTCAAGCATAAAACCCTTGAAATTCCTTACGCGGAAAGCGCAGGCAGCTACGAAGTCGATAGCAGGCGCGCCATGTACAGCGCCCCCGCCCCGTAGCTGCGCAAGTGCCGGCGCTGCGCTGCGCCCGGCAGGGGCTGGCCGGCGTAGCCCTGGCGCGCCCAAAAGCCCTGCGCGCCCTGCACGGCCACCAGCGCCGTGTGGCGCAGGCCCTCGGCGCGCGCCTGTGCGAGCAGGGACGCGAGCAGCGCGCCCGCCAGGCCCTGGCCGGCGTGGGCTGGCAGCACGGCCAGGTCGTGCAGGTACAGCGTGTCGGGCGCCTGCACGGCACGAAAGTCGCCGTGCAGCGGCGTGACGCAGCCCAGCCGCGAGCGGTAGGCCGCCCCATAGGCGGCGACCCGGCCGTCTGCCGCGCGCAGCACCAGCGAGCACTGCGCGGGGCTGGCCAGGCGCCGGGCATAGACCTGCGCGTCCTCGACGAAGGCTGCGCCGTAGCAGGCTGCCTGCACGGCCAGCAGGCCCGGCAGGTCGGCCTCGGCCAGCGGGCGTGGGCACGCGGCGGCGGCGCTCACCGCGGCGGCGTGTGCAGCGAAGGCTGCGGCAGGTAGTCGTCCAGCGACTGGCCGCGCTCGGCCAGCAGCGCCTGCAGGACGGGCGCCAGGCGCCCCAGGCTGTCCTGCACCGCCTCGCGCACCGTGTCCACCACCACCTGGGTGCTGCGCTCGATCTCGATGTTCAGCAGGTCGCCCGCGCGCAGCGCGCCGAACACCGTGGCGCGGCGCGTCTCGGGGATCAGCCAGACCTCGAACCAGCCCGCCTGCCGGTCCACCTCGGCCACCGTGAGGCTGGCGCCGTGCAGGGCGATGTAGCCCTTGGCGAAGATGTAGCGCCGGTGCGACTCGGGCACCGCCACGCGCCAGACCAGGTTGTTGTCGAACTCGCGCACGCTGGCCAGCTGCCCGGTGCAGTCGATGTGCCCGGACAGCGGGTGGCCGCCGATCTCCGCGCCGTCCCTGGCTGCGCGCTCCACGTTCACCGCGTCGCCCGCGCCGTAGCGGCCCAGCGTGGTCACGTTCAGGCTCTGCTGCATGACGTCAAAGCGCGCCTGCACGGGCGAGACGATCTCCGTGACCGTCAGGCACACGCCATCGACGGCCACGCTGGCGCCGATGGCCAGGCCCTCGCAGAAACCTGGGGGAAAGGCGATGGTGAAGGTGCGCAGGCCGGCGCGGTCTTCAATGGCGGCGAGGGTGGCGACGGCCTGGACAATGCCGGTGAACATGCGTGCGGGGCTTCCTGGAGATAGGAGGGGCGCGCCGCCTGGCGGGCGCGGCGAAGCGGGCAATTTTGCCAGCGCCAGCGCAGCGCCCGCCGCGGCGGGACAATCCATCGCCGCCGCCTTTCCTTGCCGGCGCGCCCGCTCCTGCCCATGACCGCATCCCGCTCCCCAACCCCTACGCCCCCTACGCCCGCTAAGCCCGCTAAGCCCGCCACGCCCGCCACGCCCGCGCAGGGCCCGGCCGCCGAGGCCGTGTCGCGCCTGCAGGTGGCGCCTGCCACTGCCCAGGGCCTGAACCCGGCGCAGCAGAAATTCAACCGTCTGCTGGCGCGCGTGCACCAGCTGGAGCAGCTGCTGCAGGCCCTGCAGCACAGCGCCGATGCGCTGCGCACCCCGCATCTGCAGCGCATGGACGCGCTGCAGCGGCGCGTGGCCCAGGCGCAGCGGGCGCTGGCGCATTGTCTGCATGAGCGCCTGCAGCAGGACGAAGAGCTGGCTGCGCCCCAGCAGCGCCTGATCCGCGAGCGGCTGCGCTGCCTGGTGCCGTCCGTGCCCGAGCCGCAGGACGAAGCCGAGCGCCAGGCCTGGCAGCTGCTGCAAAGCGCCTACCGGCCGCCGCCGGCTTCGCTGCAAGAGCGCCAGGCCGGCCTGCAGGCGCTGCTGGACCAGTTCGAGCAATGGACCGGCCAGCGGCCGCAGGTGCCCGGCCTGGACCGGATGGAGTCGCCTGAGCAGCTGCTCGAAGCCCTGCTGCGCCAGGAGCAAGAGCGCCGCCAGGCCACCGCCGAGCGCCGGGCCGAGCGGCGCGCCAAGCGCAAGCCCACGGCGCGCCAGCAGCAAGAGCACGCGCGCGCCCAGGACGCGAGCGGCGCCCTGCGCGCCATCTACCGCCAGCTGGCCAGTGCGCTGCACCCCGACCGCGAGCGCGACCCGATCGAGCGCGAGCGCAAGCAGGCGCTGATGAGCCAGGCCAACGCCGCCAACGAGCGCGGCGACCTGCTGGCGCTGCTGCGCTTGCAGCTGGCCGTGGAGCAGGTGGACGAGGGCTCCATCGCCCGCCTGGGCGAAGAGCGCCTGGCCTCGCTGTCGCTGCTGCTGCAGCGCCAGGTGGGCATGCTGGACAAGGAGCTGGCCGAAGTGCAGGCGCGCCTGTCGCACGAGCTGGGCGTGCCCGTGTCGGCCTGCGACCTGCAGCTGCTGCCCGACGACCTGAGCGAGCAGCAGCAGGCGCTGGAGCAGCGGGCGCAGTGCCTGGAGGACGACCTGCGGCGCGTGCGCGAGGGCGGGGACGGCGCGCTCAGGCGCTGGCTGCGCGAGCAGGCCCGGCTGGCCCAGGAGCACGCGCGTGCCGTGGGGCCGTCCGGCTGAGGCGGCGCCGGCCGTTTCATATCAGAAGTGGCTGTAACGCGCTATTGACAAGCGCGAGCAGCTATCAAATCAGGAGTCTTCGCTGGCCGCCGGCAGGCACAGCAGCAGCCGCGCGCCGCCCAGCGGCGAGGCCAGTACCTGCACGCTGCCGCCATAGGTCTCGGTCAGGGCGCGCACGATGTCCAGGCCCAGGCCGGAGCCGGGCCGCTCCTCGTCCAGGCGCGTGCCGCGCTCGAACATGCGCTCGCGCTCGGCCTGGGGGATGCCGGGGCCGTCGTCGTCCACGCTGACGCACACCTGCGCGCCCTGGCGCTGCACACCCACCACCACGCGCGAGCGCGCCCACTTGCCGGCGTTGTCCAGCAGGTTGCCCAGCAGCTCGTACAGATCCTGCACCTCGCCGCGGAAGGCGGCGCCCGCGGCGTCCGGGGCCAGGGCGAAGTCCACCCCGCGGGCTGCGTGCAGCCGCGCCATGGTGCGCAAGAGCGCCTGCACCGGCTCCAGCACCGGCGTGGCCAGGCCGGTGGCGCGCACGGCGGCGGCGGCGCGGGCGCGCGCCAGGTGCCAGTCCACCTGCCGGCGGGCGCTGGCGACCTGCTCGCGCACCAGGCGGGCCAGGGCGCTGTCGTCCTGCGCGGCGCTGTTGGCCAGCACCGACAGCGGCGTGTGCACCGCGTGCGCCAGGTTGCCGGCCTGGGTGCGGGCGCGCTGCACCATGTCGGCGTTTTCGGCCAGCACGTGGTTGAACTCGTCGACCAGTGGCGCCAGCTCCTGCGCAAACGGCCCCTGCAGCCGGTCCGCGCGGCCGCTGCGCACGTCCGCCAGGCGCTGGCGCAGCAGCGCCAGCGGGTGCAGCGCCAAGTGCAGCTGCAGCGCCACGGCCAGTGCCAGGCCCAGCGCCAGCATGGACAGCGCCGCCAGCAGCAGCCGCGTGAAGCGCTGCAGCGGCTCGGCCAGCAGGGCCTCGTCGCCGGCCACCACCAGGCGCAAGAGCGGCGCGTCCTCGTCGGGCAGCTGCAGCGTGCGGGCCACGGCCACCAGCGCCTGGCCCTGCGGGCCCGGCAGCTGCAGCACGCGGTAGCCGCGCGCCGGGTAGCCCGCCGGCACGCCGGGCAGCGCCAGCACCTGGTCCCACAGCGAGCGCGAGCGCGCCAGCGCCGGCTGCGGCGCGCTGCCCAGGCGGTCGATCTGCCAGTACAGCCCGGACAGGGGCTGCGCGAGCCGCCCGTCGGCCAGCGGGGCCACGCGCACGCTGCCGTCCCAGTCGATGTTGCCGCTGAGCGCATCCAGCTGCAGCACCAGCTGCTGGCGCAGCTGCTCGCGCACGTGGCTGCGAAACAGCGAATGCAGGCCCCAGCCGGCCAGCGCCACCGTCAGCAGCACCCAGGCCAGCGTGCCCGCCAGCAGGCGCAGGCGCAGCGAGCCGGTGGCCCTCATGCGCCGGTGCCTGCCGGCTCCGCCAGGCGGTAGCCCAGGCCGCGCACGGTCTCGATGCAGCCGGCCGGCAGCTTGCGCCGCAGCCGGGCGATGAAGACCTCGATGGTGTTGGAGTCGCGCTCGCTGCCGCCCGGGTACAGGTGCTCGGACAGCCCGGTGCGCGTCAGCACCTCGCCCTTGCGCTGCATGAGCTGGGCCAGCAGCATGAATTCGTGGCTGGTCAGCTGCAGCGGCTGGCCGTCCACCAGCGTCCGAGCCTGGCGCGTGTCCAGCCAGATGGGCCCGCACTGCCACTGCGCGCTGGCGTGGCTGCTGGCGCGGCGCAGCAGCGCGCGCAGGCGCGCCAGCAGTTCCTCCGTGTGAAAGGGCTTGGCCAGGTAGTCGTCGGCGCCGGCGTCGATGCCGGCCACCTTCTCTTGCCAGCTGCTGCGCGCCGTGAGGATCAGCACCGGCATGGCGCGCCCGGCGGCGCGCCAGCGGCGCAGCACCGACAGGCCGTCCAGCTGCGGCAGGCCCAGGTCCAGCACCACGGCGTCGAAGTCCTCCACCTCGCCCAGGAAGTGCGCCTGCAGGCCGTCGGCCGCCTCCTGCGCGACATGGCCGGCGGCCGTGACGGCCTGCACCAGCTGCGCGCGCAGCAGGGGTTCGTCTTCCACGATGAGGATGCGCATGGCGTTTTTTTTCTTCTTTCAGTGCTCCCGGCGCTGCACGGACAGGACGCGGCCGTCCACCGCGTCCACCTTCAGCTTGGCCATGCGCCCGTCGGGCTGCAGCAGGCGGATCTTGTAGAGGTAGCGGCCCTCGTCGCGCCCAAACTCGATCTTGAGCACCTGGCCCTGCTGCTCGCGCTCGACCTTGTCCAGCACGCTGCGCAGCGGCAGCACCTCCTGGCGCTCCAGCGCCCGCCGGGCGTGCTCGTGGTCGCCATCGCCGGCCAGGGCCGGCGCGGCGCCCGCCACGGCGCAGGCCAGCAGCAGGGCGGCGGGGCGGCGCAGCAAAGGAGCAAGGGGCGGGGGCATACCCTTGCGTTTGTACCGCCAGCGCGATGAATGCGCGATGAACACAGCCTTCAGCACAGGTTCAGCGGCGGCTTTCCATACTGGCTGCAGGCCGGGCCGCTGCTGCCAGGCATTGAATGTCAAAAGCGGCTCTGGCGCTTGTCCCTCCTGCGTCAGCAGCTATCGAAAGCATAGCTGCAGGCACGTGGTCCACCCATTGAGAAAGAAAGTCCCCCATGCGTGTCCGCGTCGCGCTGATCCTGTTCCTGTCCACCCTGGGCCTGGCCTGGCTGGCCGTCTGCGGGCCCGTCGGCCCGCTGGTGGACGCCAGCGGCGTGGCCGGCGGCGCCTGGCTGCTGCGCCAGCAGCTGCTGTACCTGAGCGGGCTGCTGGCCATCGGCCTGATGGCGCTGGCCCTGGTGCTGGCGCTGCGCCTGCCCTGGCTGGAGCGGCCCCTGGGCGGCATGGACCAGGTCTATCGCCTGCACAAGTGGGCCGGCGTGGGCGCCGCCCTGGCGGCGGTGGCGCACTGGGCCGCCAAGGAATCGTCCGGCTGGATGACCGTGCTGTGGAGCCGCGCCGGCAAGCCCGTGCGCGACGCCGTGCTGCCCTGGCTGACGGGCAGCCGCAGCCTGGCCAAGGACGTGGGCGAGTGGGCCTTCTACCTGCTGCTGGCCGCCATCGCGCTGACGTTGTTGACCCGCCTGCTCGCCTACCGGCCCTGGCGCGTGCTGCACCGGGCCATGCCGGTGCTGTTTCTGGCGCTGGCCTTTCACAGCCTGGCGCTCACGCCCCTGGCCTGGTGGGGCCAACCGGCCGGCCTGCTGATGGGCGCGCTGCTGGCGCTGGGCAGCAGCGCCGCGCTCTGGTCGCTGGCCGGCCGCGTCGGGCAGCGGCGCCGGCACGCCGCGCGCATCCACTCGCTGCAGGTGCTGGGCGAAGGGCCGGGCGCGCCGCTGGAGGTGGTCTGCGCCGTGGCGCCCTCGTGGCCGGGGCATCGCGCCGGGCAGTTCGCCTTCGTGCGCTTCGAGCGCAGCGAGGGCGCCCACCCCTTCACCATCGCCAGCGCCCCCGCCAGCCTGGGCCGCGATGCCCAGGGCGACGAACTGCTGCGCCTGGTCATCAAGCCCCTGGGCGACTACACGCGCACGCTGCGCGGCCGGCTGCGGGCCGGCCAGGCGCTGGACATCGAAGGCCCCTACGGCCAGTTCGACGGCCGGGGCGCCGCCGCGCGCCAGCAGGTCTGGGTGGCCGCCGGCGTCGGCATCACGCCCTTCCTGGCACTGCTGGAGGCGCGCCAGGGCGACGCTGCCCCCGCCGGCGCGCAGCCGGCGCAGCTGCACTACTGCACCCGCAACGCCACCGCCGACCCGCTGCTGGCGCGCCTGCAGGCGCTGTGCGCCCAGGCCCACCCGCCCGTGCGGCTGACCGTGCACGACGCCGCCCGGGGCCAGCGCCTCACCCCCGCCGCCCTGGCCGCCACACCGGGCGCGCTGGACCTGTGGTTCTGCGGCCCGCAAGGGCTGGGCGACGCACTGGCCGACCAGGCGCGGCGCGCCCCCTGGCGCCTGCACCGCGAATCTTTTGCCATGCGTTGAGGCGAGCGGCGAGGAGCCGGTCCGTACTCGTTCTCCCTGATGTGTCCCGCGGGCGACTGCACGCCGGCGCGGCCGGCCCAAGCATGGCGGCGACCCCCATCAACCCCAGGAGACAACCCCATGCCCCACGCCCAGGTCAATGGCCAGCGCCTGTACTACGAGGACACCGGCGGCGACGGCCCGGCCATCCTGTTCTCGCACGGCCTGCTGATGGACAGCAGCATGTTCGCGCCGCAGGTGCAGGCGCTGGCCAACCTGGGCTGGCGCTGCATCTCCTGGGACGAGCGCGCCCACGGCCAGACGGCCACGGGCGAATGCGCGCCGTTCAGCTACTACGACTCGGCCGATGACGCGGTGGCGCTGCTGGCCCAGCTGGGCGTGGCGCACGCGGTGCTGGCCGGCATGTCCCAGGGCGGCTACCTGTCGCTGCGCGCGGCGCTGCGCCACCCGCAGGTGGTGCGCGCGCTGGTGCTGATCGACACCCAGGCGATGACGGAGGAAGCGCACAAGATGGCCGGCCACCAGGGGGTGGTGCAGGAGTGGCTGCAGGGCGGTCTGTCCGACGAGCGCGCCGTGGGCATCGAGCACCTCATCCTGGGCGAGGGCTGGGAGGGCGCTGCCGCCTGGCGCGCCAAGTGGCAGCGCATGCAGCCGGGCGACCTGCTGGCGGCCTTCACCACCCTGGCCACGCGCGACGACATCAGCGCAGAGATCGCGCGCATCCACGCGCCGGCGCTGGTCATCCACGGCGACGCCGACCAGGCCATCGACATCGAGCGCGCTCGCAGCATGGCGGGCGCCCTGCCGCAGGCGCAGATGGTTGTCATCCCCGGCGCCGGCCACGCGCCCAACCTGACGCACCCGCAGCTGGTCAACCAGGTGCTGCTGGAGTTTCTGGGTCAGCTGCCGGCTTGAAGGGGAACCGCCGGCGCAGCGGGCGGCACCAGCGCCGTCACGGTCTGGCCGGGGGCCGGCGGGCCCGTGTGCGCCGGGTCGCCGGCGATGCGCAGCTGGCCCTTGTCGGTGAGCACGAACAGGGCCAGGGCGCGCCCGCCCCAGGCCTGCTGGAACTGCGCCCAGTCGTATTGGTCGCTCAGCGTGGTGGTCTTGAGCTTCCAGCCGGCGTCCAGCAGCTCCTGCAGGCGCGCGTGCGTCATGTCTTCGCCGAACAGGGCGGGGGCCATCAAAGGCTCGGCCAGGCGCTGGCGTTCGCTGCCTTCTTCGCGCGCCACGGTGCGCAGGGCCAGCACCCGGTCGCGGCCGAACTCGCGGCGAAAGTGCACGGCGGCCAGCGCGTTGCGCTCGTACTGGGTGGACAGGGCCAGCAGCCGGCCCAGGCCGGTGAGGTCCAGATGGTGGCTGGCGTGGCGCGAGGTCGGGTTGCCGAAGTAGGTGGGCAGGCCGGCCATGCGGGCGGCGCGGATGCCCGCCCAGTCGTCGTCGGCCACCAGCACCTGCACGCCCTGCCCGTGCAGCGCCTGCGCCAGGGCGCGCGCCACGGGGTCCGCGCCGAAGACCAGCACGCCGCGCGGGTCGGGCTCGCGCACGCCCAGCCAGCGCGCCAGCTGGCGGGCAGTGAGGCTTTGCACCACCACGGTGGCGATGATCAGCAGGAACACCAGCGGCACCAGGCGGTCGGCACCGTGGACGCCGCTGTCCTGCAGCTGCAGCGCAAACAGCGCCGAGATCGACGCCGCGACGATGCCGCGCGGCGAGATCCACGCGGCCAGCAGCCGCTCGCGCACGCTCAAGGGGCTGCCCAGCGTGGACAGCCACACCGACAGCGGCCGCACCACGAACTGCGCCGCCAGATAGACCAGCAGCCCGCCCAGCAGCATGCCCGGCGGCAGCGGCCAGGACAGGCGCGCCGCCAGGATCAGGAACAGCAGGGACACCAGCAGGATGGACAGGTTTTCCTTGAAGCGGGTGATGGGCTCGATGTGGATGCCGCGCAGGTTGCCTAAGGCGATGCCCATGGCCGTGACGGCCAGCAGGCCGGATTCGCGCGTGAGCGCGTTGCTGAGCGTGAAGGTGGCCAGCATCAGCGCCAGCGCCGCGTAGCCCTGCAGGTACTCGGGGATGAAATGCCGGCGCAGCGCCAGCGCCAGCAGCCAGGCCGCCAGCAGGCCGATCAGCGTGCCGCCGGCCAGCGTCAGCGCAAACACCCACAGCGGCTCGCCCGGAAACTGCTTGGCGGCGATGACCTCATAGACCAGCACCGCCAGCAGCGCGCCCAGCGGGTCGATGACGATGCCCTCCCAGCGCAGCAGGCTGGCCAAGCGGGCATTGGGCCGCACCACGCGCAGCATGGGGTTGACCACCGTCGGCCCCGTCACGCAGGTGATGGCACCAAACAGGAAGGACAGCGGCCAGGACAGCCCGGCCAGCCAGTGCGCCGCTGCCGCCAGGCCGACCAGCGCCACCAGCGCGCCGTAGGTGGACAGGCGGCGCACGGCGTGGCCGATGCCGTCGAGCTCGGCAAAGCGCAGGCCCAGGCTGCCCTCGAACAGGATCACGGCCACCGACAGCGACACGGCCGGGAACAACAGCTCGCCCAGCAGCGCGTCCGGGTCCACCAGACCGGTGAAGGGGCCCAGCAGCAGGCCCAGCAGCAGCAGCGGCAAGATGGCCGGCACACGCACGCGCCAGGCCAGCCACTGCGCCAAAAAGCCGATGGCCAGCAGCAGCGCCAGGGCCGGCGCCGGGTGGGACAACAGCGAGCTCAACCAGGGCATCGCGGCATTGTGCGGGCGGGCGGCGCGGCTGGCGCGTCGGCGGACGGCGCGACGTGGCTCGGGGGGTGCTGGCAGGCGCTCAGGCCGCGGCGGCCAGCCCCGCGTGGTGCCCGCGCGTGAAGGCTTCCTCGAACACCGAGTAGCCCGACCAGTCGGCGTGGGCCAGCAGCAGGCGCTGCGTGCCTGGCGGCGGCAAGACGGCGGTTCGCTCTCCATTTGATAGCTGCTGGCGCTTGAGGGACGGGCGCTGGAGCCCGATTTGGCTCAAAAATTGCTGCGTGCCCGGCACGGGCACCGACATGGCGTGGCCGTAGCGCGTGAGCTCCATGCGGGTGGCGCGCGCGGGCAGGTCGGGGTGGGCGCTGGCCAGCGACGAGAGGATGGGCGCGGCCCAGTGCGTCCACGGCGCGCGCGCCAATTGCGCACGCGCGCCGGGCACGTCGCCCAGCGCCTGGTAGTAGGTGAGCACCGTGGGGCTGGCCAGCAGCGCGCTGCCTGCCAGGCGCTGGTGGCCGGCGTCCACATAGCCCACGCCGCCGGGCACGGCGTCGCCGTAGAGCACGTTGTCCCAGGCCGGGGCGGCGCCGGGCACGTCCGTCAGGGGGCGGTCGATGTGGATGTTGGCCACCAGCCAGGGCGCCCACTGCAGGCGCTGCGCGGCCTGCGCCAGGAAGGCCGGCGCGCCCGCCTGCACCACGCGCGCGGCCATGAAGGCCGGCAGGGCGACGATGCAGCGCTCGGCCTGCCAGCGCTCGACGCGGCCGCTGGCCCAGTCCAGCGCATCCACCTCCACGCCGTGGCGCCCTTCGGCGATGCGCAGCACGCCGCGGCCGGTGAACAGCTGCCCGGCCGCGGCCAGCGGCTGCGCCAGCTGCTGCGTGAGCCAGCCGTTGCCCTCGGGCCAGGTGAGGATGCCGCCGTCGTCCGCTGCCTCGTCGCCCGGCGCGGCAAAGCCGTGCCGGCTGGCGAAGTAGTGGATGCCCGCCCAGGCCGAGACGCGCGCGCTGCCGGCGCCGTAGTCGTCGCGGCAGCAGTAGTCCAGGTACCAGCGCAGGTAGGCGTCATCCAGCCCCTCGCGCGCCAGCCATTCATCAAAAACCATAGCGTCCAGCGCTTGATGGACGGGCGCCAGGGGCTGTTTTGGATTCCAATTTTTGAAAGCCGGCATGGCAAACGGCGCGGCGCGCGACAGCTCGGCCACGCGCTGGCCAAAGCGCCGGTACTGCGCCAGCGTGGCAGGCGGCACGTCCGCCATGGGCAGCAGGCCTTCCTGCCAGTGGCCGTGCAGGAACAGGCGCTCCTGCGGGCTGTGCACCAGGTGGCGGCCGTCCTCGCCGCCGTAGCGCCAGCGGCCGGCGATGCGCTGGCGCAGGCCGAGTTCTTCCAGCAGGTCCTGCACTTCGGTGGCGGCCTCGCCCGGCACCGGCAGGTAGTGCGCGCCCAGGGGGCAGGCCAGGCCCTGCACGCGTCCGGCGCGGCTGTTGCCGCCAGCGGCATCCTCCAGCTCCAGCACCGCCACGTCCTGCACGCGGCCCAGGCGCAGCGCCCGTGCGGCGGCCAGGCCGGCCACGCCGGCGCCGGCCACCACCACCTGCGCGCGGCGCAGCACGTCAGGTTGCGCCGCGCCGCCCGCGCGCTCCAGGCGCTCGCGCAGTGCGTGGCCGCGCTCCATGTCGATGCCGGCAAAGGCGCCTGGGGGCAGGGCAGCGGGCGCCGGCGCGCAGCCGGGCAGGCCGGCGGCCGCCAGCACGCCGGCGCCGGCATGCGTCAGCCAGGCGCGCCGTGAGGTTTCTCCCATGCGGGCGATTGTCGGGGCGCTTCAGTCGGGCCAGCGCGCCATGATCTCCTGCATGGCGGGCAGCTCGCGGATGAAGGCGTCCACCATCACCGGATCGAAATGTCGCCCCGACTGCTCGCGCAGGTGGGCGGCGGCGGCCTCCACGCTCCAGGGCTCCTTGTAGGGCCGGCGGGTGGTCAGCGCGTCGAACACGTCGGCAATCGCCACGATGCGCCCCTCCGGCGCAATCGCCTCGCCCGCCAGGCCGTGGGGGTAGCCGCTGCCGTCCCATTTTTCGTGGTGCGTGAGGGCGATGGTGTGCGCCATGCGCAGCATGCCGCCAGCGTGCTCGCCGATGATCTCGGCGCCGAACTCGGGGTGGCGGCGCATCAGCGTCCACTCGACGGCGTCCAGCGGGCCGGGCTTGCGCAGCACGGCGTCGGGGATGCCGATCTTGCCCACGTCGT
Organism: Pulveribacter suum; assembly: GCF_003013695.1. Taxonomy (GTDB): domain Bacteria; phylum Pseudomonadota; class Gammaproteobacteria; order Burkholderiales; family Burkholderiaceae_C; genus Melaminivora; species Melaminivora suum. The sequence goes on along the minus strand of NZ_CP027792.1, from coordinate 196,364 downwards.
GCATGGGCGCGGCGTGCAGCAGGTCGTCGGCCCAGCTGCCTGCGTGGCCCAGCGCCAGGGCCAGGCGGTGCGCGAAGTGGCTCATGCGCACCACGTGCATGCCGGTCTCGTTGTCCTTGAACTCGGCCGCGCGCGCCAGGCGCTGCACCACGTGCAGCCGGGTGTCGCGCAGCTCCTGCAGGCGCACCAGCGACAGGTGGGTGCGCACGCGCGCGCGCACCACCGGGGCGCTGATGGGCTTGGCGATGTAGTCCACGCAGCCGGCCTCGAAGCCGCGGGTCTCGTCCTGCACGTCGGCCAGGGCGGTGACGAAGATGACGGGGATGGCCGCCGTCTCGGGCTGCGCGCGCAATTGCGCGCACACGGCATAGCCGTCCATGCCGGGCATCATCACGTCCAGCACGATCAGCTCGGGCTGCTGCTGGCGGGCAATGGCCAGGGCGCGCTCGCCGTCGGTGGCGAACAGCAGGCGGTAGTCGTCCTCCAGCACGTGGCGCAGCACGTGCAGGTTGGTGGGCTCGTCATCGACGAGCAGCAGGCGCGGGCGGTGGTCTTCGGCGGGGGTCATCGGGGTGGGCCTGTGGTCTTGTCAATAGCAGTCGGGCCAGACGCGTTCGCGCAGGGTGTCCAGGTGGGCGCGCGCCTGGTCGAAGTCAAAGCGCTCCAGCGCCTCGCGCAGCGCGCCCATCTGTGCGGCGCTCAGGTGCTGCTCCAGCACCGTGACCGGGCCGGCGGGCAGCTCGCCGCGCGCCAGCGCCGGGGCCAGGGCGTCGATGGCGCCGCGCACCTCGGCGCAGGCCTGGGCGTCCAGGCGGCCGGGGGGCAGCGGCGCGGGGGTGGGCGCGGCGTCGGGCGCGGCGGTGCAGGCCAGCGCGGCGCGCACGTCGGCCAGCGCGCCGTCCAGCGCATCGACCAGCGGGGCACAGGCGCTGGCCTCGGCCTCGGCGGCCAGCTCCAGTGCGGCGGCGCACTGCTGCACGGCCAGCAGCGCCAGGTTGGCCGCGGCGCCGCGCATCCGGTGGGCGCAGGCGGCCAGGGCGGCGGCATCGCCCGCCTGCACGGCGGCGCGCAGCGCGGCCAGCTGCGCCGGCGCGTCGTCCAGAAAGCGCTGCACGGCGGCGCGCAAAAAGCGCGCCTGCGTCCACAGGCGCACGCCCAGGTCCCAGTCGATGGCGGCGGGCGCCGGCGCGCCGGCGGCGGGGGGCTGCGCGCGCGCGGGCGTGGGAGCAAGCGGCGCCAGGCCCAGCACGCGGGCGATTTCGGCCATCAGGTGCGGCAGCTCCACGGGCTTGCCGGCAAAGCCGTCCATGCCGGCGGCGCGGGCGTTGCGCCGGTCCTGCTCGAGCACGCTGGCCGACAGGGCGACGATGGGGGTGGGGCGCAGGCCCTGGCTGCGCTCGCGCTCGCGCATGCGGCGCGTGGCCTCCATGCCGTCCATGTCGGGCATCTGCAAGTCCATCAGCACCACGTCGAAGCGCTCGCGTTCGAAATGCGCCAGCGCCTGGGCGCCGCCGCCCGCGCCCTGCACGCGGTGGCCGCCAGGCTCCAGCATCAGCGCCAGCAGTTCCAGGTTGACGGGCACGTCGTCCACGGCCAGCACGCGCAGCGGCGCCAGCGAGGGCAGCGCCTGCGGGGCGGCCGCACCTGCCGCCCCTTGCGGCGCGCTGGCCTGGCGCAGCGGCAGATGCACGCTGAAGGTGCTGCCCTGGCCCATGCGGCTGGCCACCTCGATGCGCCCGTGCATCAGCTCGGCGAGCTGGCGCGCGATGGTGGTGCCCAGGCCCGTGCCGCCGTAGCGGCGAGTGGTGGAGGCGTCGGCCTGCGAGAACGGCTCGAAGATGCGCGCCAAGCCTGCCGCGTCGATGCCGATGCCGGTGTCCTGCACGGACAGCGTGAGCGCTCCGCCCTCGCCCGCCACGCGCAGCCGCACGCCGCCCTCGTGCGTGAACTTGAGCGCGTTGCCCATCAGGTTGAGCACGATCTGCTGGATGCGGAAAGCGTCGCCGTGCCAGAACTCGGGCACATCGGGGCCGTAATCGAGCTCCAGCGCCAGACCCTTCCTGGCCGCGGTGATGCGCAGCGAGGCCAGCATCTGCTCGCACAGCTCGCGCAGGCTGAAAGGGGCGACCTCCAGCTCGACGGCGCCCTTTTCCAGCTTGGCCGTGTCCAGGATGTCGTTGAGCAGGCGCAGCATGGAGCGCGCGGAGTGCTGCACGATCCCCAGGTGGCGGCGCTGGCCGGCTTCCAGGGGCGAGTCCAGCAGCGCTTCGGTGAAGCCGATGATGGCGTTCATGGGCGTGCGGATCTCGTGGCTCATGTTGGCCAGGAAGGTGCTGCGCGCGGCCGCCGCGCCCTCGGCGCGCTCCTTGGCGGCGCGCAGGTCCTGCTCCATGGCGCGGCGCGCGGACAGGTCGGTGGCGAACTGCATGACCTTGGTGACCCGCCCTTCGGCGTCGAAGATCGGGTTGTAGGTAGCGTGCAGCCACAGGGCCCGCCCGCCCTTGGCCGTCGCCTGGAACTCGCCGCTGGCCACCTCGCCCTGCGCCAGCGAGCGCCAGAAGGCGTCGCAGCCGGGGCCTTCGCCGCCCGCCCGGGTGAACAGCAGCGCGTGCGGCTGGCCCAGCAGCTCGCCCAGCTCGTAGCCCACCAGGGCCAGATAGGGCGCGTTGGCGCCGACCAGCTGGCCGGCCAGGTCGAACTCGGCTGCCGGCTGCGAGCGGCCGATGGCGGTGACGATGCCGGCGAACTCGGCGTTGCGTGCCTTCGATTCGGTGATGTCCAGGATCACGCCGTCCAGAAAGCGCACCGTGCCCTCCTCGTCCGGCACGCCGCGCCCGTACTCGGCCACCCAGCGCGTGCCGCCGTCCTGCGTGGTGATGCGGTATTCGAGCTGGTAGGGCCGGCCGCCGGCCAGCGCCTGCTCCAGCTCGCCAGCGATGCGCTGGCCGTCCTGCGGGTGAATGAGCTGGCCGAAGTGCTTGCGCCCGTCCAGGAAGTCCTGCGCGCTCCAGCCGGTCAGGGCCTGCACGCCGTCGCTGATCAGCAGCATCGGCCAGTCGCCGCCATGGCGGCAGCGAAACGCCACGCCCGGCAGGTTGGCCATGAGCGAGCGCAGTTGCTCCTGGTCCCGTGCACGCTCGCGCTCCAGCGCCTTGTAGGCGCTCAGGTCGGTCAGAAAACCGACGAACAGCGTCTGGCCCTCTTGCTGCACGCGGCCCACGGCCAGGCGCATGGGCATCAAGGTGCCGTCCTTGCGCTGCGCCTCGATCTCGCGGCCGGTGCCGATGATGCGTTTGCGCCCGGTGGTCAGGTGCGCGTGCAGGTAGCCGTCGTGCGCGCTGCGGTGCGGCTCGGGCATGAGCATGTTGACGTTGCGCCCGATCACCTCGTCGGCGCGCCAGCCAAAGAGCCGCTCGGCCGCCAGGTTGAACGACTGCACGGTGCCGCGCCCGTCGATCATGACGATGCCGTCCACCGCCGTCTCCAGCACGGCGCGCTGGCGCGACTCGCTGGCCTGCGTCTGGCGCAGCATCTGGCGGTAGCGCAGGCTCACGTTGATGGCCAGGGCCAGCAGGAACAATGCCGTGGTGATCAGCACGATGGCCAGCGGCAGGGCGAAGTGCACCGGCCCGCTGGCCTGCGGCGTGCGCACGCTGCTCACCGGCTGCACGAAGCGGATCGCCGCCATGCCGGTGTAGTGCATGCCCGTGATCGCCAAACCCATGACGCTGCCGGCCAGCACGGTGGCCAGGGCGCGGCTCTTGAGCCAGCGCCCGCGCAGGCCGAAGCGCACCCACAGCGCCAGCACCGCCAGCAGCACCGCCACGGCGATCGAGACGGCAAAGCCCAGCGGGTCGTAGCGCAGGATGGGCGCGATGTCGGACGCCTGCATGCCCAGGTAGTGCATGGCGCCGATGCCCGCGCCCACCAGCACGCCGCTGCCCACCAGCGCGCGCAGGCGGATGTGCGGCTGGGCCAGCAGGCGCAGCGCTACCCAGGAGGCCAGCAGGCTGGGCAGGATGGACCAGGCCGTGGTCCAGGGGTTGAAGCGCCCCTGCGCGCACACGGCAAAGGCCAGCATGGCCACGAAATGCATGGCCCAGATGCCGGCGCCCAGCGCCAGCGTGCCCGAGGCCAGCGCCAGCTGGCGCATGCCGGCGCTGCCCGAGCGGCGCGCCAGCGCCGCCATGTGCAGCGCGACGATAGAGGCGCCGATGTCCAGCAGGATGGACAGCAGCACCAGCAGCGGGTCGTGCTGGCGCCACAGCAGCGGGTAGGGCTCCAGTCCACTGGCGAAAAACGAATCAAGCATGAAAATTCACCAATGCAGACCGGTATATCGGTTGCATTGTGAATCACCTGAAACAAAGTTACATATTCGCGGTCAATGCGCCAGCACGCGGCCCCATTCCTGCTCATAGGTGTGCACCAGCACCTGGTTGGACAGGCGGTTGACCTCAGCGGGCACGCGCGCCATGTCGCGCGGAAAGTCCGTCAGGGGCGCGACGGAGGCCAGGTCGAGGAAGCGCAGGTTTGCCGGCAGCGCCGGGGGCAGCCGCCAGGGCCGGCGGCCGGCGATGACGAAGCCCCATTCGCCAAAGCTGGGCACGTGCGCGTGGTAAGGCGTGACGCCCAGGCCCACCGATTCGAGGGTGGCCACCACCGTCCAGAAGCTCTTGCGCGCGATCAGCGGCGAGGTGGTCTGCACCACCGCGTAGCCGCTGGCGGCCAGGTGCTGGTCCAGCAGGGCATAGAAGCTGTTGGTGTAGAGCTTGCCGATGGCGAAGTTGGTCGGGTCGGGGAAGTCCACCACGATCACGTCGAACGGCGCCACATCGGGGCGCTGCAGCCACTGGAAGGCGTCTTCGTTGACCACCTGCACGCGCGCATCGTGCAGGGCGCCTGCGTTCAGGCGGCGCAGCTGCGGGTGCTCGGAAAACAGCCGCGTCATGGCCGGGTCCAGCTCGACCAGCGTGACGGATTCGACCGAGGGGTATTTCAGGATCTCGCGCACCGCCATGCCGTCGCCCCCGCCCAGCACCGCCACGCGCCTGGGCGCGCCGTGCGCGGCCATGGCCGGGTGCACCAGCGCCTCGTGATAGCGGTATTCGTCACTCTCGGCGAACTGCAGGTTGCCGTTCAGGTACAGCCGCAGGCCCAGGCGCCCCTGGGTGAGCACGATGCGCTGGTAGGGCGAGCTGTGGCTGGCGACGATGCGGTCCTGGTAGAACTTGTCCTCGGCAAAGCGCGTGATGTGCTCGGCGCCGATCAGCCCCGCACCCAGCGCCAGCAGCACCGCCGCGCAGGCCAGCGCGTGCGCGCCGAAGCGCCGCAGCTCATGGCGAAACAGCCACAGCGCCCACACGGCCACGGCCGCGTTCATGAAGCCGAACAGCAGCCCCGTGCGCACCAGGCCCAGCTGCGGCACCAGCAGCAGCGGAAACGCCAGCGACACCGCCAGCGCCCCGAGGTAGTCGAAGGTGAGCACCTGGCTGACCAGGTCTTTCAGCTGCACGTTGCGCTTCAGGATGCGCATGACCAGCGGGATCTCCAGCCCCACCAGCGTGCCCACCAGCAGCACCATGCCGTACAGCAGCACGCGAAACGCCCCGGGCACGTAGGCGTTGGCCAGGAACAGCACGGCCGGCAGCGAGCCGCCGATGAGCGCCACCAGCAGCTCGATGCGCAGGAAATGCGCCGGCAGCTGCCGCTCGAAATAGCGCGACAGCCACGAGCCCACACCCATGGCGAACAGGTAGGTGCCGATGATGGTGGAGAACTGCAGCACCGAATCGCCCAGCAGGTACGACGCCAGCGCCCCGGCCGCCAGCTCGTACAGCAGGCCGCAGGCGGCGATGACGAAGACGCTGGTGAGCAGGGCGACATCGAGGGGGCGAGGAGCGGTCCGCGCCGCGGGTTCGCTCATGCCAGCGCGGCGTCCAGCTGCTGCGCCAAGCCATCAAAGGTCAGCCAGCCGAAAACCGCGCGCCGGTCGCTGGCGCGCGCCCACAATTGCCCGACCTGGCGCTTCTCGATTTCGTAGGGGTCGCTTTGCAGGTGCGCACCCTTGAATTCCAGCAGCGCCACGCGGCCGTCCGTCAGCTCGGCAACGAAGTCGGCAAAAAAGCGCCCGCGCGAGGTCGGCAGCGCAAAGCCGCCGGGGGCGGTGTCCAGATTGCGCACCCAGTGGCGCACGCGTGGATGGCGATCGATGAGCTGGGCGCAGGTGAATTCCTCCCCACTGCCCTTCAGGTCAGCCAGCACCGGAAAGTAGTGCCTGGCGAAACGGTAGCGCCCGGTATAGCGCGTGGCCGCGGGCGCCGGATAGCGGCCGGGCTCGAACACATGCGGGTGCGACCAGTCGGGCTCCACCACCCAGGCCCCTCTGGCAGTGCCCTCACCCAGCACCTTTTGCCGGAAGGCACGTTGCGCCGCGCTTTGGCGCAGCTCGGCGGCGTGGTACTCGATGGCTCGCGCCAGGCGGAAGCGTCCCTGCGCCAATGCCACCAGCGGCACGTTGCAGGCGTGCAGCTGGTGGTTGACCACGGCCGTGAGGTAGGCGCGGCGCTGGCTTTGTGTCAGATCCGCAAGCTGCTTGAAAAGGGACTGGTCCAGCCAGCCGACCAGGGTCTGCGCGTCGATGCTGGTGCTATGCCAGTCCATGGGCATCTGCGCCCCATCGGCCAGGCGTAGGGTCACACGCTGGCGCTCCAGCCCGATCTCGAACAGGTCAGGCTCCTGCGCGGTGTGAAACCCGGGCAGCTGCACGGCGTGAGGTGAGAGCCAGTCGACCTCGACCGCCTCCAGCACCGCTTCGCGCTCCAGCGGCCACAGCGGGGCCTGCGCATCGGTCCGGTAGGCCAGGCGAGGCACGGGCGCAAAGGCCGCTCCGTGCGTGGCGGGCGCCGCCTGCGCGGCCGCCAGCGCGTTGTGCTGTGCCACCTGCTGGCGCAACTGCTCCTGCTTCTTCGCGCCGCGCACCTGAGCCAGCAGCAGGGTTTCGGTGTCCTGGTCGATATGCGCCACCACGCGCAGGCCAGCACCTTGCGGCAGGGCCTGCACGCCGGGTTGGGCCAGCAATTCCGGCGTGGGCGCAATTGCTTCAAAAATAGTAGCTACCAGCGCTTGCTGGGCGCGATCCGCGGGCTGATTTAGCTCCAATCCCTCCCACAACGGCAGGCTGGCGGGCGCGGCCAGCATGCTGGCCACGTCCAGCGCCTCGAAGCCCATGTGCCCGATGAGCCGGTCCGCCAGCGCGTGCGCCGCCTGCGAGAACGAGGCCGCGCACACATGGGCGTAGGCGCGGTTGAGCGCCTCGCGGCCGCGCCGCACCGCATACGGCATACGTAGCACGCGCCCCAGCAGCTGCTCGACCGCCGTGGCGCTGCTGAGCTTTTGCAGGCTGCACAGCACGTAGGCAAACGGGCAGTCCCAGCCCTCGCGCAGGGCCTGCACGGTGATCACGTATCGCACCGGGCAATCGCGCGCGGCTAAGCGGATGTCGTCCAGCCCGCGCTCCTTGCCCGTCGCCACCACGATATGGTGCGCGGGCAGGTTCAACTCCTGCACCAGATAGTCGCGCAGCTTGTCGGGTGGCATTTCCTCGCCCGCGTTGTGCGCCTGGAACAGGACGATGGGGCGCACGTAGCCCGCGCCGGCGGCCTCGTCCTTCAGTGCCTCGGCCTCGAGTTCACGCCGCGTCTGCACGGCGGCGAATACCGCGGCGGGCCAGCCCTCGGCGTGCTCGGCCAGCACGATGGGCAGCTTGATCATGTCCTCGGCCGCGAGCTCCTGTGCGCTGACGTGGTAGAGCACATTGGTCTGCGCGGGCAGGGGCGTGGCCGTCAGCTCCAGGATGAAGCTCGGATTCAGGCGCTGCAGGGCGGTGAAGCTCTTGTCGGTCTTGGCATTGTGCGCCTCGTCCACGATCACCAGCGGCTGCTGCAGCGCCAACCAGTTGGCCAGGCTCCAGCGCGGCTGATCGACGAAGCCTGCCAGCACGCCGGTCGCGTCGCGCGCCGCGTCCTCGGGCGTGACCAGGGCGTCGGGCAGCGCACGCAGCGGCGCCAGCGCGCGCTCCGGCACACCCTTGAAGTGGCGCTCGAAACTTTCGGAGAAGCTGTAGACGTTGCGCTGCCCCGCGTCCTCGACGCGAAAGCTCTGGATGGTGGCCACCACAACCACGGCGGTGCGCCCCCAGTCCGGCGGGGCGATCTGCGCCACATCCTCCAGCGCACACACCCGCAGCCCTTCGCCATAGGCCGCCACCAGCGCGGCCCGATAGGGGTGGCCGGGCGTCTGCAGGCTGTGCATCGTCTGCGTGCGGATCGCGTCGCTGGGCACCAGCCACAGCGCCACGGGGGCGTCCTGCCCCATCCAGTCGCGCGCCAGCAGCGGCACGGCGTGCGCCGCCAGCACCGTCTTGCCGCCGCCGGTGGGGATGCGCAGGCACACGCAGGGCACCGAGCCGAAGGCGCCGGCCTGGTACGCACGCCCGGCCTGGGCGGCAAATGCGTGCGCCGCGCCCTGCACCCGGGCGGCCTGGGCGTAGTCGGACAGCGCTTTGAGCGCTTGCTCCTGGTAGGACTTGAGGGTGATAGGGCTCATGGGGATTGGCTTGGATTGGCGCAAATTTTTTCGATTTTTAGCCAATAAGCCAATGCAAGCTGTTGATTCATATTGATTTCCAGAGGCAGCATTGGCTCAAGCATTGGCTTCATTGGCTAATCTTCCCCCCTCAGGCGCCACAACGCCGCATTCGTGGAACCGCCCGCGTTCTCGATCGAGCCCTCGCGCACCATGTCCTGCAACAGGTTTTTGATGTAAGCCTTGCGACTGTGCTCCGAAGCAATCGAAGCGGGCAGCTTGGACAGCAGCATGGCGTTGATCTTCACGCGCCGCTGCGCGCCCAGAGCCAGCAGATCCAGCACCAGGGCTTTGTAGTGCCTGGCATCGAGCCCCTTGTGGTCCAGATACTCCACTTCCTGACCCAGTGCCACCGCCAGCTTGGCGGAAATGTGCAGCCGGGGGCTGCGTCCCTCGATCAGACCAGCGCGCCGCAGTTGCGCCACCTGCGCGGCGTCGAGCTTGCGCTTTTTCTGTACCCGGTCGAGCCACAGCACGTACTCGATAGGCAAGTCCGTGCGCTCCATCAGCCAATGGCTGTAGTTCTCGTCGATTTCCTGGCCATAGACGTTGAACACCGTGCGCGCGGGTGACGAACCCTCATAGTCCGGCAGCGGCAAAAAGCGTCGCCGCTGCGCCAGCACCATGTCGTGGATGCCAAAGCCCGCCTTGTCGATCATGCCTACCTCGGCCATGGCCCTGGCCAGGCGCTCATTGCGATAGCGCTCGGGTGTACGCGCACCGCTTGCGTACTCGTCGGGCTGGCCGTCGAAGAACCCGCCCAGATTGATCATGCGCACCAGACCGATGGACTCCTCCACGACGATGCGCCCGGCTTGCGCGTAGTCTTGGTGCGCCAGGCAGTTGTGCAGGCCTTCGAGCAGCACTGTGTGGGTGTCATAGCGCGGCAAGGTCACGGCCAGCAGCTCATTGCGTGGAAAGAGCTTGATGTTGGGATTGCGCACGCGCTGCGCCACATCGGTAGTGGTGAGCAGGAACGGCGGGTGGAAAGGTTCCGCGACCCGCTCGGCCGCCACCTTCCAGATGATTTCAACGGGGTGCGGCGACAGCAGCGCCGTGGCGCTTTCGCGCCGCCCCAGCAGCAACAGGCCAGCACGGGTGATGCGCCCATGGATGGCCAGGCCGATCTTGTCCAACAGTTTCTCCGTGCTCCACTGCGGCACCTGTGCAGCCCAAGTTTCTCGCTGGTATTTTTCGGCGAATTTCTCGCGTGCCTTGGCAATGGCTGCTTCGTCAAGGTCGGCCAGCGTGGCGTCAGGCACCACGGTGGCGCTCCAGTCCTCGCCCGCCAAGTGCTCGGCCAAAATGGCGCGGCGCCGGTCTTCACGCAACTCCACTAGGCTGTCGCCATCGCGCTGCCAAGCTCTGTCATGCGCCGACACAGGTTCCCGCGGAGCATGGCGCGGCACATGCACCAGCCACACCACGGCGCCGGTGTCACGCGCCCGCAGCTCCTGCACTTGCAACCCCAGAGACGGCAGGCCAGGCGTCTTGCCCAGCACGCGGTGGACTACGTTTTCGAGCGTGTAGTCGGCAAAGTCCCGGATGCCCGTGGGAGCCAGAGTCTTGTCCTGCGCGCCAATCACCACGCAGCCGCCGTCCATGTTGGCCAGGGCGCTCACATACGACACCAGATCCTCGCCCTTACGGCCGGAAATATTGGATTTCAGTGATTGCCACTCTTTCCATTCGTGGTGCTCGTTCTCCTTCGGAAAATGGGCGTGCAGCCACTGCTGGAGCTCGGCAGCCGTATCGAACTGGTCCATGCTCCTCACCTCGCCTTTACGTCATACGGAATATGCTTGAACGTGACCCGCGCGCGCGCCAGCGTCTCCGGGCCAAGCCGGTTGGCCTCGCCATAGACCACCAGTAGCGCGTCGGGGTGCGGCGTGCCGGCATGCAGGGCCAGCAGCGCCTCGAGCACCGCGCGGGTCAGCACGTTGCCGCCGGCAGGGCGCCTGTCGCCCAGGATGCCGTTGAACAGCAGGTAGTACGCGGTGCGGCTGCGCAAGACAAGCTCCGGCATCGGCTCGGACGCGGTTTCGAGCGAAATCGGCCCCTCGGCCGCACCAATCAAGCGCGGGCAGCTATCAAAAACGGAGTGCGTGCCCAGCCAGGGCGTGCCGACGCGGCCCTGGGCGGGGTCGAAGGCGGTGCCCGTCTCCTGCTGCCAGACAAAGGCCGCCAGCGTGGCGAAGCGCACGTCCGGGTGGATGCAGCCGTCGGTGTCGAAGATGGGCGCACCCAGGCGCGCGAAGCGGAAGCCGCCGCCGCCCTGCCAGCCCACCGCCTGGCTGATGCCGCCCTGCTCGCCGGTAATCACTTTGTCCAGGCGCGGCAGGCAGTGCGTGGCGGCGTGCTCGCCCATCTCGATGCCGATCCAGCGGCGGCCCATCTTGTGCGCAACGGCGGCCGTGGTGCCGGAGCCGAGGAAGCTGTCGAGGACGAGGTCGCCGGGATTGGTGGCGATGTGGAGGATGCGCTGAAGCAGGCGTTCGGGTTTGGGAGTCGAAAACAGCTCTGTATCTTCTTCAAGCAATAACAAAGAAGTTTCTTTCTTTGCCTCTTGATTATGTCCAACCTCTTCATGACTCCATGTTGTGGTCGGGACTACACCCTCCTTCAGTTCTGAGAAAAATCGCTTCAACCTTGGTTGATTGCGGCCATCGCTGCCCCACCAAATGCGATTATCTCTCTCCAAGGCGGCAAGAGTTTCTTCACCGTAGGCCCAAGCCCGCCCCTTTGGGGGGTGAATTTCTTCCCCGTGCGGACTAATGATTGGAAATAGTCCGCTAGAAGTGCCTGTTCGAGCAAACTGTGCTCCGCGTTGCCCTGAAGTTAAGCTGACATGCAGCGGGCTAGATGACCAAGCGCCTCTTGGATCATTGTCTGGATTTGTGTAGTCACTTACGTTACGTGCGCTGCGGGAGACTCTGTTGAATTTGCATGCATTAATATTTTTTGCAAATACATGAATGCAGTCATTCATTGAGGAGAAAAATTCCGCATTATTGTGGACACTTGGCGTTTTTATCCAAATAACAGAATTCACAAAGTTCCCCCGCCCAAACACCTCATCCATCAACACCTTGAGGTAATGGCCCTCGTGGTCGTCGATGGTCACCCAGATCGATCCGTCTTCGGTGAGCAACTCGCGCAGCAATTGCAGGCGCGGCAGCATCATCGACAGCCACTGGCTGTGCTCCAAATGGTCGTCGTAATGCTCGAAGGCGCTTTTCGTGTTGTAGGGCGGGTCGATGAAGATGCACTTCACTTGGCCGCGGTAGAAGGGCAGCAGGGCTTTCAGGGCTTCGAGGTTGTCGCCCTGGATCAGCAGGTTGTCCGGTGCGGTGGCTGCGTCGCCGTGGGTGGAGATGGTGTCCAGCAGGCGGTAGGGCACCTGGGCGGCAGTGGTGAAGGCGGTGGCGCGGTTGAGCCAGTCGAGCGTGGGCATGAAACGGTGGGAAAGGTGGTCGGAACAGTCGGGTTGCGGCCAGGAGCGGCTCAGGCGCCGCAGGCAGCCATTCAGGGGATTGTTCCCGGATCCGCATGCGCCTTCTGCCCTCCCGGCCCTGAGGCGCTAGGCATCCCGCCGCGCCTGCCCGCGCCGCTGCTCCCGCAGCATGAACAGGTACAGCCCCTCGACCTTCTCGCGCGCCCACGGCGTCTTGCGCAGGAACTTCAGGCTGGAGGGCACGCTGGGGTCGCTGGTGAAGCAGCGCACCGGAATGCGCCGACCCAGCTCCTCCCAGCCAAAGTACGCCACCAGCGCGACGACGATGGCCTCCAGGGTCAGGCCGTGCAGGGGATTGCGCGGCTGGGCGGGCGGCGCGGGCGGGTTGGGTGCGGTCATGGCAGGAGGCTCGAAGGCGCCATTGCGCCGGGCAGGGGTGGGCGGGGGCGGGCGGGCACGGCGCTCAATGGATCGCCGCCGCCACGATGATGCTCACCCCCAGGCACATCGCCGCCACCACCATGCCCAGCGCGACGTTCTGCTTCTCCACGATCTCGGCCCACAGGTCGGTGGGTGTGATCTTGTCGATGATGACGAAGCACAGCCAGAAGATGACCACGCCGATCAGGGCGTAGAGGATGGACCCGAGAAAGGCCGCGGGCCGGAGCCATTCGATTCCCATCATGGCGCTTTATTCCTTGTTGGTTGGATGAGTGACAGGGATGAAAAAAAGAGGGTGCAGGGGATCACTTGTGCCCTCCGCCCGAGGTGTAGCCGCCCCAGGAGCCGCCCGAGCTGCGGTAGCCGCCGCCCGAGTCGCCCGAGCAGTTGGCCAGCACGATGAGCAGCACCAGCAGCACCACGAACAGCAGCACCACCGTGCCGCAGCCCGCGCCCAGCGTGATGGAAGTGATGCCGGCGTCCTGGCGGGTGAACAGGCCGTCCCGATCCTGCAGCTTGAAGGCCTGGGCGACCACGCTGCTGTCCAGGCGCTGGCCGTGCGACCAGGTGACTTCGCCCGGCGCCTGCTCGCGCGACAGGATGCCCTTGCCATCCACGGCGGCGAAGTCGTCGTTGCTGGTCTTTTGCCCGCGCTGCACGGGCCAGTAGAACTCGCCGGCCACGTAGTTCGTCTCGGCGCGGTAGGTGGAGGTCAGGCGGTACTGGCGGCCCAGGTAGGTGGCGCTTTGCGCCCCGCCCTTGTGCTTGGGCGCGCCGCTGGCCGGGCGCACCAGGCTCCAGCCGTCGCTGGCATCCACCAGGAAGATGAAGCCCCGCTGGCGGTTGTACAGCAGGTATTCGTCCCAGCCGAAGACCTCCTCATCGTCGTCGCCCACCTCCACGCCGGTGCGGTGCTGAAAGCCCACCACCTGCCAGGGCGCGCCCTCGAACTGCCCCGTGCTGCCCAGCGGGATCAGCGGCTGCACCGGCTCGCGCTGCACGGCGTGGCGCAGCTCGCCGCCCACGCCTTCGGCCAAGTCGATCAGGCTGTGGCAGGACGGGCAGGTGCAGCTCTTGCTAGCGGCCAGCTCCACGTGCACGGGCGCGCCGCAGCGGGGGCAGCCGAACTGGCGCGCGGCCTCCTCGCGCGCCGACTCGTCCTTCAGCCCCGTGAGCTGCAGGTCCTCCAGCCGCACGGAGCGGCCGGCCTGCACCTCGGGCAGCGCGGCGCCGTAGTCGATGCTCAGCACCTCGCCATCGGCGGCGCGCAGCTCGACCACGGCAAAGGGCTGGCCGGGCGGGGGCAGCTTCGGGGTTTCGCCTTCGGCCGCGACCAGGTGCGCCTGCAGGTGGGCCGCCACGGTGTAGGCCTTGCCGTTGATGGCGGTGGTCATGCCCAGGCGCAGGTGCCCGGGCTCGGGCAGGGTGTGGCGCGGCGTGACGGGGCGCGAGAAGACATAGGCGCCGTTGTCCTCGGCCAGGCTGGCGCTGGCGCCGCCGGGCAGCAGGGCGATCCACTCCGTCCAGCGGCCCTGCGCGGCTTCGTACTGCAGGCGGCCGATCAGGGTGAAGGCCTGCGCGCCGCCGGCGCCCGGGGCCGCCGGCAGGCGGCCGCTGGCCCCCAGCTGCAGCGGGCTGTGGTCGTCGAACACCTCGGCCATGGTGCCCAGGCGCTGCAGCACGCCGCCGCTGCGCACCACGGTGCTGTGGCAGTAGGGGCAGACGGCGTGGGTGGACTGGGCGCTTTGGAATTCGACCGGCGCGCCGCAGCCGGGGCACGGCGCGCGGTAGTGGCGCTGGGCGCTGCGGGTGGCCATGCGAAGAGTTTGGGGTGCTTTTGGGCTCCAGCGCCCGTCCATCAAGCGCTGGCAGCTATTGTTTTTGTAGCGTCAGACGAGCTTTTTCAAAAGCTCGGCCTTTTTGGCGTCGAACTCGTCCTGGGTCAGGATGCCCTTGGCCTTGAGCTCGCCGAGCTTTTCCAGCGTGGCCATCACGTCCTCGGGCCGCACGGCGGCCGCTGCTGCCGGCTGCTGCGCGTTGCCGCCTGGCTGCTGCTGCAGGCCCGACTGCAGGTTTTGCGCCAGCACCTGGCCCAGCGCCACGCCGGCGCCCAGGCCCATGGCGTCGCCCGCCACGCCGCCGCCGTGGCCGCCGCCTTCGGCGAACTTCGGAATCGCCTGCGCCGTCTGGTACTGCATGAACTTGCCCATGTCACCGCCGACCATGCCCATGCCGATCTTCTGGTCCATCACCTTTTGCAGCTCTTCGGGCAGCGAGAGGTTTTGCACCGTCAGGCCTTCGAGCTTGAGGCCAATGCGCTCGAACGCCGGGCGCAGGGTGGTGGTCAGCGCGTCGGCGAACATGACCTGGTTGGCCGCCAGGTCCAGGAACGGCACGCCGCTGGCGGCAATGGCGTTGCTGATGCTTTGCAGCACCAGGCCGCGCAGCTGGCCGTCCAGGTCGGCCACGGTGTACTCGGCGCGCGTGCCGGTGATTTCGGTGTGCAGCAGCTTCGGGTCGGCCACGCGGTAGGCGTAGTTGCCAAAGGCCCGCAGCCGCACGGCGCCGAAGTCGGCGTCGCGGATGGTGATGGGCTGGGGCGTGCCCCATTTCTGGTCCACCTGCTGGCGCGTGCTGAAAAAATACACGTCGCTCTTGAAGGGCGACTGGAACAGCTTGTCCCAGTTGCGCAGGTAGGTCAGTACCGGCAGCGTCTGCGTGGTCAGCTTGTAGGTGCCGGGGCCGAAGACATCGGCCACCTGGCCTTCGTTGACGAACACCGCCATCTGCGACTCGCGCACCACCAGCGCGGCGCCGTTCTGGATCTCCATGCCCTCCATGGGGAAGCGCCAGGCGAGCGTGCCGTCGCCGTCCTCGGTCCATTGCAGGATGTCGATGAACTGCTTCTTGATGAAGTCCATGAGGGCCATGTGCGCTCCGGGGTCGTGGAAGAAAAAGGGCGGTGCAAACCAGCCGGCCATGATAGCCAAGCGTTTGCCCGCGGCCCGTGGCTATGGGGAGGGTAGAAAAAACCGATTGGCGCCTTCAGATGAGAATGAATACTATTTAGGTATTCTTTTCCAGGAGCCCGCCATGAGCCGCATCCGCACCGCCCTGCAGCACAACCGCCTGACCTTGATGAAGACGGCCAGCTACTACGTCATCCACATTTGCGTGGCCGCCACCGTGGCCTACCTGGTCACGGGCAACCTGCTGGCCTCGCTCACCCTGAGCCTGCTGGAGCCCACGGTGCAGGCTTTTGCCTTCTTCTTCCACGAAAAAACCTGGGAGCGGACGCTGCGCCGGCGCACGGCGGGCGTTCAGGCGCGCTCGTCCAGCAGCGTGCCGGCGATGTCCTGAGCCGTGCGCAGTACCAGCACGTTGGCCTTGAAGGCGTAGGCGGCGGCGATCTGCTCCACGGCCTCGGCCTCCAGCGGCACGCCCGGCTGCGCCGCCTGGGCGACTTGCGCCTGCACTCCGCCCAGGGCCGGCGCGGCCTGCTGGGCGACCTCCTGGCGGTGAAAGCCCGCTGTGCCGGCGTTGGCCACGTTGTGTGCGCTGGCAGCCAGGCGCAGCTGGGCGGCCTGCAGGCCGGAAGAAGCGGTGGCGGCGATGGAGGTCATGGTGGCCTTGTTATCGGCAGGTTGCCGCGCGGCTGGAGGGTGGTGGCTCCATCACTACTCATTTGATAGCTGGCAGCGCTGGGTGGGCGGGCGCTGGAGGCAGTTTTCGTTCAAATGACTGCATGCGCCTTCACCAGGCACTGCTGGAACAGCTGCGCCGCGCGCGGCACCTGCGGCGGGCGGCGCAGGACGCTGACGAAACGGCAGTCGTAGCGAAACAGCGCAGGCCGCACCGCCTGCATGCGGCCGCGCTGCTCGAAGTCCGCGGCGTAGTGGTCGGGCAGAAAGCCCAGGAAGCGCCCGGACAGCACCAGCGTGGCGATCGATTCCTGATCGAAGCCCGTGGCGCTGCGCGCCAGCTGCGCCTGGTGGCTCAGCTCCATGTTGGGCGAGTGGTAGCCCAGCCCGGCGAACGGGTGCTCGCGCAGCGCGTCCCAGGTGAGCGCGTCGTGCGCGGCGCCGAACAGCGGGTGGCCGGCGCCGCAGTACAGCAGCATGGTCTCGCCGAACAGGTCGGCATAGACCAGGCTTTGCGAGCTGCGGTGCGCCGGCACGATGCCTACGTGAAAGCTGCCGTCCATCACCCCGCGCTCGATGGCCGGCAGCGCGCCCACGTGCAGCTGCAATTGCACGTGCGGTGCCTGGGCGCTGAAGGCAGCGATCGCCGCGCCGATGCGCGCGGCCGGGTTGCTGGCGGTCTTGTCGAATACCGCCACGGCCAGCTGGCCGCCCATGCGCGCGTGGATGTCGTCCACGCTGGCCAGAAAGCCGCGCACCGAGGCCAGCAGGCGCAGCGTTTCCTCATACACCCGCTGGCCCTCGGGCGTCAGGGCAAAGCCCGCGCGCCCGCGCCGGCACAGCGTCAGGCCCAGGCGCGTCTCCAGGTCCCTCACGTGGCGGCTGACGGTGCTGGTGCCGATGTTCAGCTCCAGCTCGGCCGCGGCCATGCCGCCGCACTCCACCACGGCCTTGAAGACCTGCAGCAGGCGCAGGTCCATGTCCGAGAGCTGGCCCAGCACGGCGCGCGGGCGGGTCGGGGCTTTTGCTTGCATGAACTCTCAAGTGAACGTGGATATTTGTGGCTTCATGAATTTATCACCGCTGCCCACAATGGCTGCTTTCTTGACCCCACCGCCCCAGGAGACCGCCATGACCTTCACCGTGATCGACGACACGCCTGCCAACGCCAGCGCGCCGCGCATGGACGCCGCCTGGCTGGACGCCCACTGGATGCCCTTTACCGGCAACCGCAACTTCAAGGCCCGCCCGCGCATGATCGTCTCGGGCGAGGGCGCGTACTACACCGATGCGGAAGGCCGCAAGATCTTCGACGGCCTGTCGGGCCTGTGGTGCTCGGGCCTGGGGCATGGCCGCCAGGACATCGCGCAGGCGATCGGCCGCGCCGCCGCCACGCTGGACTACTGCCCCGCCTTCCAGTTCGGCCACCCGGCGGCGTTCGAGCTGGCCAACCGCATCAAGGAGCTGACGCCCGACGGGCTGGACTATGTGTTCTTCACCTCGTCCGGCTCGGAGGCGGCCGACACCTCGCTCAAGATGGCGCGCGCCTACTGGCGTGCCAGGGGCCAGGCCGGCAAGACGCGGCTGATCGGGCGCGAGAAGGGCTACCACGGCGTGAACTTCGGCGGCGTGTCGGTGGGCGGGATGGTGGGCAACCGCAAGACCTTTGGCCAGGGGATCGAGGCCGACCACATCCCGCACACCCAGCCGCCGCTGGGGTCGTTCCACAAGGGCATGCCGGACACCGATGGGCGCGCGCTGGCCGACAAGCTGCTGGACGTGATCAACCTGCACGACGCGAGCAACATCGCCGCCGTCATCGTCGAGCCGTTCTCGGGCTCGGCCGGGGTCGTCATCCCGCCCCAGGGCTACCTGCAGCGCCTGCGC
This sequence comes from Pulveribacter suum, assembly GCF_003013695.1. Lineage (GTDB taxonomy): Bacteria > Pseudomonadota > Gammaproteobacteria > Burkholderiales > Burkholderiaceae_C > Melaminivora > Melaminivora suum. The sequence goes on along the minus strand of NZ_CP027792.1, from coordinate 178,295 downwards.
GAGATCTGCACGCAGCACGGCATCCTGCTGATTTTCGACGAGGTCATCACGGCCTTTGGCCGCGCCGGCGGCTGGACGGGCGCGGAGGTCTTTGGTGTTACGCCCGACATCATGAATTTCGCCAAGCAGGTGACCAACGGCGCGCAGCCGCTGGGCGGCTGCGTCGTCAGCAAGGCTATCTACGACACCTTCATGGGCGCGGGCGGGCCGGAGTACCTGGTGGAGTTCCCGCACGGCTACACCTACTCGGCCCACCCGGTGGCCTGCGCCGCCGGCAACGCGGTGCTGGACGTGCTGCACAAGGAAGACATGCCGGCGCGCGTGAAGGCGCTGGCGCCCGTTTTCGAGCGCGCCGTGCACGGCCTGCAAGGAGCGAAGCACGTGCTGGACATCCGCAACTTCGGCCTGGCTGCCGGTTTCACCGTCGCCTCGGCGCCGGGCGAGCCGGCCCGCCGGCCCTACGAGGTCGCCATGAAGTGCTGGGACAAGGGCTTCTATGTGCGCTACGGCGGCGACACCATCCAGCTGGCGCCGCCCTTCATCAGTACCGAGTCGGAGCTGGAGCGGCTGGTGAGCGCGTTGGGCGACGCGCTGGCCGAGACGGCCTGACGCTGCTCCTGAATTAATAGCTGCCGGCGCTTGCTGCACAAGCGCCGGCAGCTATTTTCATTGATATTTCTGCAGCGCGGTCCGGCGGCATATTGGGCGCCTGCGCGGCAAAAGTGTTTCACCCCGGGCGCGCCCGGGCCGGCGCAGGGGCAGGGCGCGGCCCGCTCCTACAATGACCGTCCCCCTGTACCGCTCGCCACGCAGGGCCCCGGCGGTCCGGGCCCGGCAGCCGTGCAGCGCACCCCTTTTCCGAAGCTGGAGACGCCCGCATGCCCGACACCACGGCCCCCTCGACCCCCTCGACCCCTGCCCCCGCTGACAAACGCGCCCTGCTGCGCCGCGCGGCCCTCGAATACCACGAGTTTCCCCAGCCCGGCAAGATCACCATTGCCGCCACCAAGCAGATGATCAACCAGCACGACCTGGCGCTGGCCTACTCGCCCGGCGTGGCCGCACCGTGCGAGGAAATCGTCAAGGACCCGGCTGCCGCCTTCCGCTACACAGCGCGCGGCAACCTGGTGGGCGTGGTCACCAACGGCACGGCGGTGCTGGGCCTGGGCGACATCGGCCCGCTGGCCGGCAAGCCGGTCATGGAGGGCAAGGGCGTTCTGTTCAAGAAGTTCTCGGGCATCGACGTGTTCGACATCGAGATCAACGAAAAAGACCCGGAAAAGCTCGTCGAGATCATCGCCAGCCTGGAGCCGACCTTTGGCGGCATCAACCTGGAAGACATCAAGGCGCCGGACTGCTTCTACGTCGAGCGCAAGCTGCGCGAGCGCATGAGCATCCCGGTCTTTCACGACGACCAGCACGGCACGGCCATCGTCGTGGGCGCGGCCATCCTGAACGGCCTGAAGGTGGCGGGCAAGGACATCAATCAGGTCAAGCTGGTGGCCTCCGGCGCGGGCGCGGCGGCGCTGGCCTGCCTGGGGCTGCTGGTCAAGCTGGGCCTGCCGCGCGAGAACATCTGGGTGACCGACATCGCCGGCGTGGTCTATCGCGGCCGCCCGGAGCTGATGGACGAGGACAAGGCGCAGTTCGCACAAGCTACCGACCTGCGCACCTTGAGCCAGGTCATCGAGGGCGCAGACGTGTTCCTGGGCCTGTCGGCCGGCGGCGTGCTGAAAAAGGACATGGTGGCCAAGATGGCCGCCAGCCCGCTGGTCTTCGCCCTGGCCAACCCCAACCCGGAGATTGCCCCCGAGGACGTGCGCGAGGTGCGCGGCGACGCCATCATCGCCACCGGCCGCACGGACTACCCCAACCAGGTCAACAACGTCCTGTGCTTTCCCTACATCTTCCGCGGCGCGCTGGACTGCGGCGCGACCACCATCACCACCGAGATGGAGATCGCCGCGGTGCATGCCATCGCCGAGCTGGCCCAGGCCGAGCAAAGCGAGGTGGTGGCCGCCGCCTATGCCGGCGAGCCCCTGGCCTTCGGTCCCAACTACCTCATCCCCAAGCCGTTTGACCCGCGGCTGATGATGAAGATCGCGCCGGCCGTGGCCCAGGCGGCGTTCGACTCCGGCGTGGCCCAGCGCCCCGTGGCCGACATGGACGCCTACCGCGACCAGCTGCAGACCTTCGTGTATGCCTCCGGCACCATCATGAAGCCCATCTTCATGGTGGCCAAGAACGCTGCGGCCAAGCGCGTGGCGTTCTCCGAGGGCGAGGAGGAGCGCGTACTGCGCGCCGCGCAGATCGTGGTGGACGAGCACGTCGCCCGGCCCACGCTGATCGGGCGGCCGGCCATCATTGCCCAGCGCATCGAGAAGTTCGGCCTGCGCCTGAAAGAGGGCGTGGACTATGACGTGGTGAACGTCGAGGACGACCACCGCTACCGCGACTTCTGGCAGACCTACCACCGCATGACCGAGCGGCGCGGCGTGACGGTGCCGATCGCAAAGATCGAGATGCGCCGGCGCCTGACGCTGATCGGCTCCATGCTGCTGCACAAGGGCGAGGTGGACGGCCTCATTTGCGGCACCTGGGGCCACACGGTGCACCACCTGAACTACATCGACCAGGTCATCGGCAAGCGCGCCGGCGCGGCCACCTATGCGTGCATGAATGCGCTGCTGCTGCCCGACCGCCAGGTCTTCGTGGTGGACACGCACGTCAACTACGACCCCAGCGCCGAGCAGCTGGCCGAGATCACCGTCATGGCGGCCGAGGAGATCATGCGCTTTGGCATCCGCCCGAAGGCGGCGCTGCTGTCGCACTCCAATTTCGGCTCCAGCAACCACGCAAGCGCCGTGAAGATGCGCCGCACCCTGGAGCTGCTGCGCGAGCAGGCGCCCTGGCTGGAGGTGGACGGCGAGATGCACGGCGACGTGGCCCTGAACGAGAAGGAGCGCGTGGAGCTCATGCCCCACAGCACCCTGTCGGGCAGCGCCAATTTGCTGGTCATGCCCAACATCGACGCGGCCAACATCTCCTACAACCTGCTGAAGACGGCCGCCGGCGGCGGCATCGCCATCGGTCCCATGCTGCTGGGCGCGGGCGCCCCGGTGCAGGTGCTGACCCCCAGCGCCACGGTGCGACGCATCGTCAACATGACGGCGCTGACGGTGGCCGACGCCAACACCAGTCGTTGAAAAGCCCATTGCGCTGCCCATTTTTTGGGCATGCGCTTGCCTTCGTGCGCCCTTTTTGTCACACTACCGGGTCGAAATTTCGGGTTAACCCGGAGTTTTTGAAAGGTATTGTGATGTTCCAGGCCGGTGCCCTTGCGGCGTGCAAGGCGTTTGTAGCGTGCGCTGTGGGTGCTGCGGTCGTGCTGGCGCCGGTGGTTGTGTCGGCGCGCTCCACAGCGCAGGCCGGCACCGCCATCACCCTGGCCGATCTGCCCGCCCAGGGGCGCGCCACCTACGCGCTGATCCATGCGGGCGGCCCCTTCCCCCATGACAAGGACGGCGCGGTCTTTGGCAACCGCGAGCGGCTGCTGCCTCAGCAGCGGCGCGGCTATTGGCGCGAGTACACCGTGCGCACGCCCGGCGTGCGCCACCGGGGCGCCCGGCGCATCGTTTGCGGCGGCGCACCGCGCACGCCCGATACCTGTTACTACAGCGGCGACCATTACGCGAGCTTCCGGGAAATCACACCGTGACCGCGCAGCCCCCGCCTGCTGCGGCCGCATGCGGCGCCCCGCGGGGCTGCCGCGCTGAAATCACCCATCCGCCGGCGCATGCGTACAGCGTGCACCGGCGGATGCCTGTTTTTGTGGACCTCTGAGAGAAAGAGCAACGGAGATGCAAACGCCACTTCGTAGTAAGGACCAGGAAGCCCTGTTACGCGCAGTGCGCCCCAACATCGTGCAGTCCATCCGCGCCTTCCGGGTGCACGACCTGCAGGAGACTGCGGGCACGCTGGGTCATCATTTCCTGTATGCCAACCTGGCGCACGCGCAAACCAAGCAGGACGTGCTGGAGCTGATCGCGTCGCAATTCACCTTTCCGGCGCACTTCGGCAAGAACTTTGACGCCCTGTACGACTGCCTGACCGACCCGCTGCACAAGTGCGGCCCGCAGCCGGGCTTCGTGCTGGTGCTGGACCAGATTCCGGTCACGGCCAAGTTCGACAAGGAAGTGCGCGAGCAGCTGCTGGACGTGTTCCGCGAGGCCGCCGACTACTGGGCCGAGCGCAAGATCGCCTTTCGCTGCTTCTATTCTTTTCTGTAGCCCGTTCCGCATCCGCCGGCCAGGCGGAACGGGCCAGCGAGGCGCCAGTCGGCGCCGCGCAACAGGCCATCACCATCGAGATCCCCGTGGAGGGCGGCATGCCGGTGGACGTCACGCCGCTGGCGCTGCGCATGAGCAGCCCCTTCAACGCGGGCTACTGGCTCGCTGCGGCATAGCTCGGAGCATCCCCTTGCGCGGCTTTGCCGCTTCCCCCTTCTCTCGACTGGCTGCGCCATTCGGGAAGGGGGACGACGCCACTGGGCCGGCGGAGCCGGACCCACGGCGTCTGCTGGCCTGGGGCGGCTGGGGGGGGTGGATGTTGCGTTAAAAAGCGGCTCTGAGGCTTGCTGAGCAAGCGCTGGCAGCTCTTATTTTGGTAGCAATGCCTGCGCCAGCGCCACGTATTCCTGGACGGGCACTTCCTCGGCGCGGCGCTGCAGCTCGAAGCTGCCGGTGAAGCCGCGAGCCTGCAGCCAGGCGCCCAGGGCGTGGCGCAGGATCTTGCGGCGCTGGCTGAAGGCGACCTGCACCAGCTCTGACAGCAGCGCCACATCCACGGCCGGCGGCTCGGCCAGGGGCACCATGCGCACCACGGCGCTGTCCACGCGCGGGGGCGGCTCGAAGGCGTCCGGCGGCACGAACAGCACGTCCTCCATGGCGTAGCGCCACTGCAGCATGACCGACAAGCGCCCGTAGGCAGCCGTGGCCGGCCGGGCCACCATGCGGTCGATGACTTCCTTTTGCAGCATGAAGTGCTGGTCTTCGATGGCCTGCACGTGCCCCAGCAGATGGAACAGGATGGGCGTGGAGATGTTGTAGGGCAGGTTGCCCACCACTCTCAATTTAGGAGCTGCCAGCGCTTGCGCCACCTGCGCGAAGTCCACTTTCAGCACATCGGATTCGATGACCTCAAGCTGCGGGTGCTGGCGCAGCCGCGCGGCCAGGTCACGGTCCAGCTCGATCACCGTGAGGCGCCCCAGGCGCTCCACCAGCGGCTGGGTCAGGGCCGCCAGGCCGGGGCCGATCTCCACCACCGGCTGCCCCGGGCGCGGGTCGATGGCGCGCACGATGGCGTCGATGATGCCGGCGTCGGACAGGAAGTGCTGGCCGAAGCGCTTGCGCGCGACGTGGGGGCGGCTTGCTGCGGCCATGGGCTTTTTCGTCAAAGCGCGGGGGGTTCGCGGTACTCGACGTAGGCGCGCGCGCGCGCCTCCTGCAGCCAGTTGGCAAAGGCTTCGTCGAGCTTTTTCTCGCGCACCGCGTCGCGCACCATGTCGCGCTGCTCGCGCTGGCTCAGCTTGGCCTCGCGCCGCTCCAGCAGCTGGATCAGGTGCACGCCAAAGCGCGACACCACCGGATGGCTGATCTCGCCGGGCGCCAGGCGCTCGAGCACCTCCTCGAACTCGGGCACGTAGCGCCCGGGCGAGGCCCAGCCCAGGTCGCCGCCGCTCTTGGCGCTGCCGTCCTGCGAATACTCGCGTGCCAGCTCGGCGAAGTCGGCACGGCCGCTGGCCACGCGCGTGCGCAGCTCCTCCAGCTGCTCGGCCGCCTGGCGCTCGGTCCTGCCCGGCTGCAGGCGCAGCAGGATGTGGCGCGCGTGGTTTTGCACCACCATGGCCGGCACGGCGCCGGCGCGGCTGCGCTCGATCACTTTCAGGATGTGAAAGCCTGCCGCCGAGCGCACCGGCCCCACCACTGCGCCCACGGCCGCGCCCCGCGTGGCGCTCACGAACAGCTCGGGGTAGCGGTCGGCGGGGCGCAGGCCCAGCTCGCCGCCGCTGCGGCCCTCGGCCGCGTCGGAATACTGGCGCGCCAGCCCGCCGAAGTCGCCGCCGGCCTGCAGCTGCTCCATGACCTGGCGGGCGCGCTTTTCCAGCTCCGAGGCCTGCGCGGGCGAGGCGCTCTCGGGCACCTGGATCAGGATGTGGCCCAGGTTCAGCTCGACCCTGGCCGGGGCGGTGGCCTGCTGCTGCTCGCGCAGGTACTGGTCCACGTCCAGCTCGCTCACGCGCACGCGCGACTCCACGTCGCGCTCGCGCACGCGCAGCGCCAGCAGCTGGCTGCGCAGCTCCTCGCGAAAGCGCTCGCGGCTGATGCCGTCGGCCGCCAGGCGGCGGTACATCTCGTCGGTGCTGACGCTGTTTTGCCGCGCCACGTTCTCGGCGGCCTGGTTCACGGCCCAGTCGTCCACCTTGATGCCGCTGTCGCGCGCCAGCTGCACCTGCACCTTTTCCATGATCAGGCGCTCGAGCACCTCCTTGGCCAGGGCGCCCGGCGGCGGCAGGGCCTGGCCGGCCATCTGCTGGGCCAGGCGCTCGGCGCGCTGGCGCACCTCGTTGTTGGTGATGGGCTCGGAGTTGACGACGGCCACGATGTAGTCGGCGGCGCGCACGCCGGCGGACGGCGCACTGCCGCCTGCAGCAGGCAAAGAGGTGCCCACGGCCGGGGGCAGGCGCAGGCCCTGCGCCTGCGCGGGCGCGCTGGCCAGCGTTGCTGCGAGGGCGGACAGGCAGGCCAGGCCCAGAGACAAAGCGCGGTGTTTCATGGCGAGGGTCAGGTGCGTTTCGGGGAAAAAAGGGCCGCCGGCGCAAGCAGAAACACAGAGCGCGGGCAGGCAGCCGTCAATCGTACTGGGTGAAGCGGCTGGGCTGGGTGACGGTCTCGCGCAGGTACTGGTAGCGCGGCACGTGCTGGCGCAGCGAGGCCAGCGGGTTGGCGCCCAGCGACAGGCGCGACAGGCCGACGAATTCCAGCTGCAGCATGACGCGCGTGCTCGACGAGCTGACGCTGCGCTGCAGGCGCTCCAGCACCACGCGGCCGATCCAGCAGCAGCTCTCGTATTCCAGCCCCACCACGGTGTCCACCAGCTTGCGGTCCTGCAGGCTGTAGTTGAGCCGGCCCACGCTGTACCAGCGCCCGGCGCTCTCGCTGGGCGTGCTGCGCCGGTCGCCCCACAGGTCGTTCAGCGGCCACTGCCAGCCCACGTCCAGCTGCTTGCTGGGCTCGGTGATCAGGTCGGTCACCTTTTGCATGCGGTAGGCGGCGCTCACCGTGCGGTAGGCCCCGGGCGAGTAGCGCGCGCCGATGGTGGTGCGCATGGAGCGCCCGTCCTTGGGGTTGTACTGCACGGTGCCGTCCACGCCCCACTGCGGCGTCCAGTTGATGCCGGCGCCCAGCAGCACGTCCGACAGCCGCTCGCTGGTGGGCGAGCCGCCGGGCATGGTCACGCGCTGGTCGGAAAAGCGCAGGCGCTGGGCCAGCCCGAAGCGCGCGGCCTCGGCGCCGGTGTCCGGATCCAGCAGCCGGGTGGTCACGCCCAGCGTCAGCAGGTTGTTGTCGGCCAGGCGGTCGTTGCCGCCGAAGGCGTTCTCCGTGTAGATGGAGGCGAAGTTGAAGTCCGTGGCCGCCGTGTCGTACACCGGCAGCAGGCTCTGGTCGCGGTACGGCGTGTAGGTGTAGAAGGCGCGCGGCTCCAGCGTCTGCAGAAAGCCGCGGCCGAAGAAGTGGGCGTCGCGCTCGAAGACCAGGCCGCTGTCCAGGCTGAAGGTGGGCAGGGTGCGCGTGGCCGAGCGCTGGCCGTTGGCCAGGGGCGCGTCGAACTCGTAGCTGGTGGCGTGCAGCTGCAGCCGCGGCGTGACGAAGCCGGCGGGCGCCAGGAAGGGCCGGCTGACCTGCGCCATCGCGTAGCTGCGCCGCGCGTTGGGCTGGGCATAAAAGCGCCGGTCGGCCGAAAAGTGCGTGTAGTCGGCTTCCACGCTGGCGTCCAGCCCGGCGGGCAGCTGGCCGGGCGCGTAGCGCCAGTGCAGCTGGGGCAGGCGGTCGTACGGCGGAGCGATGGGCGCGAACGGGTCCTGCAGCGTCTGCCACTTCAGGGTGCGCAGCATCACGCTGTGGTCATTGCGGCCCCAGTTCAGGATGGCGTCGCCGGGCAGCAGGCGCTCGGCCAGCTGCATCTGCGAGCCGCTGTAGCCGCTGCCGCGCTGGGTGAAGTCGCGCCAGTAGTCGTCGTCGCTCACGCGGCGGATGTTCAGGGCCAGGCCGACGCCGCCCACGGGCGTGTCCAGCACGCCGTTGTGCTGGCCGCGCCAGGCCCAGCGGTCGTGGTGGCGCAGGCGGTCGCCGGGCATGTACTGCGCGCCCAGCTCGCCCTTGTAGGTCGGCTCCAGGTAGCGGAACTCGCCAGCCAGCGACACGCCGCGGCGCGTCATCAGCATCGGGGTGAAGGTGGCGTCGCGGTTGGGCGCAATGTTCCAGTAGTAGGGCTGGGCATATTCCACGCCGCTCACCGTGTCCAGTCCCACGGTGGGCGGCAGCAGGCCGCTCTTGCGCTTGTCCGACAGCGGGAAGGTGATGGAGGGCACAGGCAGGATGGGCACGCCCTTGAACTCCAGCACCGCCCCCTCGGCGCGGCCTACTTCCTCGGCCTGGTCCAGTTCGATGCGGCGCGCGCGCAGCACCCAGTCGGGCTGCCAGCTGACCTCGTCGGTGCGCTCGCAGGTGGTGTAGGTGGCCTCGTGCACCACGGAGTGGTCGCGGTCGATGAAGTCCACGCGGGAGGCCTCGCCGTGCGCGCCGTTGGCCAGAAAACGGTAGCTGGCCTCGTTGAAGAAGCCGTGGAAGGCGTCCACCTCCATGTCCAGCAGCGAGCCCGCATAGCGGTTGCCGGCGCGGTTGATGCGCACGTTGCCGCTGGCGCGGGCGCGGTCGGCGGCCACGTCGTAGTGCATGCGGTCGGCGTGGATGAGGGTGTCTGCGCGGCGCAGCTCGGCGTTGCCCTCGATGGTGGCTTCGATGTCGGGCTGGCCCGACAGCTGGTCGCCGCGCACGAACACCGGCTGCTGCGCGCGCACGGCGGGGGGCAGCGCCTCGGTCAGCCCGGGGCTGGGCTGCAGCGGCGGGGCCGGCTCCTGCGCCTGAGCCAGGGCGCCCAGCGGCGCGCCGCACAGCACCAGCGCTGCCAGCCGGGCAAGCGCGTGGCGTGCCGGCAGGCTGGTGGGGGACGGGGGCGGGGAGGAACGCGGGCGAAGAGGCAGCACGGGCAGCAGCAGCGGCGAAGCAGGCGGGAGCGGGTTCTAAAATTCGATTATCCATGAGCGACTTGCCCCCCTTCCCCTCCGCCCCGGCCGCCGCGCCGCCGCCCGACCGCGCCAGCGTGACCTGGGACGACCCCGCGCGCCAGCAGGCCTTCACCGTCTGGCTGGGTGCCATGGCGGCCGCCTACGGCCTCGAGCCGGCCAGCCTGCGCCCGGCCTCCAGCGATGCTAGCTTTCGCCGCTACCTGCGCGTGGACGGCCCGCAGGGCGCCACCTGCATCGTCATGGACGCCCCGCCTGCGCGCGAGGACTGCCGCCCCTTCGTGCATGTGCAGGCGCTGATGCAGCAGGCCGGCCTGGCCGTGCCGCGCATCCTGGCCTGGGACGAGGCGCAGGGCTTCATGCTGCTGACCGACGTGGGCCGCCAGACGGTGATCGAGCTCTTGCGCGAGGACGACCCCCAGGCCGCCCAGGCCTGGTACCTGCAGGCCGTGGACGTGCTGCTGGACTGGCAGCGCGCCACGCAGGGCGGCGCTCTGCCGCCCTACGACGCGGCGCTGCTGCACCGCGAGTTGCAGCTGTTTCCGGATTGGTACATCGCGCGCCACCGCGGCGTTACCCTGGGCGACGCCCAGCAGGCCACCCTGGCCCGCACGTTCGACGCCATCGTGGCCCGCAACCTGGCCGTGCCCAGCGTCTTCGTGCACCGCGACTTCATGATGCGCAACCTGATGGCCGGCCCGGATGGCCGCCTGGCGGTGCTGGATTTCCAGGACGCGGTGCTCGGCCCCGTCACCTACGACATTGCCAGCCTGCTGCGCGACGCCTTCATCAGCTGGGACGAAGAGTTCGTCATCGACATCACCGTGCGCTACTGGGAAAAGGCGCGCCGCGCCGGCCTCCTGGGCGCGGCCAGCAGCAGCGGCTTCGGCCAGGATTTCGGCGAGTTCTACCGCGCCGTGGACTGGATGGCGCTGCAGCGCCACCTGAAGGTCGCCGGCATCTTCGCGCGCCTCACTTTGCGCGACGGCAAGCCGCGCTACCTGGCCGACGCGCCGCGCTTCATCCGCTACATCCGCCAGACCGCTGGGCGCTACCGTGAGCTGTCGCCGCTCTTGCGCCTGATCGACGAGATCGAGGGCACGCAGGCCGCCACCGGCTACGCCTTCGGCCGCGTCTGATTATTTAAGCCAAATCGGCCCGTAGCGCTTGCCAGTCAAGCGCCGGCAGCTATCGTTTCAAGAGCACATGCCCCGTTTTCACTGCCCCCTGCCCCTGGCCGCCGGCGCGCAGATCGCGCTGCCGCCCACGGCCGCGCGCCACGTGCAGGTGCTGCGCCTGCAGCCGGGCGACGCGCTGACGCTGTTCAACGGCGAGGGCGGCGAATGGAGCGCCACCGTGGCGCGCATGGGCCGCTCCGACGTCGAGGTGACCGTGGGCACGCACGCGGCCGTCGAGCGCGAAGCCGCGCGCGCCGTGCACCTGGCCGTGGGCATGCCAGCCAACGAGCGCATGGACTGGCTGGTGGAAAAGGCCACCGAGCTGGGCGCCGCCAGCATCCAGCCCATCGCGGCGGCGCGCAGCGTGCTCAAGCTCTCGGGCGAGCGCGCCGCCCGGCGCCAGCAGCACTGGCAGGCCATTGCCGTGGCCGCCTGCGAGCAGTGCGGGCGCAACCGCGTGCCGCCCGTGGCCGCGCCCCTGGCCCTGTCCGACTGGCTGCGCCAGGGCGGCCAGCCCGAGGGCACGCGGTTGCTGCTGTCGCTGCGGCAGGGCAGCCGCCCGCTGCGCGAGGCCGCCGGCGACGCCGGCCCCGTCTGGGTGCTGCACGGCCCCGAGGGCGGCCTGACGGAGCAGGAAGAGGGCGCCGCCGTAGCCCGCGGCTTCGCCCCTGCCAGCCTGGGCGCGCGCGTGTTGCGGGCCGAGACCGCCTCGGTCGCCGCGCTGGCCGTGCTGGGCTTGGCCTGATGCCCCTGGATGTCGGGCTGGACGAGAGCGCGGACTGAGAGGCCTGCCTGGGCGCGGTGGCCGATTGCTTGCGTGGCGGCTACCTCTTCGGCGATGCCGCCGCCGACGCGCCGCTGCTGGCGCGCATCACGCGCCACCCGGGGGCGACCCAGGCACTCAGCGGCCGTGTTCCACGGCCCCGGGGCCCGGGTGCAGCTGCGTTCCTGCCGCTGGCCTCGCAGGGCGGCGCGCAGGGGCCGCGCGATGGTGACCAGCAAGAAGCCAGCGCGCGCGCTGGGCGCCGCCGATCGCCGTGGCCAGGCGCCGCTGGCGGCCTGAAGCGGGGCAGGGCAGGCGGCGCTGCCGCACAAGCGGCTTCTTCCTGCACGGCGCCCGGCGCCTTCGCGGTATACCCCTGAACCTGCCATGGCAGGCCGGGCGCCACCGGCCTGCAGCCTGCGCCCCGGCCCCGGGCGCACGGAAAAAGGAGTTTGCTTGGATTCGACGAAAGCCCGGCCCGGGCGCCGCGGCCTGCGCCAGCGCATGCTGGACGCACTGCTCACCACCGACCCGCACCAGCGCCTGCGCCTGGGCATGACCGTGCTGGCGGCGCTGCTCATGCTGTGCTGCATCGGCGCCATGTATCTGGCGGTGGCTTCGGGGTTGACGCCCGCGCGGCCCGTGCACTGGTGGGCGCTGGTGTGCTGCACTGGCCTGGGCACGGTGTACGGCCTGATCCGCAGCGGCCGCACCCGCCATTGGCGTGACCCGGCGATGACGCTGTTTCAGAACCTCTCGGCCATGGCCTGCGTGGCCGCCGCCTACGTGATCGCCGGGCAGGCGCGCGGCATTGTGCTGCCCATCCTGGCGGTGATCCTCATGTTCGGGGTGTTCGGGCTCACGCCCCGGCAGATGGTGGGGGTGCTCGCCGGCGGGCTGCTGATGTTCGGCGCCGCCGTGGTCTGGGTGCAGGTGCGCACGGCGCCAGGGGCCCAGCCGCTGGCGCTGGCCGCCGCCTACCTGATGATGATCGCCGTGGTGCTGCTGGCCGGCACCTTACTGAACCTGCGCGCCTACGCCACGCGCCAGACGCTGCGCAAGCAAAAGGCCGAGCTGGCGCGCGCCGTGGAGCAGGTGCGCGAGCTGGCCACGCGCGACGAACTCACGGGCCTGCCCAACCGGCGCTTCATGCTGGAGATGATGCACCTGGAGATCCAGCGCGCACGGCGCAGCCACCGGCCGCTGCTGGTCGCCCAGCTGGACCTGGACCATTTCAAGGCCGTCAACGACACCCACGGCCACGCCGCGGGCGACGCCGCGCTGCAGGCCTTTGCGCGCACCGTGGCCGCCTGCGTGCGCAGTGCAGACGTGCTGGCGCGCTGGGGCGGCGAAGAGTTCGTGCTGCTCATGGGCAACACCACCGCGGCCGAAGGCACCTGCCTGCTGACGCGCCTGCGCGAGGCCGTGGCGGCCGCCCCCGTGGCGCTGCCCAGCCAGGACACGGCCCGCCTGACGGTGTCCATCGGCGCGGCGCAGCTGCGCCCCGGCGAAGGCATGGACGCCGTGCTGCAGCGCGCCGACAAGGCCTTGTACGCCGCCAAGCGCCAGGGCCGCGACCGGGTGGTGTGGGCGCCCGGGGATGCTCCTTAAAGCATAGCTGCCGGCGCTTGTTAGCCGGGCGTTTCAGCCGTTTTTGGCCCAAACACCGGCCCACCCCCGGCGTGCCAGCCAGTCCTGCAGCAAGGTGAACACCGGCTCGGCCTGCAGCTCGTTGAAGATTTCGTGGCGCAGTCCGGCAAAGCCGCGCGCCGTGAGCACGTCCGCCGGCGCCGCGGCGGCAAAGGCGCGGGCGCCGGCCGGGTTCACGATGCGGTCTTGCTCGCCCCACATCAACAGCGTCGGCACGCGCCAGCGCGGCGCGGCGGCCACCACCGGCGCACCGCCGGTGGCGATATAGCGCGCCAGCCGGGCGCTGATGCGGTCGTGGCACAGCGGATCGGCCCGGTAGGCGGCCACGACCTGTGCGTCGTGCGACAGGCCATCCGCATCCAGGCCGTTGCCTACGCGCAGATTCGGCAGCAGGCGCGGCAGCGTGGCCAGCAGCAGCTTTTGCAGCGGGTTCAGGAAGGCCGCCAGCGCCGGCGAGGACAGCACCAGCGCATCGACCGGGCGCAGGCCGCGCGCCACGAAATCCGCCGCCACCAGGCCGCCCATGCTGTGGCCCACGAGCACCAGCGGTTCCCCCGCAGGCATGCCGGCGCGCGTGGCGTCCAGCACCTGCGCCAGATCGTCCGGCAGCTGGTCATCCCGGGCCAGCGCGCCGCGCGCGCCGCCCGAAGCCCCGTGGCCGTGCTGGTCGTAGCCGCGCACCTGCAGGCCGCAGGCGTTCAGCCGCTGCGCGACAGGGCCGTAGCGGCCGGCGTGCTCGCCCAGGCCGTGCACCAGCAGCGCCGTGGCGCGCCGGCCCTGCGCGGCGGAAGGCGCCCAGTCATGCAGCGCCAGCGTGCGGCCGTCGCGGGTGGTGAGCGTGGAGGGGGCGGCTGTTGGCATGTGCGGCGGCGGGCGGTAAGGCAGGGAGCGCCATCATAGGGACGGCTGCACGCCGCTGGCGCGCGCCACGCGCCGCGTCAGCGCCGGCCCCACGGCCAGCACGATCAGAAAACGCGCCAGCTGCATGGCCATGACAAAACCCGCATCCACCGCGCTGGTGGCCGCGATCACGGCCATGGAATCGGCCCCGCCCGGGCCGGTGGCGAGAAACGCGCTCAAGGGGTCCACCCCCGCGGCCAGCACCAGCACGGCGCCCGTGGCCAGGCCCACCAGCATCAGCGCCAGCGTGGACAGCAGCACCTGCGGCAGCGCGCGCAGCGCGTGCAGCAAGATGGCGCGCGTGAAGCGCAGCCCCACGCTCCAGCCGATGGCCGCGTAGGCTGCCAGCATCAGTGCCGGCGGCAGGGCGGGCTGCACGTCCCACACGCCCTGCGCCAGCGCCGCGCCCACCAGGGGCAGCACCATGGCGCCGCCGGCGATGCCGAAACGCCGCGCTAGCGCACTGCCGCCCAGCACCAGCGCCGCGGTCAGCGCCAGGGGGCCCAGGCCGGGCGTGCCCCACCAGGCCACATCGGGCGCGGCCAGCGGATGCGCGCCGCCGGCCAGGCGCGCCACGGCGGCGGCCGCCAGCGTCACCAGCAGCACGCGCGTGTATTGCATGAAGGCCACCAGGCGCGCGTCGGCGCCGTACTGCTCGGCCAGCACCACCATGGCGGCGGCGGCGCCGGGCGACATGCCCCACAGCGCCGTGGTGCCGGGCATGACCTGCCGGCGCATCAGCCACCAGCCCAGCGCGGTGCTGGCCACGATCAGCACCAGCGTGGCGGCGAGAAACAGCGGCCAGCGCTGCACGAGCGGCTCCAGGTGGCGGGGCTGCAGGCTTTGCGCCATCAGGCAGCCCAGCAGGCCCTGGCCCCAGCCGAAAACGCGCCGCGGCACCGCCAGCTGCGCGCCGCGCACGGCCAGCGCCATGGCGCTGACCATGCAGGCCAGCAGCACGGCCGCCGGCACGTGCAGCGCCAGCAGGGCGGCGGCCAGCGGCGCGCTGCACAGTGCCAGCAGCCCCCAGCCGCGCAGCTGCCGCACGCCCATCTGGGCTTTCAGGCGGCAGCGGCGGCCGCGCGGCGGCGCGACAGGCGCCGGTACACGGGCGGCAGCAGCAGCATGGTGGCCACGCCGACCCACAGGCCGATGGAGATCGGGCTCTCCCACAGGATGCCCAGCTCGCCGTTGGTGATCGACAGCGCCCGGCGCAGGTTCTGCTCCATCATGTCGCCCAGCACGAAGCCGAGAATCAGCGGCGCCATGGGCACGCCGGCCTTGCGCAGCAGGTAGCCCACGATGCCCAGCACCACCATCAGCACCAGGTCGAACGTGGTGGCGTGGATGGCATACACCCCCACCGCGCTGATGGCCAGGATGCCGGGCACCAAAATCCAGTTGGGCAGGGCCAGCATGCGCGTGAACAGGCCGATCATCGGGATGTTCATGATCAGCAGCAGCACGTTGCACACGGCCATCGAGGCGATCAGGCCCCACACCAGCGTGGGCTGCTGGGTGAACAGCGCCGGGCCGGGCGTGATGTTGTACAGCGACAGCGCACCCACCATCACCGCGGTGGTGCCCGAGCCGGGCACGCCCAGGGTCAGCATGGGCACGAACGAGCCGTTGGCCGAAGCGTTGTTGGCCGCCTCCGGCGCCGCCACGCCGCGGATGTCGCCCTTGCCGAAGGTGCCCTCGGTGTCGCACAGGCGCTTTTCCATGGTGTAGGCCATGGCGCTGGCAATCGTCGCGCCCGCGCCTGGCAGCACGCCGACGACGAAGCCCAGCACCGACGAGCGCACCGTGCCCCACCAGGTCAGCGCCATCTCGGCGCGGTTGAACAGGTTGCGGCCGATGGCGCGAATCGGTGGCGCCTGCACCAGGTGCTGCTCCAGCATCAGCAAGACCTCGCTGACCGAGAACAGCCCGATGACCACCACCACGAACTGGATGCCGTCGGACAGGTGCACGCTGCCCGCGGTGAAGCGGTACACGCCCGAGTTGCTGTCCAGCCCCACGGTGGACAGGGCCAGGCCCAGCACGGCGGCCAGCACCGCCTTCATGGGCGCGTCGCCCATCAGGCCGGTGATGCAAGCAAAGGCAAAGCACATCAGCGCGAAATACTCCGCCGGCCCGAACGCCAGTGCCCAGCGCGCCAAGAGCGGCGCGGCCAGCACGATGCCGATGAAGGCCACGAACGAGCCGATGAACGACGACCACGCCGAGATCGACAGCGCCACGCCGGCCTGGCCCTTCACGGCCATGGGGTAGCCGTCCACGGCGGTCATGATGGCGCCGGCGTCGCCCGGCACATTGATCAGGATGGAAGAAATGCGCCCGCCGAACTCGCAGCCGATATAGACGGCGGTGAGCAAAATCAGCGCCGACTCGGGCGGCAGCTTGAGCGCAAAGGCCAGCGGCATCAGGATGGCCACGCCGTTGATCGGCCCCAGCCCCGGCAGCATGCCGACCACGGTGCCGATGAACGAGCCGATCAGGCCCAGCAGCAGATTGATGGGCGCAAGGGCGACGCCAAAGCCCTCGCCCAGGTGTTGCAGGGTATCGCCCATGACTATCGTCCCCCGAGGATGAACGCGAGCACCCCGGTGGGCAGGATCACGTCGAACAGCTTGTCGAACAGGAAGTACAGGCCCAGACCCAGGCCCACGCCCGCCGCCAGGCTGGGCAGGGGCCGGCCGCCAAAGCTGCGGCCCACGGGCAGCGCCATGAGCGTGGTGGCCAGCACGAAGCCCAGTGTCTGGAACAGCAGGGCAAAGACCACCATGGCGGCCATCACCATCAGCAGCGCCGGCGCCGGGCGCCAGACCGTCGCATCCGCCGCGCGGCCCGGCCGCACGGCCAGCCACATGCCGGCGACCGCCAGCACGGCGGCCAGCAGCAGCGGAAAGGCGCGCGGGCCCACGGGCTCATAGGAAAACTCGGCCTGGTAGCTTTGCGCCATCCAGGCCATGGTGATGGCCAGTGCCAGGGCCAGCAGGCCCAGGATGCGATCCGCCATGGTGTGCCTTTGCTATTGTTTTGATAGTGGCTGGCGCCCGTCAGCAGGGCGCCAGCGGCCAAAAAGCCTTGAAACGCCTTACTGCGTCACGCGCAGGCCGAAGTCCGCGGCCAGCTTGCGGTAGGCGGTCATGCGCTCCTTGATGAAGGCGTCCAGCTCGGGGCCGGTGAGCGCGAACTTGAACAGGCCGCGCTCGGCGCGCAGCTTGTCGTAGCCGGGCGTGGCCATCATCTTGGCGAAGGTGTCGCTCCAGACACGGAAGTCGGCGTCGCTGACCTTCGGGCCCATGTAGAAGCCGCGGATGATGGGCCACTGCACGTCGTAGCCCAGCTCCTTCATGGTGGGCACGTTGGCCATGCTGCCTTCCAGTCGCTTGTCGGCCATGACGGCCAGCACGCGGATCTTGGCGCCGGCCTTGATCTGCTCCTCGGCCTCCGAGGCGTCGCCCGAATAGACCTGCACGTGGCCGCCCTGCAGCGCCGTGAGCGCCTCGCCGCCGCCCTCGAACGCCACGAAGCGCATGGACTTTGGGTCCAGCCCGCTGGCGCGCGCCGTGAGTGCGGCCTTCATCCAGTCCTGGCTGCCCACGCTGCCGCCGGCGCCGAACACCACCTTGCCCGGGTTGGCCTTGATGGCCGCCACCAGGTCGGCGATCGACGTGATGGGCGAGCTGTCGGCGACGATGACGGCGCCGTAGTCCGTGCCGACCGCGGCCAGCCAGCGCACGTCGGACTCGCTGTAGCGGCCGAACTTGCCCTGCGCCAGGTTCAAGAGCGAGCCGCCCGAGTAGGCGACGATGGTGTTGTTCTCGGCCGGGCGCTGGGCCACGATGGCGTTGTAGGCCACGGCGCCGATGCCGCCGGGCATGTAGCTCACGCGCATCGGGTCGCTGATGTATTTGCCCTCCATCAGCGCGCCCTGCGCCAGCTTGCAGGTCAGGTCGAACCCGCCGCCGGGCTTGGCCGGGGCGATGCATTCGGTCTTGTCCAGCGGGCCGGCAGCGGCCAGGGTGCTGGCCAGGGCCAGCGCGGCGGTGGCAAGGGTGGTGCGCAGTGTCTTCATGGTGTGTCTCCTCGGCAGTCGAAAAAATTCGGCAGCGTTCGGTGTGCAGGCACACGAACGTGGGCGAGCAGGCACTGTAGAAAACGCCGGCTTTCGCGCGGCTTTCAGCGCAGGGCGCAAAAAACCAGGGTTATCCCTGGTTTGCCAGGGGCTCTCCGGGCAGCGCGGCCGGCCAGCGCAGCGCCGCCACCAGGCCCGGGCGCGGCTGGCCCGGGCGCGCATCGGCCAGGGTGAGCGCGCCGCCATGGCGCTGGGCGATGGCCTGGGCGATGGCCAGCCCCAGGCCGCTGCCGCGCGGCGCGCCTGGCTGAGGTGCAGCGCCCTCGACGCGCAAGAAGCGCTCGCCCACGCGCGCACGCGCCTCGGGCGGCATGCCGGGCCCGTCGTCGCGCACGGCCAGCAGCGCCTGGCCCTGCTGCACGCCGGCCTGCACCGTGACGTGCCCGCCGCGCGGCACGTGCAGCAGGGCGTTGTGCAGCACGTTGGCCAGCGCCTCGTGCAGCAGCGCCGCATGCCCCAGGGCCACGGCCGGCTGCGCGCAGCCGGCGCCCGCCAGCGGCTCGAGCCCCAGGTCGATGCCCTGCTGGCGCGCCAGCGGCCAGAGCTGGCGCGCCACGCCCTCGGCCAGCGCCAGCAGGTCCACGCTCGCGCCTTCGCCGGCCAGCTGCGCGGTGTCGGCACGCGCCAGCGCCAGCATCTGGTTGGCCTGGCGGATGGCCCCGTCCACTTGCTCCTTCATGGCCAGCAGGGCGGCCTCGCGCCGGCCGGGGTCGCGCTCGCGCAGCGCGAACGCCACCTGCGTGGCCAGCGTGGTCAGGGGCGTGCGCAGCTGGTGCGAAGCGTCGTCGATGAAGCGCCGCTGCTGGCCCAGCACCTCCTGGTAGCGCTGCATGTGCCGGTTGATGGCCTGCACCAGCGCCTGCACGTCCTTCGGGACCCGCTGCGGGTCGATGGGCGCCAGGTCGGCGCTGCCCCGCGCAGCCACTTCGGCGCGCAGGCGTTGCAGCGGCCGCAGCGCGCCATGCACCGCCAGCGCCACCAGGGCCAGGGCCGCCAGCAGCAGCAGCACGTCGCGCGCCACGCTCTCCAGCAGCAGCCGGCGCGTGAAGTCCTGGCGGCTTTGCAGCGTCTCGGCCACCTGGATCAGCACCCGGTCGGAGTGCGAGCCCTGCGACAGCGGCCGCGGCAGCCGCCGCGCGTACGAGCCCACGCGCACCGGCACGCCGAAAAATTGCGCGTCGTGGAATTGCGGGCGCCCCTCCACCAGCGGCAGTGGCGGCGCAGGCAGGCCGGCGTCGCCGATCTCCACCAGGCCGTCGCCGCTGGCCACGCGGTAGAACACCTGGCCGCTGGCGGTGAGCTCGAAGAATTCGAGCATGCGGTAGGGCAGCTCCACCGACAGGCCGCCGTCGTCGGTGGAGATGTTGGCGTCCATCGCCTTGATGGCGCCCAGCAGCGAACGGTCGAAGGCCGCGTTGGCGGCGGCCAGGTCGTTGCGCCAGCTCACGGTGAGCTCCAGCCCCATGACCAGCGCCAGGCCCGGCAGCAGCACCGCCAGCAGGGTGCGCCGCAGGCTCCAGCGCGCCCAGGGGCGCTCAAGCCGGGCCATCGGGTGCGCTTTGCGCGTCGGGCTCCAGCACGTAGCCCAGGCCGCGCAGCGTGGCGATGCGCACGCCGCTGCCCTCCAGGCGCTTTCTCAGGCGGTGCACCAGCACCTCCACGGCCTCGGGCTGCACGTCGGCCTCGTCGGCGAAGACGCGCTCGAGCAGGTCGCGCTTGGCCATGGGCTCGCCGCTGTGCTGCACCAGGGCGCGCAGCAGGGCGTGCTCGCGCGCGCTGAGCTTGAGCGGCTGGTGGCGCAGCAAGAGCTGTTGGCTCAACGGGTCCCACACCAGCGGGCCGCAGGCAAAGCGCGGGTGCTCGGCGCCGCGCGCGCGGCGCACCAGGGCCAGCAGGCGCGCCTCCAGCTCGGCCATCTCGAAGGGCTTGGCCAGAAAGTCGTCGGCGCCGGCGCGCAGCAGCTGCACCCGCCCCATGAGCGAGTCGCGCGCCGTGAGGATCAGCACCGGCAGCTGCTGGCCGGCATCGCGCAGGCCCTCCAGCACATCCGGGCCTTCGCGCCCGGGCAGCCCCAGGTCCAGCACCAGCGCGTCGTAGCGCGTGCCGCGCAGCGCCGGCAGCACCAGCCGCCCGTCGTTGACCCAGTCCACCTGCAGGCCGGACTGGGCCAGCGCCTGCACCAGCCAGCGCGCCAGCTCGGGCTCGTCCTCGGCCAGCAGGATGCGCATGGATTGCTACTTATTTGAGAGCTGCCAGCGCTTGTCCCTCAAGCGCTGGAGGCCAAAAACACCATCAAACCCGTCACGGCATGGCGGCGACAACCTGCGCCACCGCGGCCGTCAGCCGCTTGGCATAGGGCACGTGCAGGAACTCGTTGGGGCCATGGGCGTTGCTCTTGGGGCCCAGCACGCCGCAGACCATCATCTGCGCCTTCGGGAAGCCCTCGCTGAGCATGTTCATCAGCGGGATGGTGCCGCCCTGGCCGATGAAGCCGCAGGGCGCGCCGAAGTGCGCCTGGCTGGCGGCGTCCAGCGCGCTGCCGAACCAGGGGGCGATATCCGGGGCGTTCCAGCCGCTGGCGGCGCCGGCGCTCTCGAACGTTACCCGGGCCTGGTACGGCGCGTTGTCCTCCAGCAGGGCCTTCATCTGTTGCACGCAGCTGGCGGCGTCCACCAGCGGGGGCAGGCGCAGGCTGAGCTTGAAGGCGGTGTAGGGCCGCAGCACGTTGCCCGCGTCCTGCAGGGCCGGAAAGCCCTCGGCGCCGGTCACCGACAGCGTCGGCTCCCAGGTGCGCTTGATCAGCGCCTTGACCGGGTCCTGCGTGGTGGGCAGGGCGAACACCGGGCCGCTGCCGCCGCAGTCCGCATGCGCCCAGGGAAAGCGCCGCCAGACCTCCTCGCCCAGGATGGCGGCGGTGGCGCGCGCCTGGGCCAGGCGCTCTTGCGGCACCTCGCAGTGAAAGCTGGCGGGCAGCAGGCGCCCGGTGCTGGAATCCTCCAGCCGGTCGAGCACCTGGCGCATGATGCGAAACGACGAGGGCACCAGGCCGGACGCATCGCCCGAGTGCACGCCCTCGGTCAGGATCTCCACCTTGAGCGTGCCGCTGGCCATGCCGCGCAGGCTGGTGGTCAGCCACAGCTGGTCGTAGTTGCCGGCGCCCGAGTCCAGGCAGATGACGAGCTGCACGTCGCCCAGTTTGTCTTTCAGCGCCTCGATGTAGGCCGGCAGGTCGGCGGAGCCGCTTTCCTCGCAGGTCTCGATCAGGCCGACGATGCGCGGGTGCGCGACGCCCTGGCGCTTGAGTTCCTGCACCGCGGCGATGCTGGCATAGGCCGCGTAGCCGTCGTCGGCGCCGCCGCGGCCATAGAGCTTGCCGTCCTCGTATTTGGGGCTCCAGGGCCCCAGGTCGGCGCGCCAGCCGTCGAACTCGGGCTGCTTGTCCAGGTGGCCGTACATCAGCACCGTCTGGCGGCTGGCCGCGCGCGTGGCGGCCACCTCGAACACCAGCACCGGCGTGCGGCCGGGCAGGCGCACGATTTCCAGGGTGAGGCCGGCGACCTTTTGCGCCTCGATCCAGGTCGCGGCGTTCCTCAGCACCGTCTCCAGGTGCCCCTGCTCGCGCCAGTCCGGGGCGAAGCCGGGGGACTTGGCGGGGATGCGGATGTAGTCGGTCAGCTCGCGCACGATGGACTCGTCCCAGGTGCGCGAGACGCGCTCCAGGGCCAGGACGGGGTCGAGCACGTTGGGGGGCAGGGGAGCGTTCATGGCGGGGTTCTCCTTGACGGGCAGCGGCGGCAAGGCCGCAGGATAGCCCGGTGCCAGCGCCGCAGTCGAGCGCGGGGACATGGCACACGCGGCATCGCCCGCCGGGCAGTGCCGCGGCGGCACGCCCCGGGACACCGTCTATTTGCTGGCGCGGGCCTGCTCGGTCTTGCGGTGCACTTCCAGCACCGTGGCGAAGTCGCGTTCGTAGTTGACCGGAAGGAGCGTGTCGTTGCCGGGCAGCAGCGTGCGCAGGCGCGGCGAGAAGTTGTAGTTGTATGAGCACCGCTTCACGCGTGCCTGCACGTCAGGCGACACGTCCTTGCCCATGGTCCAGGTCTCGGTCATGAAGGGCGGGCTTTCCCACAGCGTGCGCAGGCTGGAGCCCTTGACGTCGCCCTTGACGACCATGCGCCCATAGAGGTCGCTGGCCACGGCAGCGGCGGGGTAGAAGCCATACATCACCCCGCTGACGGAGCGCTCATGGCCGTTGGAGAACACCACTTCGTAGTTCTTCTCCGGCTCCAGGCCGATGGCCGGGAACAACGCGCGCGGGGCCAGGTTGCCGGAATTGGAGGTGGGCGTGGTGTGCGCGATCTTCTTGCCCACCAGATCCTTGGGCGTTCGGTAGGGGCTGTCCACGCGCGTGATCAGGATCAGGTGGTAGGAGTTGGGTTTGTTGCTGGCCTTGTTGCCCGGCACGGCAAAAGGCGCTGGCTGGCCGGCTGCCACCAGCCGGGGCACCAGGCCGGGGTTGACTTGCGCCAGCTGGGCCTTGCCGCTGAGCAGGCTCTCGACGAGTTCCTTCTCAGAAAAGATGTCCACGTTGGCACTGCGATCGAGCGATTCACCCAGCTGGTTCTGGATGTCGACGTTGGCGCATCGGGCCAGGTGCAGCAAGTAGTCGCCCCACAAGCCCATCGTCTCGCTCTTGTCGTAGGTCTTGGGCATGGCCACGACCAGCTTGTCGCGTGCGCCGCCGGACTGCGCAGCAACTGGTGAGGCCACGCAAGCAATGCCGAGCAGCGCCAGGCAAACCGTTGCTTTTACTGTCATGTGTTTCCTATGTGGAAGGGATAGTCGATGTGCCCGGCGGATATCGCCTGCGGCGCTGTATGCCGCCGCACTCAGCCGGTGGCGCCCACACTCGGCGCCGGGTTGGTGCGGGCCACAAGCTCACCAAGGCGGCCTCTGCAACCGATGCATGCCTTTGGCATCTATCGACCGGCCGGAAAGGCCCCAGAGACCCGCACCAGTGCGCCGTACCGGCATAGGCCAAAGCCGCCCGTCGCGGCGCTGCCCTTTGCCCGATCGGCGCACGAGAGGGCAGGTGTCAACACGCTCGTGTGCAGCCGGCGCATCCGTGCAGCTCCCTGCAGCAGCCTTGAGGTAAGAAAATGTAGCATGTCGTCTCATTTTCTGGTGCAGATGGCCGCTGCCTGCCGCGGCAAAGTCACGGGCACCACCACCGGCATGGCCCGTGGCTCAGCCGCCCTGCAGCGCCAGGGGCGGCTGAACCGCCAGCGCCGCCATGCCCGCGCCGCCCTCGTCCAGCTTGAACACCTGCACCGCGGCCGCCAGGCGCGCGGCCTGTTCACGCAGGCTGAGCGCGGCGGCGGCAGATTCCTCCACCAGCGCGGCGTTTTGCTGTGTCATCTGGTCCAGCTGGCCGACGGCCTGGTTGACCTGGCCGATGCCGCTGGCCTGCTCGGCGGCGGCGGCGGTGATCTCGCCGACCAGGCCGCCCACGCGCTGCACGCTGCTGACGATCTCGTCCATGGTGCTGCCGGCGTGCTGCACCAGCCGCGCGCCCGCCTCGGCTTTGCCCACCGAGGCCTGGATGAGCTGGCGGATCTCGCGCGCCGCCTCGCCCGAGCGGCCGGCCAATGCCCGCACCTCGCTGGCCACCACGGCAAAGCCCCGGCCCTGCTCGCCGGCGCGCGCCGCTTCCACGGCCGCATTCAGCGCCAGGATGTTGGTCTGAAAGGCGATGGAGTCGATCACGCCGATGATGTCGGCGATCCTGCGGCTGGCATCGTTGATTTCGCCCATGGTGCTGACCACCTCGCTGACGGCCTGTCCGCCACGCGCGGCCACCTCGGCAGCCGAGGCCGCGAGCTGGTTGGCCTGACGCGCAGTGTCGGCCGATTGCTGCACGGTGGCCGTGAGCTGCTCCATGCTCTGCGCCGTCTCGGCCAGGCTGCCGGCCGTGGCCTCGGTGCGCTCGGACAGGTTCTGGTTGCCGCTGGCGATCTCGGCGCTGGCGGTGTCGATGCTGCCGGCCGCCGTGCGCACCTGCTGCAGCATCTGCACATAGCGCTGGCGCATGCCCTCGACCTCTTGCACCAGGGCGCCGAGCTCGTCGCGCCGGGTGGTGGAAAAGCGCTGCGTCAGGTCGCCCTGCGCCACCAGCGTGACAGCCCGCGTGAGGCCTTGCAGGGGCTGGCTGACGCCGCGGCGCAGCATGACCAGCAGCCCCGCGCCCAGCAGCGCCAGCGCCAGCGCCATCAGCAGCCACAGAGCCGTGTTGATGCGGCGCTGGCCGGCCATGGCCTCGGAGTCCGGCACCTCGGCCACTACCCACCAGCCGCCCTGCGTCTTGCGCATCAGGGCCCAGGCGTCGGGGGTGGCAGGCTGCAGCAGGGCCTGGGCCTGGGGCACGTAGCCATCGGGCGCATCGGCCAGGGCCTGCAGGAAGGGCCGCGCCTGCGGGAAGGCCTCCAGCACCGTGCGCCCGCGCGCGCTGGGGTGGTAGATGAAGCGCGCCTGCTCCAGCGCGGCGCCGGGGGCGATCACGTACACGCCGCCGTGCTCGAAGAAGTGCGTCTGCTCCACCTGCTTTTGCAGCATGGACTGGAACAGGCTCACATCGTTGCCGATGAACAGCAGGGCCACGGGCTTGCCCGCGGCGTCCTTGATCGGCTGGTAGTGGCCCATGTAGGCCTTGCCCTGGATGGTGACCAATCCGGTGTAGGGCTCGCCCCGGGCGGCAGCGGCCAGGGCCGGGTCGGTGCGCGCCAGCGGTACGTTTAGCGCGCGCTGGCCGCCGGCGTCTTTCACCGATGTGGTGACGGGGACGAAGTCGTCGCCCTTCCTGGCGTACACGGCGGCCACGCCGCCCGTCTCGCTGGCGAACTTGTCCACCGAACCGAAGTCGCCGTTGACCAGGCCGCCGTAGCTGCGCAGCTCGCCGGTGCCCTCATCGAGCTGCATGGTGGCCTCGAAGTAGCGCTGAAAGCCCCGCATGGTGCCGTGCGCCATTTCGCGGTTGGTGTTGTCGGCCGCGTCCAGCGACTGGGCCACGGCCTGGGCGGTGGTGCCCACGCTGAGCACCAGCTGCTCGCGCGTGCTGCGCTCGGTGAGCACGGCCAGGGCCACGCCCAGCAGCACCAGGACCCCCGCCACGAGAGCCAGAGCCAAAAGGGTGACGCGCCGGGCAACGGACCGGTTGCGGGCGGCGGGGTGGGAGGCGGCGGCCATGGGACAAGCTCCTGCAGCGGGGGAAGAAGGGCGACACGCGCCGTGCGACAAGCGGCGGGCATCCAATCTACGGCAGGG
This sequence comes from Pulveribacter suum, assembly GCF_003013695.1. Classification (GTDB taxonomy): domain Bacteria; phylum Pseudomonadota; class Gammaproteobacteria; order Burkholderiales; family Burkholderiaceae_C; genus Melaminivora; species Melaminivora suum. The sequence continues at coordinate 152,976 of NZ_CP027792.1, read as the reverse complement.
CTCGGGTTACATTTATTCACGAATTCCCGTACGCACAGTTGCGTAGGCGGGGCGCAGGGCTTTACACCCTGTCAGTGAATTTCATGGTGTTTTTGGGCTCCAGCGACCGTCAGTCAAGCGCGGGCAGCTATCATTTTTGAATAAGTTGCTCAGGCGTGCTCGAAGTGAAACACCGCCGTGCCTGCCCGCGCATTGGGCAGCCAGCGCACCACCTGCCCGTCCTGCAGGCCGAAGGCATCCTTCACGCGCAGGCGGTTCTTGTGTGCCAACATCTCGAAGTCCTTGAACGTGCCCACACGGATGTTGGGCGTGTCATACCACTGGTAGGGCAGGCGCCGCGTGACGGGCATCCGGCCGCGCAGCACCGACAGCCGGTTGGGCCAGTGCGCAAAGTTGGGAAAGGCGACGACGCCGCTTCGGCCCACGCGTGCGGTCTCGCGCAGCATGACTTCGGCGTTGCGCAGGTGCTGCAGCGTGTCGATCTGCAGCACCACGTCGAAGCTGTTGTCGCCGAACATGGCCAGGCCTTCGTCCAGGTTGAGCTGGATGACGTCCACCCCGCGGCGCACGCAGGCCAGCACGTTGGCGTCCGCGATCTCGATGCCGTAGCCCGAGCAGCCGCGGGTGCGCTGCAGCAAATCCAGCAGCGCGCCGTCGCCGCAGCCCAGGTCGAGCACACGGCTGCCTTCGGGCACCAGGCGGGCGATGGCGTCCATGGTGGCGTGGTCGCTCATGCCAGCTCCTTTGCGATGTTGTCGAAGTAGGCGCGCACCACGGCCATGTAGCGTGCATCGTCCAGCAAGAAGGCATCGTGCCCGTGGGGCGCGTCGATCTCGGCGTAGGCCACCTGGCGGCGGTTGTCCAGCAGCGCCTGCACCATCTCGCGGCTGCGCTTGGGAGAAAAGCGCCAGTCGGTGGAAAAGCTCACCAGCAAAAAGCGCGCGCGCGCCGCGGCCAGGGCCTGCGCCAGGCTGCCGCCATGGGCGCGCGCGGGGTCGAAGTAGTCCAGCGCCCGGGTGATCAGCAAATAGGTGTTGGCGTCGAAGTAGTCGCTGAACTTGTCGCCCTGGTAGCGCAGGTAGCTCTCGATCTGGAATTCCACGTCCTGCGTGCTGTACAGATATTCGCGCAGGTCCGGCGCTGGGCCGCCCCGAGCCGGATCAGCCCCCGCGGGGGGCAGCGAACCACGCGCAGCCGGGAGCGTGGGGGCCCGAAGACTGCGGCCGAACTTCTCGTTCATCACGTCGTCGGACAGGTAGGTGATGTGGCCGATCATGCGGGCGATGCGCAGGCCGCGTTTCGGGATCACCCCGTGCCGGTAGAAGTGCCCGCCGTAAAAGTCCGGGTCCGTCACGATGGCGCGGCGCGCCACCTCGTTGAAGGCGATGTTCTCGGCCGTCAGGTTGGGGGCGCTGGCCACCACCACGGCGTGGCGCACGCGCTCGGGGTACTGCAGCGTCCAGGACAGGGCCTGCATGCCGCCCAGGCTGCCGCCCATGACGGCAGCCAGCTGCGAAATGCCCAGCGCCTCCAGCAGCCGCGCCTGGGCGTTGACCCAGTCCTCCACCGTCACGACGGGAAAGTCCGCGCCGTAGATCTCGCCCGTGTCGGGATTGGTGTGCATCGGCCCGGTGGAGCCGAAGCACGAGCCCAGGTTGTTGATGCCGATGACGAAGAAGCGGTTGGTGTCCACGCTCTTGCCCGGGCCGATCATGTTGTCCCACCAGCCCTCGCTTTTGGGCTGATCCTCGTAGCTGCCGGCCACGTGGTGCGAAGCGTTGAGCGCGTGGCACACCAGCACGGCGTTGTCGCGCGCGGCGTTCAGCGTGCCGTAGGTCTCGTAGGTGAGCTGGTAGTCACGCAGGCAGGCGCCGCAGGCCAGCTGCAGCGCCTGGGCGAAGTGCATGGTCTGCGGGGAAGCAATGAAGGGCGGCATGGACAACAAAAAGCCCGGCTCTCGCTAAAGCGGGCCGGGCCGGATTGCATGCGTGCCGTGGGCCACGTCTTTAGCAGGATTTGTAAAGCGCCCGCAAGCGGTGCAAATCGGCGCGTCTGGTGCATTCGATTATGCCAAAGCGGGTGCCAGCAGGGTCATGGCGCCCAGCAACAGGAAGAGGACGGCCGAAACCGCGTGCACCATCCGAATCGGCACGCGCCGGGTGATGCGTTCGCCCAGCCACACCACGGGCGCGTTGGCCAGCATCATGCCCAACGTGGTGCCGGCCACCACCAGCAGGTAGCTGCTGTATTGGGCGGCCAGCATTACGGTGGCCACCTGCGTCTTGTCGCCCATCTCGGCTACGAAGAAGGCCAGCGCGGTGGCGCCGAATACGCCCAGGCGCGGGGCGGCGGCGGCGGTCTCGTCCTCGTCCAGCCGGTCAGGAATCAGCATCCACACCGCCATGGCGATGAAAGACAGCCCCAAGCCCCAGCGCAGCGCCTGCGGGCCCAGCACGGTCGTCACCCAGGCGCCCACCGCGCCGGCCAGCGCATGGTTGACGAGCGTGGCCACGAAGATGCCGGCCACGATCGGCCAGGGCTTGCGAAAGCGTGCGGCCAGCACCAGCGACAACAGCTGCGTCTTGTCCCCCATTTCGGCAAGGGCGACGACAGCGGTGGAGATGAAGAAAGCTTCCATGGATCTGAGGAGGAAAAGCGTGGCCGGAGCGATGCAGACAGCATTGATCACGCCCGACCCCCGGCCACACTCGGATCGGCGCGCGATCAATGGTCTCGCCCCGCCCGCAGCATTGCGCCGCGGGCCTCATGCACCATGGCACGCAAGGCGCCAAGTTTGTTGATGCATGCCTCCTGTCACTGCAGGCAGGCTACTCCCCATGGATCAGCGCGCATTGTAGCGGCGCCGCCACGGCAGGGCCGCGGATTGGCCATTGCGGGCCACTGACAACAATCCGGGGCAAAAACCGTTGCAAGAGCGGCATATTTGTGCCCCATAATGTTTGAGCAGGTGCTTTTCACCTGCAGAGGTTGCGGTGATCCGTCAGTTTTCGCGCATAGGGCGTCTTTGTGATTCACTGGCTGCGGGTTCGGGACTCCGTCGCTAAATCCAATTGTTTTTGAGGAGTCCCGTGATGGGCAACAAACTGTACGTAGGCAATCTGCCCTATTCCGTGCGCGATCAGGACCTGGAGCAGGCCTTCGGCCAGTTCGGCGCGGTCACCAGCGCCAAGGTCATGATGGAGCGCGATACCGGCCGCTCCAAGGGTTTCGGTTTCGTCGAGATGGCAAGCGACGCGGAAGCGCAGCAGGCCATCAACGGCATGAACGGCCAATCCCTGGGCGGCCGCAGCATCGTCGTCAATGAAGCACGTCCGATGGAGACCCGTCCCCCGCGCAGCGGTGGCGGCTTTGGCGGCGGTGGCGGCTACGGCGGTGGCGGCTACGGCGGCGGTGGTGGTGGCGGCGGCTATGGCGGCGGCGGCGGTGGCCGCAGCGGCGGTGGTGGCGGCGGCGGCTACGGTGGTGGCGGCGGTGGCGGTGGCCGCAGCGAAGGCGGCTTTCGCAGTCCCTACGGCGCCGGCCCTCGTGGCGGTGGCAGTGGTGGCGGCGGCGGTGGCCGTGGCGGCTACGGCGGCGGCAGCAACGGCGGCGGCTACTAAGCTCCCGTCTGCCGTGCAGCCCCTGGGTGGGCGCGCGGCTTGATGCAAAAAAGGCTCCTCACGGAGCCTTTTCTTTTGGTGCGTGCGGCTGGCGCTGCCTAGGGCGACCCGCCCGGCCGCGCTTGGCGGTGCTTGCGCGGACGCCCGGCCAGGAGGCGGTCCAGCAGCGCATCGGGCAGGGCCCGCAGCAGCTTGGCCACCACGCCCATCTGCCAGGGGATGACGCGGTAGCTGGTGCCTGCCGCGATGACGCGAGCGGCCTGCAGGGCAAAAGCTTCGGGGCGCATCAGAAACGGCATGGCGTAGCGGTTTTCGCGCGTCAGCGGCGTGTCCACATAGCCAGGGCTCAAGGTCACCACGCGCACGCCCGTGCCGCGCAGCTCGCCGCGCAGGCTTTCGCAGTAGCTGATCACGGCCGCCTTGCTGGCGCAATAGGCGCCGTGCCCTGGCAGGCCGCGGATGCCCGCCACGCTGGCAATGCCCACCAGCCGGCCGCTGCCGCGGGCGCGCATGGGGGCAATGAAGGGGTGGAAGGTGGCGGCCATGCCCACGTTGTTGGTAGCCAGCACGCGGGCCATGACGTCGATGTCTGCGCGCTCGGCCGTGTCGATGCCGATGCTGATGCCGGCGTTGGCAATCACCACGTCAGGCAGGCCCAGCCGTGCGAGGCAGGTCCGGGCGGCAGCAATGACGCTGTCCGGCTGACTCACGTCGCAGCTATAAATTTCATAGCTGCCAGCGCTTGCTGCATGCGCCTTGAGCCATGATTTCATCAAATCTTCGCGGCGCGCGGCCAGTGCGACGCGCCAGCCGGCCTGCAGGTAGTGCAGGGCCAGCGCCTGACCGATGCCGCTGGAGGCGCCCGTGATGAAGACCAAGGGCTGTGCCATGGCTGCTCAGCGGCGCGCCGGCGCCGGCTGCAGCGTGCCATGCACGCGCCCCTGCAGTTGCAGCACTTGCGACAGGTGGTCGTAGTCCAGGCTGTCGGCGGTGAAGACGTCGCCGCCGCGCCTGAGCGTCACCGGCTGGTTGGAGCGCACGCGTTCGTCGCGCGTCCAGGCGTGCAGGAATTCGCCGGCGAATTCCAGCTGCGGCGTGGGTGCGGCGCCGGTGCGCGCCACGGGCTCGCGCACCACCCGTGCCTGGCCGAACAGCTGGACTTCGGAGCCGTCTGCATTGGAGACGGCGCGCAGGGCGCTGGCGGTGGTGACCTGGCCCGTCGCGCTGACCGAGCGCATGCGCGCCTGGTCGATCTCCAGCGTGTCGGTGTCCGGGTAGTGCTGCGCCAGCGTGCCGCGCACCTCGCTGGCCAGGCGGCCGGCAGCGTCGAAGGTCTTGACCGAGAAGTCGCGCATGTAGTAGTCGGGCTCATGCGCCACGGGCCGCTCCGCGGCCGGCTGCACGGGGGTGGGCGCGTTGCGCACCAGCCACCAGGTGCTCAAAGCCAGCAGGCCCATGAGCAGCACGGGCAGGTACAGCGACAGGCGCTCCCAGGCTTGGCGCAGGCGCATGGGCGGCCCCGTCACCCGGCGTAGGCGGCCAGCAGGCCGGCGTAGCGGCCGCTGGCCACCAGCAACAGGTCGCACAGCTCGCGCGCGGCGCCGGCGCCGGGCAGCGCGGCGGTGACGTGGTGGGCCACGGCCAGCACCTCGGCGTGCGCTCCCCGCGGCGCGCAGGCCAGCGCGGCGCGCCGCATCACGGGCAGGTCGGGCCAGTCGTCGCCCATGGCTGCGGCCTGGTGCCAGCCCAGGCCCAGCTCGGCCAGGATGGCCTCGGCGGCGGGGCGCTTGTCCTCGGTGCCAAAGCGCGCATGAGCCACGCCCAGGGCGGACAGGCGCAGGCGCAGCGCGGGCGAGTCGCGCCCGGTGACCACGGCCGGCGTGATGCCGCCTTGCTGCAGCAGCTTCAGCCCGTGGCCGTCCAGGGTATGAAAGCGCTTGAGCGTCTCGCCCTCGGCGGAAAAGTACAGGCTGCCGTCGGTCAGCACGCCGTCCACGTCGAAAAAGGCCACGCGCACGTCCTGGGCGCGCAGCAGCAGCTCGGGCGGAAATTGCAGCACGGGGGTCAGCGCAAGGGGTGTTGCGGCCATCAGATCACCTTGGCACGCATCAGGTCGCCAATGTGCACCAGGCCCACCAGCGTACCGTCGGCCTCGGTCACCAGCACGCTGGTGATGGCGTGGCGCTCCATGGCCTGCGCAGCCTCGGCAGCCAGGGCGTCGGCGGCGATGGTGCGCGGGTGGGGGTGCATCACGTCGCGCGCCAGCACGCCGCGCAGCTCGGCGCCGGCCTCGATGCGCCGGCGCAGGTCGCCGTCGGTGAAGATGCCCAGCGGCCGGCCGTCCTCGTCCACGATGGCGGCGGCGCCCAGGCCCTTGGCGCTCATCTCGCGCATCAGCTCGCTGAAAGAGGCCTGCGGCGGCACGCGCGGCACGTCGCTGCCGGCGCGCATGACGTCGCGCACGTGGGTCAGCAGGCGCCGGCCCAGGGCCCCGCCGGGGTGGGAGCGGGCGAAGTCCTCGGGCCGAAAGCCGCGCGCGTCCAGCAGCGCCACGGCCAGTGCGTCGCCCATGGCCAGCTGGGCGGTGGTGCTGGCGGTGGGCGCCAGATTCAAAGGGCAGGCCTCGCGCGCGACGCTGCAGTCCAGCACCACGTCGGCGTGGCGCGCCAGGGTGGACTGCAGCCCGCCAGTCAGCGCCACCAGGGGCACGCCCTGGCGGCGCAGCACGGGCAGCAGCACGGTCAGCTCGCTGCTCTCGCCGCTGTTGGACAGGGCCAGCACCAGATCGCCCTGGGTCACCATCCCCAGGTCGCCGTGGCTCGCCTCGGCCGGGTGCACGAAAAAGGCCGGGGTGCCGGTGGAGGCCAGGGTGGCGGCGATCTTGCGGCCCACGTGGCCGCTCTTGCCCATGCCCATCACGACCACGCGCCCGGTGGTGTCCAGCATGCGCTGCACGGCCAGCACGAAGGCCTGGCCCAGCCGCTCGCTCATGTCCTGCAGCGCCTGGGCCTCGGCGGCCAGGGTCTGGCGCGCCTGGCGCAGGACCTGCTCGGCGGCAGGCATCGGAGGGAGGTCATCGGCGGCATGGGGCATGGTGAAATTCTATCGGCGGGCCATGGGCGTCCGCACTACGATCGCCTATGTCCTCTCTTGCGCTGACCTTGCTGTACCTGCTGGCCGCCGTGCTGGGCGTGGTGGCCTGCCGCAGCCTGCGCCTGCCGCCCATGATGGGCTACCTGGCCGCGGGCATCCTGATCGGCCCGCACGCGCTCGCCCTGACCCGCAATTCCGAAGGGGTGCGCCACCTGGGCGAATTCGGCGTGGTGTTCCTGATGTTCACCATCGGGCTGGAGTTCAACCTGCCCAAGCTGCGCGCCATGCGCCGGCATGTGTTCGGGCTGGGGCTGCTGCAGGTGGTGGTGTCCGCAGCGGTATTCACCGCGGCGTTGCTGCTGCTGTCGCAGCTGGCCGGCGGCGTGTGGCAGATGGGCTGGCAGTCGGCGCTGGCGCTGGGCGGCACGCTGGCCATGAGCAGCACGGCCATCGTGGTCAAGCTGCTGGCCGAGCGCGGCGAGCTGGAAAGCGAGCATGGCCGGCGCGTGCTGGGCATTTTGCTGTTTCAGGACCTGGCGGTGGTGCCGCTGCTGGTGCTGATCCCGGCCCTGGGCTCCTCGCCCGACCGGCTGCTGCTGGCGCTGGGCCTGGCGCTGCTGAAGGCGGTGCTGCTGGTGGGCGTGCTGCTGGTAGGCGGCCAGCGCGTCATGCGCTGGTGGCTGACGCTGGTGGCTCGCAGGAAGAGCGACGAGCTGTTCATGCTCAACCTGCTGCTGGTCACGCTGGGGCTGGCCTGGCTGACCGAGCTGGCCGGGTTGTCGCTGGCGCTGGGCGCGTTCATCGCCGGCGTGCTGGTGTCCGAGACCGAGTACCGCCACCAGGTGGGCACGGACATCCGTCCTTTCCACGACGTGCTGCTGGGGCTGTTTTTCATCACCGTGGGGATGATGCTGGACTGGCACATCCTGATCGAGCGCTGGGCCCTGGTACTGGCCCTGCTGCTGGCGCCGCTGCTGGCCAAGACGGCCATCATCGTGGCGCTGGCACGCGCGCAGGGCGCCGCGGCCGGCGTGTCGCTGCGCACCGCCCTGTTCGTGGCGCAGGCCGGCGAGTTCGGCTTCGTGCTGCTGAGCCTGATGCAGACCCACGCACTGATCGAGCCTTCGCTGATGAACCCGGTGCTGGCCTCCATGGTGCTGTCCATGCTGGCCACGCCGTTTCTGGTCATGCACAGCAACCGCATCGTCATGAAGCTGGCGGCCAGCGACTGGATGCACCAGTCGCTGCAGGTCACCAGCATCGCCCGCCAGGCCATCAACACCAGCGGCCACGTGCTGATCTGCGGCTACGGCCGCTGCGGCCAGAACCTGGCGCGCATGCTGGAGGGCGAGGGCATCGCCTACATGGCGCTGGACTTGGACCCCGACCGCGTGCGCCAGGCCGCGGCGGCCGGCAACTCGGTGGTGTTTGGCGACGCCACGCGGCTGCAGGCACTGATGGCGGCCGGCCTGGCGCGCGCCGCCGCCGTGGTGGTGACCTACCTGGACACCCCGGCGGCGCTGAAGGTGATGGCCAGCGCCCGCACCCACGCCCCGCACGTGCCGGTGGTGGTGCGCACGCAGGACGACACCCACCTGGACCAGCTGCAGGCCGCGGGCGCCACGGCCGTCGTGCCCGAGGCCATCGAGGGTTCGCTGATGCTGGCCAGCCACGCACTGGCCTTGCTGGGCGTGCCGATGCGCCGCGTGCTGCGCGTGGTGCGCGACCAGCGCGATGCCCGCTACGGCCTGCTGCGCGGCTACTTCCACGGGGCCGACGACGACACCGTGGCCGAGCGCGATCAGGAGCGCCTGGCCACCGTCACCCTGGAGGCCGATGCTGCCGCGCTGGGCCAGGCGCCGCAGGAGCTGCCGCTGCACGCCATCGGCGTGCGCCTGGTGAACGTGCGCAGCGCCAGCGGGCACCCGGCGGGGCAGGCCGGCAGGCCGCTGGCCGCGGGCGACACGCTGGTGCTGTCGGGCCACCCCACGGCGCTGGCCCTGGCCGAGGAGCGGCTGCTGCGGGGCTGAGCCAGCCAGGCCCTACACTTGCCGGCTGTCTTTTTTTGCCTGCCCGCCTGCCATGCACGACCTGAGCGTCAACGACTACCTGCGCCAGCACATCCGCACCGTCCCCGACTGGCCGGCACCGGGCGTGCAGTTTCGCGACATCACGCCGCTGCTGCAAAACCCCAAGGTTTTTCGCGTGATGATCGATGCCTTCGTGCACCGCTACATGGACGGCGCCCTGCGCCCGAGCGTGGTGGCCGGCCTGGACGCGCGCGGCTTCATCCTGGGCGCCGTGGTGGCCTATGAGCTGAACGTGGGCTTCGTGCCCATCCGCAAGAAGGGCAAGCTGCCCTTCACCACGGTGGAAGAAACCTATGAGCTGGAGTACGGCAGCGCCACCGTGGAGCTGCACGCCGACGCCGTGCGCGCAGGCGACCGCGTGCTGCTGGTGGACGACCTGATCGCCACCGGCGGCACCATGATGGCTGGCAAGAAGCTGCTGGAAAAGCTGGGCGCCCAGGTCATGGAAGGCGCCGCCATCGTGGATCTTCCCGAGCTGGGCGGCTCGCAGCGCCTGCGCGGCGCCGGTCTGCCGCTGTACACCCTGGTGGACTTCGCCGGGCGCTGAGGCCCGCGCGTTTGCTTTGGCTTAATCCAGGTCGCCGTACTGGGTGGTGCTCAGGTCACCGCTGCTGCGGCTGTCCTGGCCGGGCAGCAGCGTGTCCTCGAAGCCGGGCGAGGGCGGCAGCAGCGGGCCGCTGCGCGTGGTGATGCCCGGCTCGGGCGGCGCCAGAGGCGTCGGGCGGGCTGCGGCGGCACTGGCCAGGGCCTGCTTGAAAGCCGCGACCTCGTCGGGCTCGATGGGGTCAAATTGCGGCGGCGGGACGGGGCGCTGCCCTGGCTGGGGCGGCACCAGCGGCGCCGGGCGCGAGGCCGCGCCGGCCCAGGGCGGGCGCACGGCCGCCGGGCGTGCCGGCATCTGCGCCTGGGCGCCGAGCACCGGAGAGGACACCTCGGGCGCCGGCACCGTGGCAACGCCCGGCGTGGGCCGCGGCACCGGGCTGGGGCGTGAGCCCAGCTGCTGGTTGATGCGCCAGTACACGGAGGTGATCAGGATGTCGCAGCGTGCCCGGGCGGTCTGCACGATGAGTGCCTCGATCTCGTTGCTGCGCAGCGGCTCCAGGCTGTATTCAGGCGCCAGATCCACCATGACCAGGAATTGCGCACCGCGCTGGTCCAGCGACAGCACCTTGAACTTGTAGCCGGCCGAGAGCACGCCGGCGCGCACCATCACGTCGCGCACCACGGCGTACAGCTGCTCGCGCCGTTCCATGCGCTCGTTCTTGCGCGCGCCGCCGGCCTCTGGAGCGCTGCCCGCCTGAGGCGCGCCAGGGTGCGCGCGGCCTTCAGGGCGGGGGCCGCCAGCGGCCAGCGGGGCGTGGGCCGATGGGGCCGGCTGCGCTCGCGCAGCCGCTGGTTTGGGCTTGGGAAACAGCCAGCTGAACAACGACATGCCTTGCCTTGGAAACAACGGGGCGGTGGAGTGGACCAGTGTAGCGCCGGGGCCCAGCGCGGATGTCAGCGAAGCGCTCAGGCCCGCTTCAGGTGGAGGCGATGCGCCGGCGGCGGCTGCCCAGCCGCTTGGCCAACACGGCGCCCGCGGCCATGGCCAGCTGCAGGGCCACGGCGGGCTGGCGGTTGCCCAGCTCGGCGTGGCGCAGGGCGGGCAGGCTCCACAGCTTGGAGGCTGCCCCGGCCTGCACGGTGGCGCTGCGCGGGCGGTGCGAGAAGAACGCGCCTTCGCCGACCAGCGAGCCCGGGCCCACGATGGCCAGGCGCAGGCGCTGCTTGTCGTCTTCAAAGTGCACGCTGAGCGAGCCGCTTTCCACCAGGTAGAGGGTGCGGTCGTTGGAGCCCTGCGAGAACAGCACCTGCCCTGCGGCCAGATGCACGGGCAGCAGGTAGGCGGCCAGCAGGTCCCACTGCTCGGTGGTCAGCAGGTTGTTCATGCTGTCCTCGGCGGCCGCGTGGGTGATGGCGTCGATCAGGCCGCGCAGGTCGGCCTTCGGCGTGTGGGTGGCTGTGGGCAGGGCATTCATCGCGCAGAAAAGGTAGCGCGGCGGGCCGCGGCACACAAGTTGGAATTGCACATATTTACAGTCGCTCCCGATTGGGTTATTTGCCGATGCAAAAGCGCGAAAAGATCACGCCCAGCAGGTCGTCGGCGCCGAATTCACCGGTGATGCCATTGAGGGCGTTCTGCGCCAGGCGCAGCTCTTCGGCCAGCAGGTCGAGCGCGGGCTGGCGGCTGCCGTGCAGCTGGGCGGCAGCCTCCATCAGGTGCGCGTCCACGGCGTGCAGGGCCTGCAGGTGGCGGGCGCGGGCCAGGTACACCCCCTCGGGCGCGGCCTGCCAGCCGGCGACTTGCAGCAGCGTGCGGCGCAGGTCGTCCAGGCCGTCGCCCGTGAGCGCGGACAGCCGAATGCTGGCGTGGCCGGGCGCGGCCGCTGGCGGGGGCGTGGGCGCGGCGTCGCTTTTGTTCCACACATCGATGACGGGCACGCCGGCGGGCAGGGTGCCCTGCAGGGTGGCGGCGATGGCCCGGTCGGCGCTGGCGTAGTCGCTCTCGTGCTGGCGCGTGAGGTCGTGCAGGAAGAGCACGGCGTCGGCGCCGGCGATTTCGTCCCAGGCGCGCTCGATGCCGATGCGCTCGACCTCGTCGCCGGCCTCGCGCAGGCCGGCGGTGTCGATGACGTGCAGCGGCACGCCTTCGATCTGGATGGTCTGCTGCACCTTGTCGCGCGTGGTGCCGGCGATCGGCGTGACGATGGCCAGCTCGGCCCCGGCCAGGGCGTTGAGCAGCGAGCTTTTGCCGGCATTGGGCTGGCCGGCAATCACCACCTTGATGCCCTCGCGCAGCAGCGCGCCCTGGGTGGCGCGCTGCAGCACGCCGGCCAGCAGCTGCTGCAGCCGGGCCAGCTGGCCGGCGGCGTCGGCCTTGCGCAGGAAGTCGATCTCTTCCTCGGGGAAGTCCAGCGTGGCCTCCACCAGCATGCGCAGGTGCACCAGGGCGTCCAGCAGGGCGTGGATCTCGGCGGAGAAGGCGCCGGCCAGCGAGCGGCTGGCGCCGCGTGCGGCGGCTTCGGTGCTGGCGTCGATCAGGTCGGCCACGGCCTCGGCCTGGGCCAGATCCAGCTTGTCGTTGAGAAAGGCGCGCTGGGTGAATTCGCCCGGCTCGGCCAGGCGCAGGCCGGCCAGCGCGCCGGCGGCCGCCACCTGCAGGCAGCGCGAGAGCAGCAGCTGCAGCACCACCGGGCCGCCGTGGGCCTGCAGCTCCAGCACGTCCTCGCCGGTGTAGCTGTGCGGGGCGGGGAAGTACAGCGCCAAGCCGTGGTCGATGGGCTGGCCGTCGTCGCCGGCAAAGGGCAGGTAGTGGGCGTGGCGCGGCTGCAGCGCACGCCCCAGCAGCGCCTGCGCAAACGGCTGCAGCGCGCGGCCGGACACGCGCACGATGCCCACGGCGCCGCGCCCGGGGGCGGTGGCAATGGCGGCGATCGGGTCGTGGTGGCGGGCAAGCATGGTGCTATTAAAACAGAAGCTGCCAGCGCTTGTCTGGCGAGGGTTTTGCTATGAAAGCTATCTCAAGTGCCCGTGGATGAAGCGCCAGCAGCTCCTGTTTTGCTAGCGCGCATCCGGGCGGCGGCTGCGGCGATTGTGGGCCCTGCGGCGCGGGCGCCGGCTGCCCGCGAAAACGAAAAAACCCGCGCCGCCGCGGGCAGCGGCGGGCGCGGGCGAGTGCGTTGCGCTTGGCTCTCAGGCCGGCTTACTTGATGGTCGTCCAGATGGGCATCGGGCGGTCGTCCGCGCGGTGCACCGTGTCCATGCCCTTGCGCATGGCCCAGGGGCGGATCTGGTGGTGCAGCGGGATGTAGTAGTACTCGTCCTTGACCAGCTTGAGCGCATCGTTCAGCAGCGCGTCGCGCTTGGGTTGGTCCATCTCGGTCTTGATCTGCTGGATCATGCCGTCCAGCTTGGCGTCGGAGAAGCGCCCGCCGTTATAGACGCCGGCGGCGGTCTTGTTTTCCTTGGTGGACATGAGCGAGTCCAGCGAGTACAGCGCGTCGAACGTGGCCACGCCCCAGCCGAACAGGTAGGCGTTCACGTCGTTGTTCATCACGCGGGTGACGAACTGCGCCATGGGCGCGGCCGCCAGCGTGGTCTTGACGCCGATGCGCGTCCACATGGCCGTGACGGCCTGGCAGATGGCCTCGTCGTTCACGTAGCGGTCGTTCGGGCATTCCAGCTTGATGGAAAAGCCCTGCGGATAGCCGGCGTCGGCCAGCAGCTTCTTGGCGCCTTCCACGTCGTACTTGGCGGCGCGCTCGTCCAGCGGCTTGCTCCAGCCGTGGACCATGGGCGCAACCATGGTGCCGGCGGGCACCGACAGGCCGCGCATGGTGTTCTTGTGCAGGCCGGCGGAGTCGATCGCCTGGTACAGCGCCTGGCGCACGCGCTTGTCCTTGAGCGGGTTCTTGCCCGGCGTGCCGGCGCCCGGCAGCTCGTCACGGAACTGGTCCAGGCCCAGGTAGATGGTGCGGTTCTCGGGGCCCTCGATCAGCTTGAGGTTGCTGTCGCCCTTCATGCGGGCCAAGTCCTGCGGCGGCGGATCGACCACGAAGTCCACCTGGCCGGAGATCAGCGCCGCGGTGCGCGTGGCGGCCGACTTGATGGGCGTGAACACCACTTCGTCGATATTGCCGCGGGGCTTGTCCCACCAGTCGGCGTTCTTCTTGAGCGTCACTTTCACGTCTGGCTGCCAGCCCACCAGCTGGAAGGGGCCGGTGCCGTTGGCGTTGCGCGAGGCGTAGTTCTCTTCCTTGGCGCTGTAGTCCTGCGACTTCAGCGAGTTGTGCTTTTCGGCCCAGGCCTTGTTCAGGATGCGGGCCTCGGTCAGCTCGCGCAGCAAGATCGGGTTGGGGCCCTTGAGGATCACGTCCACCGTGTGGTCATCCACCTTCTTGACTTCCTTGACGCTTTGCACCGCGCTCATCATGTTGGACGGCGGCGTCATGGCGCGCGTGAGCGAGAACACCACGTCATCGGCCGTAAAGGGCGCGCCATCGTGGAACTTTACGCCGCGCCGCAGCGTGAAGCGCACCTGCGTGGGGCTGACCTGCTCCCACTGGGTGGCCAGCGCCGGCTCGACCTGGAATTTGTCGTCATAGCGCACCAGGCTCTCGTACACCTGCTGCAGGAAGGCGTGCGTGGTCTGGTGGTTCTGGGCGTGGGGGTCGGCGGTCAGGATGTCGTTGGCCCCGGCCCAGCGCAGCGTGGCGGCGTTGGCGCTGCCCAGGGCCAGCAGGGCCGCGGCGGCCAGCAGGCCCAGGCGGAAGGTGGTGCGGTGCGTCGTCATCGGCGTTGTCTCCTTGAATAGGTATGGGTGACGCATCGTAACCAAAACGACCACGGCCGCGCAGGGCGGCCGTGGTCGGGCAGGCAGGGCTGTGCCGGCGTGGCTGCCGGCCGCCCGCGCGGATCAGCGGAACTTGGGCAGGTTGAACTGCGGCGGCACGCCCATGCGGGTGTTGATGATCCACTGCTGGGCAATCGACAGCAGGTTGTTCGTCAGCCAGTACAGCACCAGGCCGGCCGGGAAGAAGAAGAACATCACGCTGAAGATCAGCGGCATGAACCACATCATCTTGGCCTGCATCGGGTCCGGCGGCGCGGGGTTCAGCGCCGTCTGCAGCAGCGAGCTGGCCGTCATGAGCAGCGGCAGGATGAAGAACGGGTCGGGCGAGGACAGGTCGCGGATCCAGCCGATCCACGGCGCGTTGCGCATCTCCACGCTGGACAGCAGCACCCAGTACAGCGCGATGAACACCGGGATCTGGATCACGATGGGCAGGCAGCCGCCCATGGGGTTGACCTTTTCCTCGCGGTAGATGCGCATCATCTCCTGCTGCATCTGCTGCGGCTTGTCCTTGAGGCGCTCACGCATCTCCTGGATGCGCGGGTTGATGGCCTTCATCTTGGCCATGCTGCCGTAGGCCTTGGCGTTGAGCCAGTAGAAGGCGATCTTCAGCAGCACCACCAGCGCCACGATGGACCAGCCCCAGTTGCCCAGCACCTTGTGCAGCTGGTCCAGCAGCCAGTACAGCGGCTTGGCCAGGATGGTCAGCCAGCCGTAGTCCTTGACCAGCTCCAGGCCGGGGGCCAGGGTCTCCAGCTGCTTTTCGATCTGCGGGCCGGCGTACAGCTGCGCGTCCAACGCCTTCGCCTGGCCGGGGGCGATCTCGCCCAGCGGGGTGATCATGCCCACCGAGTACAGGTTGGTGTCCACCTTGCGCACGAACAGCTCGCGCTGCAGGCCGCCTTCCAGCAGCCAGGCGGTGGCGAAGTAGTGCTGCACCATGGCCACGTAGCCGTTGGTGGTGGTCTTGTCGATCTCGGCCTTGCCGTTCTCGATGTCCTTGAAGTCCACCTTGTGGTACTTCTTGGCTTCCGTATAGACCGCCGGGCCGGTGAAGGTGGAATAGAACGAGGACTCGCCGCCGGGCTTGTTGCCATCGCGCACCAGCTGCAGGTACAGCTGCGGCGAGACCGGCACGGCGCCGCTGTTGACCACTTCGTGGCGCACGGCGATGTCATAGCTGCCGCGTTGGACGGTCCAGGTCTTGACCAGCTTCACGCCGCCCAGGTCGGGCGATTCGAAGCGCACCTCCAGCGTGTCCTGGCCGTCCTGCAGCGCGCGCGGGCCGGGCACCACGGCCATGGGCGTCTTGTGCGTGGGCCAGGCGCCGCCGATCAGGCCGGTCTGCGCCACATAGACGCGGCTGGCGCTCTCGTCCAGCAGCACGAAGGGCTGGGCCTTGTCCTGCATTTCGGGGTACTGCAGCAGCTCGCCATGCACCAGCGAGCCGCCTTCGCTGTCAAACGACAGGCGCAGCACGTCGGTAGAGACCGTCACGCGCTCGCGCGGCGCAGGGGCGGCCGGCGCAGCGCCGGCTCCCACCGGGGGCTGGGCGGCTGCGCCGCTGACGCTGGCGCTGGCCACCGGCACATCGGCCGGTTGCGAGGCGGCGCTGCTGGCGGCCGGTGCCGGCGCGGTTTGCGCCGAAGGCGTGGGGAAGAAGGTGGCCTTGTTGCCGTTGTGGATCTGCCACTTGTCCCACAGCAACACCATGGAAAAGCCAAAGATCACCCACAGGATGGTGCGGCGGATGTCGTTCATGAAGTCTTGTTGGACGGTGAGGAAGGAGGGGCCGGCGGGGGCAGCAGGCGCGAAAACAGCCGCAGGCTGCGCGGCAGCTCCTGGGGCACGGGGTCATGGCCACCCGCACACCAGGGGTGGCAGCGGGCCAGGCGGCGCAGCGTGAGCCAGCTGCCGGCGGCGGCGCCGTGGCGCTCAAGCACACCCAGGGCGTAGGCCGAGCAGGTCGGCTCAAAGCGGCAGGCCGAGCCCAGCCAGGGGCTGAGCAGCAACCGGTAGCCGCGCACCAGGGCGATCAGCAGGCGGCGCATCACGGCGGCGTGCCTTGGCCGGCCCGGGCGAACAGCTGCTGCAGCTCGGCGCGCACGGCGGCCTTGAGCGCATCAGACGATGCGCTCACGAACTGCTTGCGGTCGAAGGCGGCGCGCAGCCGCACCACGTGCGCGGCATGCGGCAGGCGAGCCTCGTGCTCGCCGGCCACGGCGTAGATCTGGCGCTTGATGGCGTTGCGCGTGACGGCCCGGCGCGCCCAGCGCTTGGGCGCCATGGCACCCAGCCAGGGGCCGGGCGGCGTGCCGGCCGGCAACGCGAACAGGGCCTGCGGCTGCTGCGCAGCAAGCGAGCAGTCGGGCCCTGTCGGTGCCGCCGGTGCGGGCAGCGTCAGCCGGTGCAGCGCGAAGTGCGCCGTGCGGGAGACGGTGCCTCCCGCCATCGTTGCCTGGAACTGGGGGCGGGTCTTCAGCCGGTGCATGGCATAGACGCCGCAGCGCGCGGGCCGGCAAGGCACGCGCGCCGCAGCGGCCGGCGCAAAGGGAAGAAGCGCCGGCCTCAGACGGCCAGGCGCTTGCGGCCCTTGGCGCGGCGGGCGTTGATGACGGCGCGGCCGCCACGCGTCTTCATGCGCACGAGAAAACCGTGGGTGCGGGCGCGGCGCGTCTTGGAGGGCTGGTAGGTACGTTTCATGTTCTCGGTTCCTTGAGGGGTTCGGTGACGGGTGGCG
Organism: Pulveribacter suum; assembly: GCF_003013695.1. GTDB lineage: Bacteria > Pseudomonadota > Gammaproteobacteria > Burkholderiales > Burkholderiaceae_C > Melaminivora > Melaminivora suum. The sequence continues at coordinate 136,041 of NZ_CP027792.1, read as the reverse complement.
CTGCTGCCCGCTAGGAGCTGAGGCCGCGCCGGACCGGGCCCGGTCTGCCGCTCTCCTGGCAATGAGGAAAGCGAAAAACCGGCCGCCCAGCTGTAAGGCTACCCTGAACGCATTTCAGGGAAACCCGCGATTATTGCAGGCGCGCGCCAGCCTGACAATGCCCGGTGGCGCCGCAATGCCTTTGCAGGAGGCCGCTCAGATTGTGGATAACTTATTGACAAGGTAGAATTCAGGGCTTTCTCCGTTCCTCCTATCCACAACTACAAGCACTTTCGATGACCGAGGAACTCCCGCCTTCCGACCATGATTTCGACGGCGCCAGCGCCGGCCAGGGCCTGTGGCAGGCCTGCGCCGAGCTGCTCGCCCAGGAGCTGCCCGAGCAGCAGTTCAACACCTGGATCAAGCCCCTCGTCGCCCAGGTCACCCCCGACTTCTCCAAGGTCACGCTGCTGGTGGCCAACCGCTTCAAGCTGGACTGGATCCGCGCGCAATATGCCGGCCGCATCGCCGCGCTGCTGCAAGATCTGTACGGCCAGCCGGTGGCGATCGAGTTAGCGCTTGCTCAGCGTGAAAGCGTGGTGCGCACTTATGTTCGCCCGCAGGCGGCCTCCGCCCCGGCGCCCTCTGACGCGCCGCAGGCCAGCCCGGCCGGCGACGATGGCGCCTTTCGCACGCGGCTCAACCCGGCGCTGACTTTCGAGACCCTGGTGGAGGGCACGGCCAACCGCATGGCCCGCTCGGCGGCGATGCATGTGGCCGGCTCGCCGGGGCACCTGTACAACCCGCTGTTCATCTATGGCGGCGTGGGCTTGGGCAAGACCCACCTGGTGCACGCCGTGGGCAACCGCCTGCTGCAGGACCGCGCGGACGCGAAAGTTCTCTACATCCACGCCGAGCAGTTCGTCTCAGATGTGGTCAAGTCGTACCAAAGGCGCACTTTCGACGATTTCAAGGCGCGCTACCACTCGCTGGATCTGCTGCTCATCGACGACGTGCAGTTCTTTGCCAACAAGGACCGCACCCAGGAAGAGTTCTTTAACGCTTTCGAGGCGCTCTTGGCCAAGAAGAGCCACATCGTGATGACGTCGGACACCTATCCGAAGGGCCTGGCCAACATCCACGAGCGGCTGGTGTCGCGCTTTGACTCGGGCCTCACGGTGGCGATCGAGCCGCCCGAGCTGGAAATGCGCGTGGCCATCCTGATCAACAAGGCGCGCAGCGAGGGCTCGGAGATGCCCGAGGAGGTGGCCTTCTTCGTTGCCAAGAACGTGCGCTCCAACGTGCGCGAGCTCGAAGGCGCGCTGCGCAAGATTCTGGCGTACTCGCGCTTCAACCAGAAGGAAGTGTCGATCCAGCTGGCGCGCGAGGCGCTGCGCGATCTCTTGAGCATCCAGAACCGCCAGATCAGCGTCGAGAACATCCAGAAGACGGTGGCCGACTACTACAAGATCAAGGTCGCCGACATGTACAGCAAGAAGCGCCCGGCCAGCATCGCCCGCCCGCGCCAGATCGCCATGTACCTGGCCAAGGAGCTGACGCAAAAGAGCCTGCCCGAGATCGGCGAGCTGTTTGGCGGACGCGACCACACCACCGTGCTGCACGCGGTGCGCAAGATCGGCGCCGAACGCCAGCAATTGACCGAGCTGAACCAGCAACTGCACGTGCTGGAGCAGACCCTCAAGGGCTGAGAAGGCCTCTCGTTCAAGGGCAAAATGCCGTGTTGTCCGGCGCCTGACCCAGCCGGCTTTGCGCACCACTCCACACCATTCCAAGGTTGAATGACATGAATGTCCTGAAGGCTCCCCAAAACGAGGTTCTGGCCGTTTTGCAGGCCGTATCCGGCATCGTCGAGCGCCGCCACACATTGCCCATCCTGGCCAACGTGCTGATCCGCAAGACCGGCAACGCACTGCAGCTCACCACCAGCGACCTGGAAATCCAGATCCGCACCACCGCCGAGCTGGGCGGCGACGCCGGGGACTTCACCACCACCGTGGGCGCGCGCAAGCTCATCGACATCCTGAAGACCATGCCGTCCGACCAGACGGTGAGCCTGGAGACCAGCCAAAACAAGCTGATCCTGAAGGGCGGCAAGAGCCGCTTCACGCTGCAGACCCTGCCGGCCGAGGACTTCCCGCTGGTGCAGGAGGCCGCGGCCTTCGGGCCGGCCTTCAGCGTGCCGCAGAAGGTGCTCAAGGGCCTGATGCAACAGGTCTCGTTCGCCATGGCGGTGCAGGACATTCGCTACTACCTGAACGGCATCCTGTTCGTGGCCGAGGGCAACACGCTCAGTCTGGTGGCCACGGACGGCCACCGGCTGGCGTTTGCGAGCAGCGAGCTGGAGGTCGAGGTGCCCCGCCAGGAAGTCATCCTGCCGCGCAAGACGGTGCTGGAGCTGCAGCGCCTCTTGTCGGACGCCGACGGCGCCATCGAGATGCAGTTCGCCAGCAACCAGGCCAAGTTCAGTTTTGGCGGCATGGAGTTCGTCACCAAGCTGGTGGAGGGCAAGTTCCCCGACTACAACCGCGTCATCCCGCGCAACCACCCGCACACCATCACGCTGGGCCGCGCGCCCCTCCTGGCCAGCCTGCAGCGCACCGCCATCATGACCAGCGACAAGTTCAAGGGCGTGCGCCTGAACTTCGAGCCGGGCTCGCTGCGCGTGACCAGCAACAACGCCGAGCAGGAAGAAGCGGTGGACGAGCTGGACATCGACTACGGCGCCGACCCGATCGAGATCGGCTTCAACGTCACCTACCTGATCGACGCCCTGGCCAACATGGGCCAGGACATGGTGGGCCTGCAGCTGGCCGACGGCAACAGCTCGGTGCTGATGAGCATTCCCGGCAACGACAGTTTCAAGTACGTCGTCATGCCGATGAGGATTTGAGGCAACCCCCTATGTCGCTGCGCTCCTTCCCCCTTCTCTCGCAAAGCTGCGCTTTGCGGGAAGGGGGACGCCGCCAGCACTGCGGGGCGGCCCTTGCGCGGCGGCTGCTGGCCTGGGTTGCGCCCGTGGCTGCCGGGGTGCGCAGGACATGGCGCAAACAAGTAACGCTACTTTTTTGATAGCTGCTTGCGCTTGCTGGACAAGCGCTGGCGGCCTTTTTGGCTAGAAATTCATGACCGCAGAGCAAACGCACCAGGCCCCTGACGAGCCCATCTTCGGCGCTGATGAAGTGCCGCCGGCCTCCGTTGCCGCCCCGGGCGAAGGCTATGGCGAAGGCGCCATCCAGATCCTGGAGGGCCTGGAGGCCGTGCGCAAGCGCCCTGGCATGTACATCGGCGACACCAGCGACGGCACGGGCCTGCACCACCTGGTCTTCGAGGTGGTGGACAACTCCATCGACGAGGCGCTGGCCGGCTATTGCGACGACATCCTGGTCACCATCCACTCGGACAACTCGATTTCCGTGGTGGACAACGGCCGCGGCATTCCCACCCGCGTGAAGATGGACGACAAGCACGAGCCCAAGCGCTCGGCCGCCGAGATCGCCCTGACCGAGCTGCACGCCGGCGGCAAGTTCAACCAAAACAGCTACAAGGTCTCGGGCGGCCTGCACGGCGTGGGCGTGTCGTGCGTGAACGCGCTGTCGAAAACGCTGCGCCTGACGGTGCGCCGCGAAGGCGTCACGCACCAGCTCGACTTCTCGCGCGGCGTGGTGCAAAACCGCATCGTCGAAGTGGTGGACGGCTGGGAAGTCTCCCCCATGAAGATCGCCGGGCCCACGGAAAAGCGCGGCACCGAGGTGCGCTTTCTGCCCGACACGGAAATCTTCAAGGAAAGCAGCGACTTCCACTACGAGATCCTGGCCAAGCGGCTGCGCGAGCTGTCCTTCCTGAACAACGGCGTGCGTATCCGCCTGGTGGATGAGCGCACGGGCAAGGAAGACGATTTTTCCGGCGCCGGCGGCGTGCGCGGCTTCGTCGAGTTCATCAACGGCACCAAGAAGGTGCTGCACCCCACGCCCTTCCACGCCACCGGCAGCCGTCCGGCTGAAACCTACGGCGGCATTCCCGGCACCGAGATCGGCGTCGAAGTGGCCATGCAGTGGAACGACGGCTACAACGAGCAGGTGCTTTGCTTTACCAACAACATCCCGCAGCGGGATGGCGGCACCCACCTCACCGGCCTGCGCGCGGCTATGACGCGGGTGATCGGCAAGTACATCGAACAAAACGAGCTGGCCAAGAAGGCCAAGGTCGAGGTCACGGGCGACGACATGCGCGAGGGCCTGTGCGCCGTGCTGAGCGTGAAGGTGCCCGAGCCCAAGTTCAGCAGCCAGACCAAGGACAAGCTGGTCTCCAGCGAAGTGCGCGCCCCGGTCGAGGACATCGTCGGCAAGCTGCTGGCCGAGTACCTGGAGGAAAAACCCCAGGACGCAAAAATCCTGTGCGGCAAGATCGTCGAGGCCGCCCGCGCCCGCGAGGCCGCGCGCAAGGCGCGCGAGATGACGCGGCGCAAGGGCGTGCTGGACGGCATGGGCCTGCCGGGCAAGCTGGCCGACTGCCAGGAGAAAGACCCGGCGCTGTGTGAGATCTACATCGTCGAGGGCGACTCCGCCGGCGGCAGCGCCAAGCAGGGGCGCGACCGCAAGTTCCAGGCCATCCTGCCGCTGCGCGGCAAGATCCTGAACGTGGAGAAGGCGCGCTATGAAAAGCTCCTGTCCAGCAACGAAATCATCACGCTGATCACGGCGCTTGGCACCGGCATCGGCAAGACCAGCGAGGACGACTTCAGCGGCAAGGGCAAGAGCGGCGCGGACGACTTCGACGTCGCCAAGCTGCGCTACCACCGCATCATCATCATGACCGACGCCGACGTGGACGGCGCCCACATCCGCACGCTGCTGCTGACGTTCTTTTATCGCCAGATGCCCGAGCTGGTCGAGCGCGGCCACATCTACATCGCCCAGCCGCCGCTGTACAAGGTCAAGAACGGCAAGGAAGAGCTGTACCTGAAGGACGCCGCGGCGCTGGACCAGTTTCTGCTGCGCGTGGCCCTGAAGGACGCGGCCGTGTCCACCGGCGCCGAGTCCGGGCGCACCATCGCCGGCGAGGAGCTGGCCGAGCTGGCCCGCAGCCACCAGCGCGCCGAAGCCGTCATCGAGCGCCTGTCCGCCTTCATGGACCTGGAGGCGCTGCGGGCGATAGCTGACGGCGTGGCCATCAACCTGGACGACGTGCCGCAGGCCGAGGCCAGCGCCGTGCGCCTGCAGGCCAAGCTGCGCGAGCTCAACGTCAACGGCGTGCCCGCCGAAGTGGCCGGCGAGTTCGACGCGCGCACCGACAAGCCCATCCTGCGCATCAGCCGCCACCACCATGGCAACGTCAAGAGCACCGTCATCACGCAGGACTTCGTTGCCGGCGCCGACTACGCGGCCCTGGCCGAGGCGGCCACCAGCTTCCACGGCCTGATGAATGAGGGTGCGCGCGTGACCCGTGGCGAAGGCGAGCGCCAGCGCGAGGAAAAGGTCGCCGACTTCCGCGGCGCCATGCAGTGGCTGATCCGCGAGGCCGAGCGCACCACCGCCCGCCAGCGCTACAAGGGCCTGGGCGAGATGAACCCCGAGCAGCTGTGGGAAACCACCATGGACCCGGAGGTGCGCCGCCTGCTGCGCGTGCAGATCGACGACGCCATCGAGGCCGACCGCGTGTTCACCATGCTCATGGGCGACGACGTGGAGCCCCGGCGCGATTTCATCGAGAGCAACGCGCTCAGGGCGGGCAACATCGACGTGTAAGGCTCTTGCGTGGCGGCCTGGCAGGCCGTCCATGCGAGAGCGATGGCCCGGCGGCTTTAAGCCAAATTGGCCCGCAGCGCCCGCCAGTCAAGCGCCAGCAGCTATCTTTACAGGAGCATCATCGCGTCTCGCGCACCGTCAGCCAGGCGCTGGCGGCGCCGCTGGCGGCGATCAGCGCCATGCCGGCCAGCGACCAGCGGTCGGGCAGGTGCCCATACACCGCCCAGCCGGCCAGCATGGCAAAGGCGATTTGCGTGTACAGGAACGGCGCGATGGTGGCCGGGCTGGTGTGGGCGTAGGCGCGCAGCAGCAGCAGGTGGCCCAGTGCGCCGAACAGGCCCATGGCGAAGGTGCCCAGCCACAGGCCGGCGCTGTCGATGTGCGTCCACACGAAGGGCACGCCCAGCGTCATCAGGGCCAGGGCGAACCAGCTGGTGTAGAGCTGGGTGGTGGCCGGCTCCTCGCGGCGGGCCATCACGCTGCTGAGGATCTGGTAGCCCGTGCCCATGGCCAGCATGCCCAGGGGCAGCAGCAGCGCCCAGGAGACCTCGGCGCCGCCCGGGCGCAGGATGAGCAGCACGCTGGCCAGCCCCATGAGCACCAGCGCCCAGCGCAGCGCGCTGACGGGCTGGCGCAGCCACAGGGCCGCCACGGCCGTCACGCACAGCGGCGTGGCGGCAACGATGGCGGTGAATTCCGCCAGCGGCATGGCGCGGATGCTGAGAAAGCCAAACAGGCTGGTGCCGGCGAACAGCACCGCGCGCAGCAGCTGAAAGCGCGGGTGCGCGGTGCGAGGCCAGCGCCAGCCGGCGCGCGGCAGCACCCAGGCAGTGGTCAGCAGCGACTGGAACAGGTAGCGCAGCCACAGCGCCATGAACAGCGGCAGCGCGGCGCTGACCAGCTTGGCGGCCGTGTCCAGCAGCGCAAAGCAGGCGCAGGCGCCCACGGTGAGGGCGATGCCGGCCAGGGCCGAGTGGCGCGCCCCGCGCCCCGGCATCAGGGTGCGCGCTCCGGCGCGCGCTCCAGCAGCATCGCGTCGCCGTAGCTGAAGAAGCGGTAGCGCTGGTTGATGGCGTGGCGGTACAGCGCCATGACGTGCTCGTAGCCGGCCAAGGCGCTGACCAGCATCATCAAGGTGCTCTTGGGCAGGTGGAAGTTGGTGATGAGCAGCTGCACCACCTGGAAGGAAAAGCCCGGCGTGATGAAGATGCTGGTGTCGCCCGTGGCCTGGCCGGTGCAGGCCCACGATTCGAGCGTGCGCACGGTGGTCGTGCCCACGGCCACCACGCGGCCGCCGCGGGCGCGGCAGCGCTCCAGCGCGGCCAGCGTGGCCTGCGGGATGTCATACCACTCGCTGTGCATGCGGTGCTCGTGCAGGTTCTCGGTCTTGACGGGCTGGAAGGTGCCGGCGCCCACGTGCAGCGTGACGCTGGCACGCTCCACGCCGCGCCCCGCCAGGGCGGCCAGCACGGCCTCGTCGAAGTGCAGCGCCGCCGTGGGCGCGGCCACGGCGCCGGGATGGGCGGCAAAGACGGTCTGGTAGCGCTGCTCGTCCTCGGCGGCGTCCGGGTCGCTGCCGCTGCTTTGTTGGCGCTCGATGTAGGGCGGCAGGGGCAGGTGGCCGTGGCGCTCCATCAGCTGCCAGGGCGTGGCGCCGTCGGGCGCGTGCAGGGCCAGGCGAAACAGCGGGCCGTCCGCATCGGGCCAGCGCGACAGCAGCGTGGCGTCGAACCCGCCGCCCGCGCTGCCGCCGGCCAAGTGCAGCGTGGCGCCCGGTGGCGGCTTCTTGCTGACCTTCATGTGGGCCACGACCTGATTGCCCGCCAGCACGCGCTCGATCAGCAGCTCCAGCCGCCCGCCGCTGGCCTTTTCGCCAAAGATGCGGGCACGCACCACGCGCGTGTCGTTGAAGACCAGCAGGTCGCCGGGCTGCAGCAGCTGCGGCAGCTCGCGGAAGATGCGGTCGGCGGCCGGGGCGGCGCGCCCATCCAGCAGGCGCGAGGCGCTGCGCTCGGGGGCGGGGTGCTGGGCGATGAGCGCCTCGGGCAGCTCGAAGTCGAAGTCGCTCAGGTGAAAGGCGCGGGCGGGGGCGTGGGGCATGGGGTTCCTGAGGGCCGGACGGGCCCGTTCCAAGACGGCAAGAAATGACAGGGCGCGGACGAGAAAAGAGCGGGCGGCCCTACCAGGGCTGGCCTTCCAGGCCGCTCCACAGCGCGTTCAGGTCGGGAAAGCTCCACTGCTGCGGGTCTTCGCGCGCGGCAATCCTGTCGCTGCAGCCGGGGGCGGCCAGGTCGATGACCTCGGGCGGGATGCGCAGGTCGGAGCGGGTGGAGAAGAACACCTTCACGCGCGGGGCCACCAGGGTGGCGGCGTTTTGCTCCGTCACCACGCCCAGGCGGCCCGAGTCCAGCCGCACCAGCGAGCCCACGGGGTAAATGCCGATGCTTTTCACGAACGCCTGGAACAGCCGCGCATCCAGGTGGCCGCGCGTCCATTCGGCCATGCGACGGATGGACTCGGCCGGGTCCCAGCCACGCTTGTAGGGGCGGTCGGAGGTGATGGCGTCATAGACGTCGCAGATGGCCGCCATGCGGGCGATGGTGCTCAGGGAGCCCTCGCCCAGCCGGTCGGGGTAGCCGGTGCCGTCGGTGCGCTCGTGGTGGTGCAGGCAGGCGTCCAGCACGGCGGCGTCCACGCCGGTGCTGTCCTTGAGCATCTCCCAGCCGGCGCGCGGGTGGTTCTTGACCAGGGCGAATTCCTCGTCCGTCAGCCGCCCGGGCTTGTTCAGCACCTCCAGCGGGATGGCGGCCTTGCCCAGGTCGTGCAGCAGCCCGGCCATGCCGGCGGTGCGCGTCTGCGCCTCGTCCAGGCCGATCTGGCGCGCCAGCGCCACCATCAGCGCGCACACGGCCACGGAGTGCATGTAGGTGTAGTCGTCGGCCGTCTTCAGCCGCGCCAGGCTGACCAGGGCGCCGGGGTTGCGCATGACGGAGTCGGAGATTTCCTCCACCAGGCCGAAGGCGGACTGGGCATCCACCGCGCGGCCCATGCGCGCCTCGCGGAACATGGACACCATGGCCTGCTTGGCGCGCCCGCAGATCTGTGCGGCGCGGTGGGCTTCCTGGTAGAGCGGGCTGGGCCGCAGGTCGCGCACCGGCGCTGGGGCGCCCTGGTGCTGCTGGTGCAGCGCACCGAAGTCGGTGTCGCTGCGCGCCTGGTCTTCCTCCAGGCTGATGGAGGGCGCGCCGGGCGCCACGTCCTTGCCACGCGCGACGTCGATCCAGACCTCGCGCACCGAGGTGGCGCGGATGCGCTCGAGATCCCGGGGCTCGTCCAGCACGAAGCGCGTGCGCCAGAACGGATGATCCATCCAGGAGCCGCAAAATTCGTGCAGATACATGCCCAGGGTCAAGTCTTCAACATGGATACGCTTGAGCATGACGGACGGAGAAAAGGAATCGCAACCTGAAGCCAACGGCCGGCATGTTAGCCTTTTCAGGTGCCCACAACCCGCCGTTTCTCCCAAGACCCCGCCGGTCGGCCGGGCGCAGCGCAAACGACTGTCAAGGCGGCCTCCAGCCCGGCCCGCCAAGCCTTGCTCAAGCTGGGCCTGGCGCGCGACATCGACCTGGCGCTGCACCTGCCGCTGCGCTATGAGGACGAGACCCGCATCACCCCGATCGCCAGCGCGCGCGAGGGCGCCAGCGTGCAGATCGAGGGCGTGGTGACGGGCAGCCAGGTGCAGCTGCACCCGCGCCGCCAGCTGGTGGTGACGCTGCAGGACGCCTCGGGCAGCTGCGAGCTGCGCTTTTTCAGCTTCTACCCCTCGCACCACAAGACCATGGGTGTGGGCGTGCGCCTGCGCGCGCGCGGCGAGATCCGCGGCGGCTTCTGGGGCCGGCAGATGCTGCATCCGGTGGTGAAAGGCGCCAGCGCCGAGCTGCCGGCTGCGCTCACGCCCGTCTATCCCACCGTGGCCCAGCTGCCCCAAGCCTACCTGCGCCGGGCGGTGGCCACCGCCCTGGCGCGCGTGGCGCTGCCCGAGACGCTGCCCGCCGAGCTGGCCCCGCCAGCCCTGGTCTTTGACAGCCAAAACGGCCTGCAGCGCCCGTGGGGCTTGCGCGATGCGCTCACTTTTTTGCACCACCCCGCACCCGACGTGGCCCTGGCCGCGCTGGAAGACCGCAGCCACCCGGCCTGGCAGCGCCTCAAGGCCGAGGAGCTGCTGGCCCAGCAGCTGTCGCAGCTGGCCGCCCGGCGCGAGCGCGACCAGCTGGCCGCCCCGGTGCTGCGCCCGGCCGCCGGCGCCGCCGCCCTGCACGAGCAGCTGCTGGCCGCGCTGCCCTTTCAGCTCACGGCCGCCCAGCACCGCGTGGTCGAGGAGATCGCCCGCGACCTGGCCGCCAGCCGCCCCATGCACCGCCTGCTGCAGGGCGACGTGGGCTCGGGCAAGACCGTGGTGGCGGCGCTGGCTGCCTGCGTGTGCATCGACGCCGGCTGGCAGTGCGCGCTGATGGCGCCCACCGAGATCCTGGCCGAGCAGCACTTCGCCAAGCTGATCGGCTGGCTGCAGCCGCTGCTGGCCGATCGCGGGCGCGGCGTGGCCTGGCTGGTGGGCGGGCAAAGAAAGCGCGAGCGCGCCGCCATGCTGGAGGCGATCGCCGACGGCACGGCCGCGCTGGTGGTGGGCACGCACGCCGTCATCCAGGAGCAGGTGCAGTTTGCGCGCCTCGGGCTGGCGGTGATCGACGAGCAGCACCGCTTCGGCGTGGCCCAGCGGCTGGCGCTGCGCAAGAAGCTCCTGCACCTGGGCCAGGAGCCGCACATGCTGATGATGAGCGCCACGCCCATCCCGCGCACCCTGGCCATGAGCTACTACGCCGACCTGGATGTCTCCACCATCGACGAGCTGCCGCCCGGGCGCACGCCCATCGTCACCAAGCTGATTGCCGACAGCCGCAAGGACGAGATCGTCGAGCGCATCGCCGCCCAGGTGGGCGCCGGGCGGCAGGTGTACTGGGTCTGCCCGCTGATCGAGGAAAGCGAGGCGCTGGACCTGTCCAACGCCACGGCCACGCACCAGGAGCTGAGCGAAGCCCTGCCGGGCGTGCAGGTCGGGCTGCTGCACTCGCGCATGCCGGCGGCCGAGAAGAAGGCGGTGATGGAGGAATTCAAGAGCGGGCGCATGGGCCTCCTGGTCTCCACCACCGTCATCGAGGTCGGCGTGGACGTGCCCAACGCCTCGCTCATGGTCATCGAGCACGCCGAGCGCTTCGGCCTGTCGCAGCTGCACCAGCTGCGCGGGCGCGTGGGCCGGGGCGCGGCGGCGTCGGCCTGCGTGCTGCTGTACTCCACGGGCGACTCCGGCCGCCTGGGCGAGACCGCGCGCGAGCGCCTCAAAGCCATGGCCGAGACCAACGATGGCTTCGAGATCGCGCGGCGCGACCTGGACATCCGCGGCCCGGGCGAATTCCTGGGCGCGCGCCAGTCGGGCGACGCGCTGCTGCGCTTTGCCGACCTGGCCGGCGACACCGGCCTGCTGGACTGGGCGCGCGAGGCCGCGCCCATCATGCTGGAGCGCCACCCCGAGCTGGCGGCGCAACACCTGGAGCGCTGGCTTGGCGGAAAATCGGACTATCTGAAGGCCTGACCTGACATGACCCTGACCGAGCTGAAATACATCGTCGCCGTCGCCCGTGAAAAGCACTTCGGGCGCGCTGCCGAGGCCTGTTTCGTCTCGCAGCCCACGCTGTCGGTGGCCGTCAAGAAGCTCGAGGACGAGCTGGAGGTCAAGCTGTTCGAGCGCAGCGCCGGCGAGGTCTCCGTCACCCCTTTGGGCGAGGACATCGTGCGCCAGGCGCAAAGCGTGCTGGAGCAGGCGGCCGCCATCCGCGAGATCGCCAAGCGCGGCAAGGACCCGCTGGCCGGCGCGCTCACCCTGGGGGTGATCTACACCATCGGCCCCTACCTGCTGCCCGAGCTGGTGCGCCACGCCATCGCGCGCACGCCGCAAATGCCGCTGATGCTGCAGGAGAACTTCACCGTGCGCCTGCTGGAGATGCTGCGCACCGGCGAGATCGACTGCGCCATCCTGGCCGAGCCCTTTCCCGACACCGGCCTGGCCATTGCCCCGCTGTACGACGAGCCCTTCATGGCCGCCGTGCCCTCCAGCCATCCGCTGGCGGCGCAGGCGACCGTGAGCGCCACGCAGCTCAAGAACGAAACCATGCTGCTGCTGGGCGCGGGCCACTGCTTTCGCGACCACGTGCTGGAGGTCTGCCCCGAGTTCGCCCGTTACGCCACCAACGCCGAGGGCATACGCCGCACCTTCGAGGGCTCGTCGCTGGAGACCATCAAGCACATGGTGGCCGCCGGCATGGGCGTGACGCTGGTGCCGCGCCTGTCCGTGCCGCGCGACGCGCTGCACCGCGGCGCGCGGCGCCGAAAGAGCGACGAGGCGCACGTGCGCTACCTGCCTATCGTCGAGGGCGACGGCAGCGCCCCGCCCATGCGCCGCGTGGTGCTGGTCTGGCGGCGCAGCTTCACGCGCTACGAGGCCATCGCCGCGCTGCGCAACGCGGTCTACGCCTGCGAGCTGCCGGGCGTGACGCGGCTATCCTGAGGGGCTGGCGCGCCGCGCCCTTCGTTTTGTTTTTCTCTCTCGTTCGCACCACCACTTCCGGAGGAACCCGATGGCCAAGACCCCCCCCAAGACGCTCGGCAACAAGAGCGGCGCACCGCGCATCGACATCGGCATCAGCGACAAGGATCGCGCCGCCATCGCCCAGGGCCTGTCGCGCCTGCTGGCCGACACCTACACGCTGTACCTGACCACGCACAACTTCCACTGGAACGTGACGGGCCCGATGTTCAACACGCTGCACGCCATGTTCATGGGGCAGTACACCGAGCTGTGGAATGCCGTGGACCCGATCGCCGAGCGCATCCGCGCCCTGGGCCACCACGCGCCGGGCTCGTACGCGGCGTTTGGCAAGCTGGCCAGCCTGCCGGATGCGCCCGAAGTGCCGCCCAGCGCGCTGGACATGGTGCGCATCCTGGTCGAAGGCCACGAGGCCGTGGCCCGCACCGCGCGCGAGATGTTCCCCGCCGCCGAGCAGGCCAGCGACGAGCCCACGGCCGACCTGCTGACGCAGCGCCTGGCCGTGCACGAGCAGACGGCATGGATGCTGCGCTCGCTGCTGGAAGACTGAGCCGCGCCTGCCGCCGGCCTGCCGCCCGATGGCCTGGAGCTGGATCGACCGCTACGCCGCCCTGGGCGGCCTGGCCTTGACCTTGGCCGCCTTGTGCGGCCTTGTGCTTGTGCGCCCGCCTCAGACCGGTGCGCGCCCACCATTGCGCGCCAGGCGCGCACCGGCCCTGGTCGGCGCCGCGGCGGCCCTGGCCCTGGCCAGCATGGCGGCCGCCATGGCCGGCCACGGCGGCCCCGTGCCCTGGCTGGCGCTGGACGGCTGGGCCGACACCTGGATGCGCCAGCACCTCACCTCCGCCTGGCGCGGCCCGCTGGTGGCGTTCACCCAGCTGGGCCACGTCGGCGTGCTGCTCGCCCTGGGCGCGGCAGTGCTGCTGGCGCTGCTGTGGCGGCGCGACTGGCTGCACGCCGGCATGTGGCTGGTGGGCACGGCGGGCACCGGACTGTGGACGCGCGCCCTCAAGCACGCCGTGGCCCGCCCCCGCCCCGAGCACGGCTGGGTGGCCGAGAGCGGCCACAGCTTTCCCAGCGGCCACAGCGCCGGCACGCTGGCGCTCTATGCGCTGCTGGCCTGGCTGGTGCTGCCGCAACTGCGCCGCGCCTGGCGGCTGCCGGTGGCCCTGGCCGCCATCTGCGTGGCGCTGGCCGTGGGCGCCAGCCGCGTGCTGCTGCGCGTGCACTTTGCCAGCGACGTGCTGGCCGGCTGGCTGCTGGCGCTGGCCTGGCTGGCCTGCGTGATCGTCGCGGTGCAGTGGGCACAGCGCCGACGCGGGCCGTGAGCCGGGCCGCCCTTTTTTTTGCCAGCCCGGCCCGCGCGGCCGGGCGCTTCATTGCCCCTCGTTTGCTGACATGCCTGCCCCTGCTTCATCCGCCGCGCCCCCGCGCAGCCGCCTGTCCCTGTACCTGGACCTGATCCGCTTCAACCGCCCGGCCGGCTGGCTGGTGCTGGTCTGGCCCACGCTGGTGGCCCTGTGGGTGGCGGCGGGAGGCTTTCCTGGCGGGCACCTGCTGGCCGTCTTCGTGGCGGGCACGGTGCTGATGCGAAGCGCCGGCTGCTGCGTCAACGACGTGGCCGACCGCGACTTCGACCGGCATGTGAAGCGCACGCAGGCGCGGCCCGTCACCACCGGCCAGGTCAGCGTGCGCGAGGCGCTGGTGCTGGCGGCAGCGCTGGCGCTCATCGCGCTGGCGCTGGTGCTGACGACCCGCTGGGAGGCCGTGGCCTGGTCGGTGCCGGCCGTGCTGTTCACCGTGCTGTACCCCTTCACCAAGCGCTTTTTCGCCATGCCGCAGGCCTTTTTGGGCATCGCCTTCAACTTCGGCATCGTCATCGCCTACGCCGCCGTGCAGGGACAGGTGCCGGGCCAGGCCTGGGTGCTGTGGCTGGCCAACCTGTTTCTGGTGCTGGCCTATGACACCGAGTACGCCATGGTGGACCGCGACGACGACCTGAAGATCGGCATGAAGACCTCGGCCATCACGCTGGGGCGCTTTGACGTGGCCGGGGTGATGCTGTGCTTTGCCCTGTGCCTGGCGCTGACGGCCACCGTGCTGCTGCCACTGGGCCTGGGCTGGCCGGTGTGGCTGGGCCTGGGGGCGGCGGCGGCGCAGGTAGCCTGGCACTACACGCTGATCCGCCAGCGCACGCGCGCGGGCTGCTTCGTTGCCTTCAGCAAGAGCCACTGGATCGGCGTGGCGATCTTCGCCGGCGTGGCGTTGGGCTACGCGCTACGCAATTGATAGCTTCTGGCGCTTGCTGGGCGAGCGCTGGAGCCAATTTTCACGAGAATCTTCGCAGGCCGCTGCAAAACGTGGCCGCGGGCCCTGCAATGGGCGCAACCCCGCCAGCGGCCACCGTGCAAGGGCCGCCCCGCCGCACGGGTGGCGCCCCCCTTCCCGAATCGCGCAGCGATTCGAGAGAAGGGGGAAAGGCGCGTCAGCGCCTCAGGGGGTTGCCCCAAACTCTTGCGCCAGCTCCCGCGCCCGGCGCTCGGCGGCGCGCATCGCGGCGATGAAGTGCTCGGGGATGCGCTGCTGCTGCATGTGGGTGATGGCCGCGTGCGTGGTGCCGCCCTTGCTGGTCACGCGCTGGCGCAGCACCTCGGGCCCTTCGTCCGAACGGGCGGCCAGCTCGGCGGCGCCCTGGAAGGTGGCCACGGCCAGCTGGTAGGCCTGGGCGGCGCTCAGGCCCATGTCCTGGCCGGCCTGCTGCATGGCCTGCAGGAACAGGAAGACATAGGCCGGGCCGGAGCCCGACAGCGCCGTGACGGCGTCCAGCTGCTCCTCGGCGTCCACCCACACCAGCTGGCCGGTGGTGGCGATCACGCGCTCCACCAGCGCGCGGCCCTGCGCATCGACCGCGCGCGCAGCAAACAGGCCGGTGATGCCCTTGCCCACCAGCGCCGGCGTGTTGGGCATGGCGCGCACGATGCGCTCGCTGCCCAGCCAGCGCGCGATGCTGGCGGTGGGGATGCCGGCGGCCACGCTCAGGTGCAGGGCCTGTGGCACCTGCGCTGCGGTGGCCTGGGCGGCGTCCTGGAACGCCTGGGGCTTGACGGCCCACACCACCAGCTGCGCGCGCGCCAGCGGGGCGCCGGCGTGCGCCTGGGCGTCGATGCCAAAGCGCTGGCGCAGCGCGTCGCGGGCGCTGTCCCAGGGCTCGACCACCTCGATCTGGCTGGCCGGGTGCCCCCGCCCGAGCAGCCCGCCGATGAGGGCGCTGGCCATGTTGCCGCCGCCGATGAAGGCGATGCAGGGGGGCTGGGGCGGTGCAGTGCGGGTATCGGTCATGGCGCGGGCGAACGGCAGTGAGCGGCCGGCTGCTTCAAAAATGAGAGCTGCTGGCGCTTGGTTGGCGGGGGTTTGGCGGTGAAAAGTGCTGTAAAGGCCGGTGCATCAAGCGCCGGCAGCTCCTATTTTTGATGGGTGCAATCCAGCGTGGCCTGGGCCACGGCGTGTTCCCAGCGGTTCATCAGCGCCTGGGCCTGCTCGCGCGCCATGGTGGGCACGAAGCGCCGCTCGGCGCGCCACAGGCTGGACAGCTCCTCGGTGCTGGCATACACCCCGCTGGCCAGGCCGGCCAGGTAGGCCGCGCCCAGGGCGGTGGTCTCCACGCAGGCCGGGCGCACCACGGGGATGCCCAGCAGGTCGGCCTGGAACTGCATCAGCAGGTCGTTCACGCAGGCGCCGCCGTCCACGCGCAGCTCGGACACCGGCGCGCCGCCGGCGGCCACGGCATCGCGGCTCATGGCCGCCAGCAGCGCGGCGCTTTGGTAGGCGATGGATTCGAGCGCCGCGCGCGCGATGTGCGCCAGCGTGCTGCCGCGCGTCAGCCCCGTGATGGTGCCGCGCGCCTCGGGCTGCCAGTAGGGCGCGCCCAGGCCGGTGAAGGCCGGCACCATCATCACGCCGCCGGAGTCGGGCACGCTCTCGGCCAGCTGCTGCACCTCGCTGCTGGCGCGGATGGCGTGCAGGCCGTCGCGCAGCCACTGCACCACGGCGCCGCCGACGAAGACGCTGCCTTCCATGGCGTACTCGGGCACGCCGGTGGTCTGCGCGGCGCTGGTGGTGAGCAGGCCGTTTTCGCTTTGCTGGAACTGCCCGCCGGTGTGCATCAGCATGAAGCAGCCCGTGCCATAGGTGTTCTTGGCCATGCCGGCCGAAAAGCAGGCCTGGCCAAACAGGGCGCTTTGCTGGTCGCCCGCCACGCCGGCGATGGGGATGGCGCCGCCCAGCAGCGCGGCATCGGTGGCGCCGAACGCCAGGCTGGCCGAGGGCAGCACCTCGGGCATCAGGGCGCGCGGGATGTCCAGCAGCGCCAGCAGCTCGTCGTCCCAGCGGTTGTCGTGCACGTTGAACAGCATGGTGCGGCTGGCGTTGCTCACGTCCGTGACGTGGCGCCGCCCCCCGGTGAGCTGCCAGATCAGCCAGCTGTCGATGGTGCCGAAGGCCAGCTCGCCGGCCTCGGCCGCGGCGCGCGCGCCGGGCACGTTGGCCAGCAGCCACTGCAGCTTGGTCGCGGAGAAGTAGGCGTCGATGCGCAGGCCCGTCTTGCCCTGGATCAGCGCCTCGTGGCCCTGCTCGCGCAGCTGCGCGCAGGCCGGCTCGGCGCGCCGGTCCTGCCAGACGATGGCGTGGTGGATGGGCGCGCCGGTCTTGCGGTTCCACACCAGCGTGGTCTCACGCTGGTTGGTGATGCCGATGGCGCGCACCTCGCCCGCCTGGATGCCGGCCTGCGCCAGCGCCTGGCGCGCCGTGGCCAGCTGGGTGCGCCAGATCTCGCGCGCGTCGTGCTCCACCCAGCCGGGGCGCGGGTAGATCTGCGGCAGCTCCAGCTGGGCCTGGGCGGCGATGCGCCCGCTGCGGTCAAAGACGATGGAGCGCGAGCTGGAGGTGCCTTGGTCGAGGGCGAGCAGGTAGGTCATGGCGGTGAGGGGGAAGAGGGCGGTTCTGCGGCAGGGCGTTCAGGCGGCGACGGTGCACTGCACCCCGGCCTCCTTGAGCAGGCGCGGGAAGGGCTCGGGCGGTGGCGCGTCGGTGAACAGCCGGTCGATCTGCGCCAGTGTCGCCAATTGCACCATGGCCGGGCGGTTGAACTTGCTGTGGTCGGCCACCAGCCAGACCTCGCGCGCCTGCGCGATGATGGTCTGCGCCACCTTCACCTCGCGCAGGTCGTAGTCGCGCAGCGTGCCGTCGGGCTCGATGCCGGAGATGCCGATGATGGCGATGTCCACGCGGAACTGGCGCAGAAAGTCCACCGCCGCCTCGCCCACGATGCCGCGGTCGCGTGCGCGCACCACGCCGCCGGCGACGATGACCTCGCAGTCCGGGTTGCCGCTGAGCGTGGCGGCCACGTTGATGTTGTTGGTGATCACGCGCAGGCCCTGGCGGCCCAGCAGGGCGCGGGCCACGGCCTCCGTGGTGGTGCCGATGTTCAGGATCACCGAGCAGCCGGGCGGAATCTGCTGCGCCACGGTGCGGGCGATGCGCCGCTTGCCCTCGGCGTGCAGCGTCTCGCGCTGCGGGTGCGCCAGGTTCTCGATGGTCGAGCTGGGCAGGCGCACGCCGCCGTGAAAGCGCGCCACCAGGCCCTGCTCGGCCAGGCGCTGCACGTCGCGGCGCACGGTCTGCAAGGTGACGCCCAGGCTCTGCGCGAGCTGCTCCACGCTGGCGCTCTGACATTGGCGCAGCTGTGCGAGCAGCAGCAGCTGGCGTGGGTTGGCGTTGGCGGCTGAGTGTTTGCTTTTGTCCACGTAGGCACTGTAAAACGAAGCAAAACGAAAAAACTCAGGGTTACTACGCAAAAAGATTCTCGCCAAACGAACAAAAATGAACCAATACGAAAAAGCCGGCCCGCCGTCGCGGGTGCGGGATTGCCACCTGTGTCAGGGGCGGGGGAAAGGACGGCAATGGAGTTGGTTTTGCAAGGGATCGGCAAGCGCGTGGGGGGGCAGCAGTGGCTGCACCCGCTGGATCTGCGCCTGCAGGCGGGGGCCGTCACCGTGCTGCTGGGCGCCACGCAGGCCGGCAAGACCAGCCTGATGCGCATCATGGCCGGGCTGGACGCGCCCACCGAGGGTCAGGTGCGGGTCGATGGCGTGGACGTGACGGACGTGCCCGTGCGCCAGCGCAACGTGGCCATGGTCTATCAGCAGTTCATCAACTACCCGTCCATGACGGTGGCCGAGAACATTGCCTCGCCGCTCAAGCTGCGCGGGGGCACCCGCCAGGACGTGGCCGCACGCGTGCAGCAGCTGGCCGGGCGGCTGCACATCGAGATGTTCCTGAACCGCTATCCATCCGAGCTCTCGGGCGGCCAGCAGCAGCGCGTGGCGCTGGCCCGCGCCCTGGCCAAGGGCGCGCCGCTGATGCTGCTGGACGAGCCCCTGGTCAACCTGGACTACAAGCTGCGCGAGGAGCTGCGCGAGGAGCTGGCGCAGCTGTTCGCCAGCGGCGACTCCACCGTGGTCTATGCCACCACCGAGCCGGGCGAGGCGCTGCTGCTGGGCGGCTACACCGCCGTGCTGCACGAGGGCCGGCTGCTGCAGTACGGCCCCACGGCCGAAGTGTTTCACGCACCCGGCTCGCTGCAGGTGGCGCGCGCCTTCAGCGACCCGCCGATGAACCTGTTGCCGGCACGCGCGGGGGAGGGCGGCGTGCTGCTGCCCGGCGGCGTGCGGCTGGCGCTGACCCTGCCGCCGGCCCTGGCACGCGCCGACGCGCTGACGCTGGGCCTGCGCGCCAGCGTGCTGCGCCTGCAGCCGCGCGAGGGCGACGTGGGCGTGCCGGGCACGGTGGAGCTGGCGGAGATCTCCGGCTCGGACACCTTCGTGCACGCCAGCACCGCCTGGGGCGAACTGGTGGCCCAGCTGACCGGCGTGCACCACCTGGAGCTGGGCAGCAGCGTGGCGCTGCACTTCGACCCGGCCCAGGCTTACGTTTTTGATGCCGGGGGCCTGCTGGCCGTGGCCCCGGCACGGCGCAGCGAGGGGCACTGACATGGCGCGCATCGAACTGAAACTGGCGCATTCGTACAAGCCCCGTCCGCAAAGCGACAGCGACTACGCCCTGCTGCCGCTGGACATGGCGTTCGAGGACGGCGGCGCCTACGCGCTGCTGGGCCCCTCGGGCTGCGGCAAGACCACCATGCTCAACATCATGTCGGGCCTGCTGGTGCCCTCCGAGGGGCAGGTGCTGTTTGACGGCCGCGACGTGACGCGCGCCAGCCCCCAGGAGCGCAACATCGCCCAGGTGTTCCAGTTCCCGGTCATCTACGACACCATGACCGTGGCCGAGAACCTGGCTTTTCCCCTGAAGAACCGCAAGGTGGCGCCGGAGCGCATCCGCCAGCGCGTGGGGAGAATCGCCGAGATGCTGGAGATGAGCGGCCAGCTGGACCAGCGCGCGGCCGGCCTGGCAGCGGACGCCAAGCAAAAGATCTCGCTGGGCCGCGGCCTGGTGCGCGAGGACGTGGCGGCGGTGCTGTTCGACGAGCCGCTCACCGTCATCGACCCGCACCTGAAGTGGCAGCTGCGGCGCAAGCTCAAGCAGATCCACCATGAGCTCAAGCTGACGCTGATCTACGTCACGCACGACCAGGTGGAGGCGCTGACGTTTGCCGACCAGGTGGTGGTCATGACGCGCGGGCGCGCCGTGCAGGTGGGCACGCCGGGCGAGCTGTTCGAGCGCCCGCGCCACGCCTTCGTGGGGCACTTCATCGGCTCGCCGGGCATGAACTTCCTGCCCGCGCAGGTGCAGGGCGATGCGCTGGTCGTGGCGGGCCAGCGCCTGGCGCTGCCGCGCGCGCTGCCCGCCGGCGCGCTGCGCCTGGGCGTACGCCCCGAATACCTGCACCTGGCGGCGCCGGGCCAGGCCGGCGCGCTGCAATGCACCGTGGCGCGTGTGCAGGACCTGGGCACGCACCAGATGCTCACGGCCACCCTCGGCGGCGAGGTGCTCAAGGCGCGCTGCGCGCCCGAGCAGGCCTTGCCCGGCGAGGGCCAGCCGGTGTGGCTGCAGGTGCTGGGCGAGCACACCTGCTTCTACCAAGACGAGGAGCTGTTGCCATGAGCACCACGACCAAGCCCGTGAACCAGAAGGCCTGGTTCCTGATCCTGCCGGTGATCCTGTGCGTGGCCTTCTCGGCCATCGTGCCCCTGATGACGGTGGTGAACTACTCGGTGCAGGACATCATCAGCCCCGAGCGGCGCGTGTTCGTCGGCACCGAATGGTTCGCCGCTGTGATGCGCGACGAGGAGCTGCACAGCGCGCTGCTGCGCCAGATCACCTTCTCGCTGGCGGTGCTGGCGGTGGAGATTCCGCTGGGCATCTTGCTCGCGCTGTCCATGCCCGCGCAGGGCTGGAAGTCGTCGGCCGTGCTGGTGGTGGTGGCGCTGTCGCTGCTCATCCCGTGGAACGTGGTGGGCACCATCTGGCAGATCTTCGGCCGCTCGGACATTGGCCTCTTGGGCGCGACGCTTGCGCGCCTGGGGATCGACTACAGCTACACCGGCAACGCCACCCAGGCCTGGCTGACGGTGCTGGCCATGGACGTGTGGCACTGGACGCCGCTGGTGGCGCTCCTGTGCTTTGCCGGCCTGCGCAGCATCCCCGACGCCTACTACCAGGCCGCGCGCATCGACGGCGCCAGCAAGCTGGCGGTGTTTCGCTACATCCAGCTGCCCAAGATGCGCGGCGTGCTGATGATCGCCGTGCTGCTGCGCTTCATGGACAGCTTCATGATCTACACCGAGCCCTTCGTGCTGACGGGCGGCGGGCCGGGCAATGCCACCACCTTCCTGAGCCAGTACCTGACGCAAAAGGCCGTGGGCCAGTTCGACCTGGGGCCGGCGGCCGCCTTCTCGCTGATCTACTTCTTCATCATCTTGCTGCTGTGCTTCATCCTCTACAACTGGATGCAGCGCGTGGGCACCACACCGAAGGAGGGCGCAGGTCATGAATGACGGGAAGCGCTTCCAGAAACGCACGCTGTTTTTGATCGCCTACCTGGTCTTCGCCGTGCTGCCCATCTACTGGATGGTCAACATGAGCTTCAAGACCAACGAGGAGATCCTGTCCAGCTTCTCGCTATGGCCCCAGCACTTCACCTGGGACAACTACAAGACCATCTTCACCGACGAGAGCTGGTATTCGGGCTACATCAACAGCCTGATCTATGTGGCCATCAACATGGTGATCTCGCTCACCGTGGCGCTGCCGGCGGCCTACGCGTTCAGCCGCTACCAGTTCCTGGGCGACAAGCACGTGTTCTTCTGGCTGCTCACCAACCGCATGACGCCGCCGGCCGTGTTTTTGCTGCCGTTCTTTCAGCTGTACACCACCGTCGGGCTGATGGACACGCACATCGCAGTCGCCCTGGCGCACCTCTTGTTCAACGTGCCGCTGGCGGTGTGGATTTTGGAAGGCTTCATGAGCGGCATTCCGCGCGAGATCGACGAGACGGCCTACATCGATGGCTACAGCTTCCCGCGCTTCTTTTTGACCATCTTCCTGCCGCTGATCAAGGCCGGCGTGGGCGTGGCGGCGTTCTTTTGCTTCATGTTCAGCTGGGTCGAGCTGCTCCTGGCGCGCACGCTGACCAGCGTGAACGCCAAGCCCATCGTAGCGACCATGACGCGCACGGTGAGCGCCTCGGGCATGGACTGGGCGACGCTCGCCGCGGCCGGCGTGCTGACCATCGTGCCCGGCGCCATCGTCATCTGGTTCGTGCGGCACTACATCGCCAAGGGCTTCGCGATGGGCCGCGTGTGAATACCTTGCGGGACAGACCACGCGCAGCGTGCTCTGTTCCCAACTGATTGGAGGATTGCATGTTCGAGTGGATGGCCTGGACCACCCCTGTGGCCGTATTTTTCACCTGCATCGTGCTCATGCTGATCGGCATGACGGTGTGGGAAATCAAGTCGCCGACGGTGGAGCGCAAGGGCTTTTTGCCGATTGCCACCACGCGCGGCGACCGCCTGTTCATCGGCCTGCTGACGGCCGCCTACCTCAACCTGATCTGGGTGGGCCTGGGCGAGAAGATGGCGCAGTGGTTTTCGCTGGAGGCCGAGCCTTCGGTGTGGATCAGCTTCGTGCTGTCCATGCTGGCG
This sequence comes from Pulveribacter suum, assembly GCF_003013695.1. Lineage (GTDB taxonomy): Bacteria > Pseudomonadota > Gammaproteobacteria > Burkholderiales > Burkholderiaceae_C > Melaminivora > Melaminivora suum. The sequence goes on along the minus strand of NZ_CP027792.1, from coordinate 113,476 downwards.
CTGGGTCTGGTGCTGCGCAAGGGTTGAGAGGAAAAAGATAGCTGCTGGCGCTTGCTGCACAAGCGATTGAGCATGAAAGCACAGCCAAAATGGCTTGCAGCAAGCGCAAACAGCTATCGTTTTTGAGTTGATAGACAAGGATCTGGTCCGTCTCCCCCCGGGCCGGAGCCGCTTTGCCGACGGGGGGTCAATTCGAGGAGACAGCAATGAAGATGCAGTTCAGGCACATAGCATTCGCCGCCGCGGCCCTGGCTTTGGGGCAGGCTGCCTGGGCCGGTGAGGCCGAGGCCAAGAAGTGGGTGGACAGCGAGTTCCAGCCCTCCACGCTGTCCAAGGACCAGCAGATGGCCGAGATGAAGTGGTTCATCGAGGCGGCCAAGAAGCTGCAGGCCAAGGGCGTCAAGGACATCGTGGTGGTGTCCGAGACCCTCACCACGCACGAGTACGAGTCCAAGACGCTGGCCAAGGCCTTCAGCGAGATCACCGGCATCAACGTCAAGCACGACCTGATCCAGGAAGGCGACGTGGTCGAGAAGCTGCAGACCTCCATGCAGTCGGGCAAGAGCATCTATGACGGCTGGATCAGCGACTCCGACCTGATCGGCACGCACTACCGCTACGGCAAGATCCTGAACCTGACCGACTACATGACCGGCGCGGGCAAGGACTACACCAACCCCGGCATCGACATTGCCGACTTCATCGGCACCAAGTTCACCACCGCGCCCGACGGCAAGCTGTACCAGCTGCCCGACCAGCAGTTCGCCAACCTGTACTGGTTCCGCGCCGACCTGTTCGAGCGCAAGGACCTGAAGGACAAGTTCAAGGCCAAGTACGGCTACGACCTGGGCGTGCCGCTGAACTGGAGCGCCTACGAGGACATCGCCGAGTTCTTCACCAACGATGTCAAGCAGATCGACGGCAAGCCCATCTACGGCCACATGGACTACGGCAAGAAGGATCCGTCCCTGGGCTGGCGCTTCACCGACGCCTGGCTGTCCATGGCCGGTACCGCCGACATCGGCACGCCCAACGGCCTGCCGATCGACGAGTGGGGCATCCGCGTGGCCGACGACAAGTGCACGCCGGTGGGCGCCAGCGTGGCGCGCGGCGGCGCCACCAACTCGCCGGCCGCCGTCTATGCGCTCACCAAGTACGTGGACTGGATGAAGAAGTACGCGCCCAAGGAAGCCATGGGCATGACCTTCGGCGAGTCCGGCCCCGTGCCGGCGCAGGGCCAGATCGCGCAGCAGATCTTCTGGTACACGGCGTTTACCGCCGACATGGTCAAGCCCGGCCTGCCGGTCGTGAACGCCGACGGCACGCCGAAGTGGCGCATGGCCCCCGGCCCCAACGGCCCGTACTGGAAGCAGGGGATGCAAAACGGCTACCAGGACGTGGGCAGCTGGACCTTCTTCAAGGACCACAACCCCGACCGCGTGGCGGCGGCCTGGCTGTACGCCCAGTTCGTCACGGCCAAGAGCACGTCGCTGAAGAAGACCATCGTCGGCCTGACGCCGATCCGCGAATCCGACATCCGCAGCCAAGCCATGACCGACATGGCGCCCAAGCTGGGCGGGCTGGTCGAGTTCTACCGCAGCCCGGCGCGCGTAGCCTGGTCGCCCACCGGTACCAACGTGCCCGACTACCCCAAGCTGGCGCAGCTGTGGTGGAAGAACGTGGCCCAGGCCGTCACGGGCGAAAAGACCCCGCAGGCCGCCATGGACACGCTGGCCGACGAGATGGACCAGGTCATGGCCCGCCTGGAGCGCGCCGGCATGGCCAAGTGCGCACCCAAGCTGAACAAGAAGAGCGACCCGGCCAAGTGGCTGAGCGACCAGCACGCACCCTGGAACAAGCTGGCCAACGAAAAGCCCAAGGGCGAGACCATCGCCTACGACTCGCTGCTGACGGCCTGGAAGAACGGCAAGGTGCGCTGAGGCGCGTGTGATGCAGGCGCGCAGGGGCCAAGCCAGCCCCTTGCGCGCCTGGAAAAACCTGGGGATGTGATCCAGCTATCGGGTTAACCCTGAAACAACCCCGGGAACCGTAGAAAATCCCTGCCATGACTCTCGCCACCGCCACCCCCCTGCCTACCGATCGCGCCGCACTGCTTCAGCAGCTGGCCCAGCCCCGAACTTACGACCTGGCGGTCATAGGCGGCGGCGCCACCGGCCTGGGCGTGGCGCTGGACGCGGCGGCGCGCGGCTTTTCCGTGGTGCTGCTGGAGTCGCACGACTTTGCCAAGGGCACGTCCTCGCGTGCCACGAAACTGGTGCACGGCGGCGTGCGCTACCTCGCCCAGGGCAACATCGCCCTGGTGCGCGAGGCCTTGCACGAGCGCACCACGCTATTGAAGAATGCGCCCCACCTGGCGCAGCCGCTGGCCTTCGTGATGCCGTCCTACAAGCTGTGGGAGACCCCGTTTTACGGCACGGGCCTGAAGATGTACGACGCGCTGGCCGGCAAGGCCGGCCTCGGCGCCACCCAGTGCCTGGGCCGCATGGAGACCCTGCGCTGCCTGCCCACGGCCGTGGCCGATGGCCTCAAGGGCGGCGTCAAATACTGGGACGGGCAGTTCGACGACGCCCGCCTGGCCCTGGCCCTGGCGCGCACCGCCGCGGCCAAGGGCGCGCTGCTGGTCAACTACTGCCCGGCGATCGACCTGCTGTATGAGGGCGGCAAGGTTGCCGGCGTGGTCTGCGAAGACGCCGAGAGCAGCGCCCGCTTTGAAGTGCGCGCGCGCTGCGTGGTCAATGCCACTGGCGTCTGGGTGGACGCGCTGCGCCAGCGCGACGGCCAGGCCGGCGGCCGCGAGCTCGCGCCCATGGTGGCGCCCAGCCAGGGCGTGCACCTGGTGGTGGACCGCGAATTCCTGCCCAGCGACCACGCGCTGATGGTGCCCAAGACGGCCGACGGCCGGGTGCTGTTTGCCGTGCCATGGCTGGGCAAGTTGATCCTGGGCACCACCGACAGCCCGCGCCATGACTTGGCGCGCGAGCCGCTGGCCATGAACGAAGAGGTCGCCTTCATCCTGGGCGAAGCCGGACGCTACCTGCGCCGCGCGCCCACCGTGCAGGACGTGCGCAGCATCTGGGTCGGCCTGCGCCCGCTGGTCAAGCCCCAGAACGACGACGGCGGCAACACCAAGCGCATCAGCCGCGAGCACACGGTGATCGCCAGCCCCAGCGGGCTGGTCACCGTCACCGGCGGCAAGTGGACCACTTACCGCGCCATGGCCGAGGACGTGCTGGACAAGTGCTTCGAGGCCCAGCTGCTGCCGCGCCGCGCGGCCGGGGTGACCGTCTCTCTGCCCCTGGTAGGCGCCGCTGGCGCCAGCGCGCGCCAGGGCATGAACCAGCCGCAGGGCCTGCACTCCTACGGCGGCGAGTCCGCCCAGGTGGCAGCCCTGCCCGGGGCCGACGTGGCGCTGGCAGAAGGCCTGACCGAGGCCATGGTGCGCTGGGCCGCCCGCCACGAGTACGCCCGCACCGTGGAGGACGTTCTGGCCCGCCGCGCCCGCGTGCTGTTCCTGGACGCGCGCCTGGCCGCCTCGCTCGCCCCGCGGGTGGCGCAGATCCTGGCCGAGGAGCTGCCCGGCCACGACCCGCAGCTGGCCCCCTTCCTGGAGCTGGCGCACCAGTACGCCACGGTGCCGGCCTGAAAATAAACAAATCGCCCGGCAAAACCACTTGACGGGCGCTTTTCTTTTTGCGACACTTGTGGGCTTCGTGCTTTGCTAGCGCGAGGCTTATCTGCCCAGCGAAAACGCTTGCGAAATGGTTTGCGGCGCGGACGACGGGCCCAAGACTGACTGGCGTTGCGTCTTTTGCTCCGGGTTTTCCGGCGCGAGGGGCCGCTGGTACAAGTTGGGAATATTCAAATGATCCAGACAGAATCTCGGTTAGAGGTTGCCGACAACACCGGCGCCAAGTCCGTCCTGTGCATCAAGGTGCTGGGCGGCTCCAAGCGGCGCTATGCCAGTGTTGGCGACATCATCAAGGTGAGCGTGAAAGAAGCCGCTCCGCGGGGCCGCGTCAAGAAGGGCGAGGTCTACAGCGCCGTGGTGGTTCGCACTGCCAAGGGCATCCGCCGGGCGGACGGCTCGCTCGTCAAGTTCGACGGCAATGCCGCCGTGCTGCTCAATGCAAAGCTGGAGCCCATCGGCACCCGCATCTTCGGCCCCGTGACGCGCGAGCTGCGTACCGAGCGCTTCATGAAGATCGTGTCCCTGGCTCCTGAAGTTCTCTGAAGGAAGCACCATGAACAAGATCCGCAAGGGCGATGAAATCATCGTGCTCGCCGGGCGCGACAAGGGCAAGCGCGGCACGGTCGCGCTGCGCAAGGATGACTCCTATCTGGTCATCGAAGGCATCAACCTGGTCAAGAAGCACGTCAAGCCGAACCCCATGAAGGGCACTACCGGCGGCATCGTGGAAAAGGCCATGCCCATCCACCAGTCCAACGTGGCGATCTTCAACGCCGCCACCGGCAAGGCTGACCGCGTCGGCATCAAGGTGCAGGCCGACGGCGCGCGCGTGCGTGTCTACAAGTCCAGCGGCGCCGAAATCAAGACGGCTTAAAGGGGTCCTCATGGCACGACTGCAACAACTCTACCGCGACAAGATCGCGGCCGAACTGAAGGAAAAGTTCGGCTATCAATCCATCATGGAAGTCCCGCGTCTCACGAAGATCACCCTGAACATGGGTGTGAGCGAAGCCGTGGCCGACAAGAAGGTGATGGACAACGCCGTGGCCGATCTCACCAAGATCGCTGGCCAAAAGCCCGTGGTGACCAAGGCCAAGCGAGCCATCGCTGGCTTCAAGATCCGCGAAGGCCAGGCGATTGGCTGCATGGTGACGCTGCGCGGCGTCCGCATGTACGAATTCCTGGACCGTTTCGTCACCGTGGCCCTGCCGCGCGTGCGTGACTTCCGCGGTATCTCCGGCCGGGCTTTCGACGGCCGTGGCAACTACAACATCGGCGTCAAAGAGCAGATCATCTTCCCCGAAATCGAGTACGACAAGGTGGATGCGCTGCGTGGTCTGAATATCAGCATCACCACGACGGCCAAGACCGACGATGAAGCCAAGGCCCTGCTGGCCGGTTTCCGTTTCCCGTTCAAGAACTAAAGGTGGCGCATGGCTAAGAAAGCTTTGATCCAGCGCGAACTCAAGCGCGAAAAACTGGCTGCCAAGTACGCCGCCAAGTACGCTGAACTGAAGGCCATTGCTGGCGATGCCAAGCGCTCTGACGAAGAGCGTGACGCTGCCCGCCTGGGTCTGCAGAAGCTCCCGCGCAACGCGAACCCCACGCGCCAGCGCAACCGCTGCGAGATGACGGGCCGCCCGCGCGGCACGTTCCGCCAGTTCGGTCTGGCCCGCGCCAAGATCCGTGAGCTGGCCTTCGCTGGTGACATCCCCGGTGTCACCAAGGCCAGCTGGTAAGCAGGAGAGATAGACATGAGCATGAGTGATCCCATCGCTGACCTGCTGACCCGCATCCGCAACGCGCAGATGGTGTCCAAGGCCACCGTGTCGGTGCCGTCCTCCAAGGTGAAGGTCGCCATCGCCCAGGTGCTCAAGGACGAGGGCTATATCGACGGTTTTGAAATCAAGACCGACGCCGGCAAGACCGAGCTGCTAATCGCCCTGAAGTACTACGCCGGTCGTCCGGTGATCGAGCGCATTGAGCGCGTGAGCCGCCCCGGCCTGCGCGTGTACAAGGGCGCGGGCGCCATTCCTCAGGTCCAGAACGGCCTGGGCGTGGCCATCGTCACCACTCCCCAGGGCGTGATGACTGACCGCAAAGCACGTGCCACCGGTGTCGGCGGCGAAGTGCTGTGCTACGTGGCCTGACGCGGCATTCGAGGAGTAAACAGAAATGTCCCGAGTAGGCAAATCACCGGTGACCATCCCCGCAGGCGTGGATGTGTCCATCAAGGACGATCAGATCAGTGTCAAGGGCGCTGGCGGCACGCTGTCGCTGGCCCAGAGCGCACTGGTCAAGGTCTCCAGCAACGACGGCAAGTTGAGCTTTGCGCCGACCGACGAGTCGCGTGAGGCCAATGCCATGAGCGGCACCATTCGCCAACTGGTGAACAACATGGTGGTCGGCGTGAGCCGCGGCTTCGAAAAGAAGCTGACCCTGGTTGGTGTGGGTTTCAAGGCTGCTGCATCGGGTTCCAAGCTGAACCTGAACATCGGTTTTTCCCACCCCGTGAACTTCGACATGCCCGCCGGCATCACGGTAGCTACCCCGACCCCGACCGAAGTCGTGATCAAGGGTGCCGACCGCCAGGTGGTGGGCCAGCTGGCCGCCGAGATCCGCGCCGTTCGTCCGCCCGAGCCCTACAAGGGCAAGGGCATCCGCTATGCGGACGAGAAGGTCGCGATCAAAGAGACCAAGAAGAAATAAGGAGCTGCAACATGTTGACCAAGAAAGAGCAGCGTCTCCGCCGTGCCCGCCAGACCCGCATCCGCATTGCCCAGCAGGGCGTGGCGCGCCTGACGGTGCATCGCACGAATCTCCACATCTACGCCAGCGTCATCTCCGAAGATGGTGCGCGCGTGCTGGCCACGGCATCCACTGCCGAGGCCGATACACGTCAGTCGCTGGGCGGCGCGGGCAAGGGCGGCAACGCCGCTGCTGCGCAAGCCGTCGGCAAGCGCATCGCCGAAAAGGCCAAGGCTGCAGGTATTGAGCGCGTGGCGTTCGACCGCGCGGGCTTTGCCTACCACGGCCGCGTGAAGGCCCTGGCCGAAGCGGCCCGCGAAGCCGGCCTGCAGTTCTAAGGGAGCGACACAACAATGGCTAAATTTCAACCCCGCGTGCAGGACGAAGGTCGCGACGACGGTTTGCGCGAGAAGATGATCGCGGTCAACCGCGTGACCAAGGTCGTCAAGGGCGGTCGTATCCTCGGTTTTGCCGCTCTGACCGTGGTCGGTGATGGCGATGGTCGTATCGGCATGGGCAAGGGCAAGTCCAAGGAAGTGCCCGCCGCCGTGCAGAAGGCCATGGAAGAAGCCCGCCGCAAGCTGGTGAAGGTGTCTCTCAGGGACGGCACCATCCACCATCAGGTGACGGGCCACCATGGCGCTGCCCGCGTGATGATGGCACCGGCCCCCAAGGGAACCGGCATCATCGCCGGCGGCCCGATGCGCGCCGTCTTCGAAGTCATGGGCATCACCGACATCGTGGCCAAGAGCCACGGCTCGTCCAACCCCTACAACATGGTGCGCGCAACGCTCGACGCCCTGACCAACTGCACGACGCCGGCCGAAGTGGCTGCCAAGCGCGGCAAGTCGGTCGAAGAGCTGTTCACTGCCTGAAGAGGAAGTCGACATGACAACGACGACGCAACAAACCGTGAAGATTCAGCTGGTGCGCAGCCCTATCGGCACCAAGGAATCGCACCGTGCCACCGTTCGCGGCCTGGGTCTGCGCAAGCTCAACAGCGTGAGCGAGCTGCAGGACACGCCCGAGGTGCGCGGCATGATCAACAAGATCAGCTACCTGGTCAAAATCCTGTAAGAGGTCGATGATGGAACTCAACAGCATCCAGCCCGCAGCAGGAGCCAAGCATGCCGCCCGCCGCGTCGGTCGCGGCATCGGCTCCGGCCTGGGCAAGACGGCCGGTCGTGGCCACAAGGGCCAGAAGTCCCGTTCGGGCGGCTACCACAAGGTGGGCTTTGAAGGGGGTCAGATGCCCCTGCAGCGCCGCTTGCCCAAGCGTGGCTTCAAGTCGCACCTGCTCAAGTTCAACGCTGAAGTGACGCTCTCCGCCCTGGGCCGCCTGGACCTGGCCGAGGTGGACATGCTTGCCCTCAAGAAGGCCGGCCTGATTGGTGAGCTGACCCGCGTGGTCAAGGTCATCAAGAGCGGCGAGATCACTCGCGCCGTGAAGCTGTCCGGCATCACGGTCACCGCTGGCGCCAAGGCTGCCATTGAGGCGGCCGGCGGCAGCGTGGCCTGAGCGGCCGCACACGACGAAAGGCATCCGTGGCTACGAACGCAGCTCAACTGGCGAAAACCGGCAAGTTCGGCGACCTTCGCCGGCGCCTGGTCTTTCTGCTGCTCGCGCTGGTCGTGTACCGTGTGGGCGCGCACATTCCCGTTCCGGGGATTGATCCGGCGCAGCTGCAGCAGCTGTTCAACGGCCAGCAGGGCGGCATCCTCAACCTCTTCAACATGTTCTCGGGCGGGGCGCTGTCTCGCTTCACGGTCTTCGCGCTGGGGATCATGCCGTACATTTCGGCATCGATCATCATGCAGTTGATGACCTACGTGATGCCCGCGTTCGAGCAGATGAAGAAGGAAGGGGAGGCCGGCCGCCGCAAGATCACGCAATACACGCGTTACGGTACCGTCGGCCTGGCAGTTTTCCAATCGCTGGGCATTGCCGTGGCCCTGGAAAGCCAGGCCGGCCTGGTGCTTGATCCAGGTTTCGGCTTCCGCATGACGGCCGTGGTCAGCCTGACTGCAGGCACCATGTTCCTGATGTGGCTGGGCGAGCAGATCACCGAGCGTGGCCTGGGCAACGGGATTTCGATCCTGATCTTCGCCGGCATCGCTGCCGGCCTGCCCAGTGCCTTGGGTGGGCTGCTGGAGCTGGTGCGCACCGGTGCAATGGGCATTCCTGCCGCCATCTTCATCGTGGCGATCGTGGGCTTGGTCACGTACTTTGTGGTGTATGTGGAGCGTGGCCAGCGCAAGATCCTGGTGAACTACGCACGCCGTCAGGTGGGCAACAAGGTGTACGGGGGGCAATCCTCGCACCTGCCGCTCAAGCTGAACATGGCTGGCGTGATTCCGCCGATCTTCGCTTCGTCGATCATCTTGCTGCCCGCCACCATCGTGAACTGGTTCAGTGCCGGTGAATCGATGCGCTGGCTGCGCGATATCGCAGGCACGCTCACCCCCGGCCAGCCGATCTACGTGCTGCTGTATGCGACCGCCATCGTGTTCTTCTGCTTTTTCTATACCGCGCTGGTTTTCAACAGCCGGGAAACCGCAGACAACCTGAAGAAGAGCGGGGCCTTCATCCCCGGGATTCGGCCAGGCGAGCACACGGCGCGTTACATCGACAAGATCCTGGTCCGGCTGACGCTGGCGGGGGCGATCTACATCACCTTCGTATGCCTGCTGCCGGAGTTCCTGATCCTGAAGTACAACGTGCCGTTCTATTTTGGTGGCACCTCTTTGCTGATCATCGTGGTGGTGACCATGGACTTCATGGCCCAGGTGCAGAACTACCTGATGAGCCAGCAGTATGAGTCGCTGCTCAAGAAGGCGAACTTCAAGACGACGGCTGGCGCCTGACCCACTGGCCTGATTTTGGCAAATCCGCTATAGTGGCGGGTTCGCCAGAATTGCGGCAATTTTCATTGATGCCCAACGTTCGCTCGCGGGCTGATTTTTGTGTTCCGCGTGTATCCCGTGAGGGCCGGAACGATTGGACAAGTTTAGGAGAATGCAATGAGAGTTTCGGCTTCGGTAAAGAAGATCTGCCGCAACTGCAAAATCATCCGCCGCAAGGGTGTGGTGCGCGTGATCTGCACGGATCAGCGTCACAAGCAGCGCCAGGGCTGATGGCTTAACGATCATTAGAGGACGCACATGGCTCGTATCGCTGGTATCAACATTCCGCCCCACAAGCATGCCGAAATTGGTCTGACGGCCATCTACGGTATCGGGCGCACCCGTGCTCGCAAGATTTGCGACGCATGCGGCATCGACTACTCCAAGAAGGTCAAGGAATTGACCGACGCCGATCTGGAAAAGATCCGCGATCAGATCGCCCAGTTCACCATCGAAGGTGACCTGCGTCGCGAGACGACGATGAACATCAAGCGCCTGATGGACATCGGCTGCTACCGGGGCTTCCGTCATCGCCGCGGCCTGCCGATGCGCGGTCAGCGCACCCGCACCAATGCCCGTACCCGCAAGGGTCCGCGCAAGGGCGCAGCGGCACTGAAGAAGTAAGGACTGAAAGAACCCCATGGCAAAGTCTCCCGCCAATAACGCCGCCCAGCGCGTGCGCAAGAAGGTCCGCAAGAACGTCTCCGACGGCATTGCCCACGTTCACGCCTCCTTCAACAACACCATCATCACCATCACTGACCGTCAGGGCAACGCGTTGTCCTGGGCCTCGTCGGGTGGTCAAGGCTTCAAGGGCTCGCGCAAGTCCACTCCCTTCGCTGCCCAGGTGGCCTCGGAAGTGGCTGGCCGCGCTGCCATGGAGCAGGGCGTCAAGAATCTGGACGTCGAGATCAAGGGCCCCGGCCCCGGTCGCGAGTCCTCTGTGCGCGCCCTGGGCGCCCTGGGCATCCGCATCACGTCGATCTCCGATGTGACGCCGGTTCCGCACAACGGCTGCCGCCCTCAGAAGCGCCGCCGCATCTGATCTCCCGTTGAAGTCCACCGCCACCCCTCGCATCCGCATGCGATGAGGGTGGCTCCCGCAGCAACCCTGCGGCAGCTGAAAATACCAAGGAAACTCAAGTGGCACGTTATCTCGGCCCCAAGGCCAAACTCTCCCGCCGCGAAGGAACTGACCTGTTCCTCAAGAGCGCACGCCGCTCGATCGCGGACAAGGCCAAGTTCGACTCCAAGCCCGGCCAGCATGGCCGCACGTCCGGTGCCCGCACCTCTGACTACGGCCTGCAGCTGCGCGAGAAGCAGAAGGTCAAGCGCATGTACGGCGTGCTGGAAAAGCAGTTTCGCCGCTACTTCGCTGAAGCCGAGCGCCGCCGTGGCAACACTGGCGCCAACCTGATGGGCCTGCTGGAAAGCCGCCTGGACAACGTCGTGTACCGCATGGGCTTTGGCTCCACCCGCGCCGAAGCGCGCCAGCTGGTGTCGCACAAGGCCATTACGGTGAATGGCCAGTCCGTGAACATCGCTTCCTACCTTGTGAAGGTGGGCGACGTGGTTGCCGTGCGCGAGAAGTCCAAGAAGCAGGCACGCATTGCCGAGGCTCTGCAGTTGGCGCAGCAGGTCGGCATCGCTGCCTGGGTCGAGGTCAACGTCGAGAAAGCCGAAGGCGTCTTCAAGAAGGCACCGGATCGTGATGAGTTCGGTGCCGACATCAACGAATCGCTGATCGTCGAGTTGTATTCGCGTTAATCCCGAGCGGTTCCCGCCCGGAAACAACGTACTCCCCTACCGCGAGGCATCGCGGTGGGGGCGCTTCACCCGCCTTACCGGTGTAACGAGCTGGGGGTACTGAGAGGAAGTCTGCATGCAAACCAATTTGCTGAAGCCCAAGACCATCAACGTCGAGCAGCTGGGTCCCAATCGCGCCAAAGTGGAACTGGAGCCCTTTGAGCGCGGCTATGGCCACACGCTTGGCAATGCCCTGCGCAGGGTTCTGCTGTCTTCCATGGTCGGCTACGCAGCAACGGAAGTGACGATCGCCAGCGTGCTGCACGAGTATTCGTCCATTGATGGCGTGCAGGAAGATGTCGTGAACATCCTCCTGAACCTCAAGGGCGTCGTATTCAAGCTGCACAACCGTGATGAAGTCACGTTGTCGCTGCGCAAGGATGGAGAAGGCGTCGTGACGGCGCGCGACATCCAGACGCCGCACGACGTCGAGATCGTCAACCCTGACCACCTGATCGCCACCCTGTCTGCCGGCGGCAAGCTCGACATGCAGATCAAGGTTGAGAAGGGCCGCGGCTACGTGCCCGGCAGCCTGCGCCGCTATGCCGACGAGTCCACCAAGTCCATCGGTCGTATCGTGCTGGATGCCTCGTTCTCGCCGATTCGCCGCGTGAGCTACACGGTGGAAAGCGCTCGCGTGGAGCAGCGTACTGACCTGGACAAGCTGGTCATGGAGATCGAGACCAACGGTGCCATCTCGGCTGAAGATGCCGTGCGCGCGTCGGCCAAGATTCTGGTCGAGCAGCTGGCGGTGTTCGCGCAGCTTGAAGGCGGCGAACTGGCGGCGTTCGACACGCCCTCCAGCTCACGCAGCGCTGCTACGTTCGACCCGATCTTGCTGCGTCCGGTGGACGAGCTGGAACTCACGGTGCGTTCGGCCAACTGCCTGAAGGCCGAGAACATCTACTACATCGGTGACCTGATCCAGCGCACCGAGAACGAGCTGCTCAAGACGCCCAACCTGGGCCGCAAGTCGCTCAACGAAATCAAGGAAGTGCTCGCCTCCCGCGGCCTTACCTTGGGCATGAAGCTCGAGAACTGGCCGCCTGCCGGCCTGGACAAGCGCTGATCTGCCATTGGTCCCCACCTGGGGAGTGCTCCGGGCAGTACCTGATACGGCTGCCCGTTTTAATTGATTGATAAGGAAAGCACCATGCGTCACGGACACGGCCTGCGAAAACTCAACCGCACGACATCGCACCGCCTTGCGATGCTGCAAAACATGATGAACTCGATCATCGAGCACGAGGCCATCAAGACCACCCTCCCCAAGGCCAAGGAGCTGCGCCGCGTGATCGAGCCCATGATCACCCTGGCCAAGGAAGACTCCGTTGCCAACCGCCGCCTGGCCTTCAATCGCCTGCGTGATCGCGACAGCGTGACCAAGCTGTTCAACGAACTGGGCCCGCGCTTCAAGGCCCGCCCCGGTGGCTACACGCGCATCCTGAAGATGGGCTTCCGCGTCGGCGACAACGCACCCATGGCTTACGTGGAGTTCGTCGAGCGCGCAGAAGAAAATGTGGGCGAAGTTGCCGAAACTTCCGCCAAGGGCTGAAATTAGGGTATACTTTCATTTCTGACGCGCGATGGAGCAGTCTGGTAGCTCGTTGGGCTCATAACCCAAAGGTCGGAGGTTCAAATCCTCCTCGCGCAACCAAATAAAACAGGTAACTGCCTGAATTTCAAAAAGCCCGCTTATGCGGGCTTTTTTTTGTCCGGCGCCAGCCGGATTTGCCGTCATCAGCCGTTTTTCATGCGCAAGGCGGCCTCATACAAGGCATTGCGCGCAGCCCCCGTAATTTCAGCGGCCAGTTTCACTGCCGTCTTGGTGGGCAACTCATCGAGCAGCAGTCTCAATACCCGCTCGCTGTCCCCGCCTTCTTCATTCTTCTGGGCATCCGCGGGATGCAGCAGGACTACGAACTCACCGCGGACCCGCTGGGGCGAGCCGGCAAGCCATGCAGACAGCTCGCTTGCGGGATGGCTGGAGACCTCCTCGAACTGTTTGGTGAGCTCGCGCGCGAGGGTGACGCGGCGCCCGCCCAGCACTGCGAGGGCGGTGGCCAGCTCCTGGATGCGGTGGGGGGCCTCCAGCAGCACCACGCAGCGCGGCTCGTTGGCCAGCTGCTGGATGGCCGCGCTGCGCTCTCCTGCACGGGCCGGCAGAAATCCCTGGAAGACGAAACCCTGTACCTCCGTGGCCGGAGCGACCGAGCCCGCCACACTGAGCGCCGTGGTCACGCTGCTGGCGCCCGGCAGCGGAATGCTGCGCAGGCCTGCCTGGTGCACGGCATCGACCAGACGCGCGCCCGGGTCACTTACACCGGGGGTCCCGGCGTCGCTCACGTAGGCCACGCGCAGGCCCTGCCGCAGCTGACCGACCACCTGCTGCGCAGCCTGGGCCTCGTTGTGCTGATGCAGCGCGATCAGGCTGCCACCGGCCTTGTCGATGCCATAGGCGCGCAGCAGCGCGTGGGTGTGGCGCGTGTCTTCGCAGGCGATGATGTCGGCCAGCTGCAGCACGTGCAGCGCCCGTAGGGTCATGTCGGCCAGGTTGCCGATGGGCGTGGCCACGACGTACAGGGCGCCCTGCGGATAATGCTGCGCGGCAGCCGCGTCGCGTGCGGCGCCAAGGGCCGATGCAAAGGATGCGCTCAATGGGATTCCTTCAAGACGATGGGGCAAGCCGGCCCGGCAAGGGTGCGACCACGCGCGTGGCCGGCCAGGCGGCCGAGGACCAGGCGCTGGCCCATCTGCTGGCGGCCGGCCTGGTGCTGGTGCAGCGCAATTATCGGACCGTCGGGCGCGGCGGCGGCGAGATCGACCTGATCCTGCGCGAGCCCGACGGCACTCTGGTGTTCGTGGAGGTGCGCAGCCGCGCTGGCGCCAGCCACGGCGGCGCGGGCGCCAGCATTGGCATCACCAAGCGGCGGCGCATCATCTTTGCTGCACAGTGCTACCTGATGCGCTGGGCGCAGCCGCCGGCCTGCCGCTTCGACGCGGTGCTGATCGAGCAGGGCCGGCTGCAGTGGCTGCGCGCGGCCTTTGACGCGGGCTGAGCCTGGCCCGCGGGTATCATCTGCGGCCCATGCTTGAGCAACGGATCCAGCAGCACTTCATCGACAGTGCCGATCTCAAATACCAGACCTCCCAGGCCCTGAGCGGCGCCATCGCCGCAGCGGTGCACGCGCTGGTGGCCTCCATTACCAGCGGCGCCAAGCTGCTGGCCTGCGGCAGCGGCCCTTGCGGCGCCTTGGCCCAGCAGTTCGCGGCCTTGTGCGTGGGCGGTTTCGAGCGTGAGCGGCCCGAGCTGGCCGCCCTGGCGCTGGTGCCGGACGCCACCTGGATGCCGTCATCGGCCACGGACACCGCTGCAGCGCCCCTCGCACGCCAAGTGCGCGCGCTGGGCCAGGCGGGGGATGTGTTGCTGGCGTTCTCCACCGGTGGCAACGAAGCGGCTCTGCTGCAGGCCGTGCAGGCCGCGCACGAGCGCGACATGACCGTGGTGGCCCTGTGCGGCCGCGACAGCGGCGCCCTGGCCGCACTGCTGCGCGAGACCGACGTGCAGATCTGCGTGCCTCACGATCGCCCCGCGCGGGTGCGCGAGGTGCAGGCCCTGGTGCTGCACTGCCTGTGCGACGGCATGGACGCCCAATTGCTTGGAGATCAGGAGATATTGCTATGAAAGAACGTTTCTTGCGCGCTGGCGCGGCCGTGCTCACCGCCGCGGCCCTGGGCGCCGGGCTGTCCGCCTGCGCACCGCTGGTCATTGGCGGTGGTGCCATGGTTGGCACCTTGATGGCCATCGATCGCCGCACGGCCGGCACCCAGGTCGAGGACGAGGGCATCGAGCTGCGCGCCGCCAGCCGCATCCGTGAAACCCTGGGCGACCGCGCCCACATCAATGTGACCAGCTACAACCGCCAGGTGCTGCTGACCGGCGAAGTGGCCACTGCCGAGGATGGCCAGAAGGCCGAGCAGATCGTGCGTGGCGTCGAGAACGTGCTGTCCGTCGTCAACGATCTGGGCATCATGCCCCCCTCCAGCCTGACGCAGCGCTCCAACGACACCTTCATCACCGGCAAGGTGCGCGCCAGCCTGGTGGACGCCAAGGACCTCACGGCCAGCGCCTTCAAGGTGGTGACCGAGCGCAACGTGGTCTATCTGATGGGCCGGGTGACGCAGCGCGAGGCCAAGCGCAGCGCCGAGATCGCCCGGGGCGTGAACGGCGTGCGCAAGGTGGTGCGGGCGTTTGAGGTGATCAGCGAGGAGGAGCTCCAGCGCCAGCTGGCCCAGCCGGCGCCGGTCACGCAGGACCCGGCCGCCGCCAGCGCCCCCGCCAGGCGCTGAGCGGGCTGCCCCTCAGGCCTTGCCGGGCTGGCCGGCCAGGCGCGTGATGAGGCTGGACGTGTCCCAGCGACCGCCGCCGGCGCGCTGCACGTCGGCATAGAACTGGTCCACCAGGGCGGTGACGGGCAGCAGCGCGCCGTTGCGCTTGGCCTCGTCCAGTACCAGGCCCAGGTCCTTGCGCATCCAGTCCACGGCAAAGCCGAAGTCGAAGCGTCCTTCGGCCATGGTCTTACCGCGGTTGTCCATCTGCCAGCTCTGCGCCGCGCCCTTGCTGATCACATCCAGCACCAGCGGCATGTCCAGGCCCGCCTGCTGGCCAAAAGCCACCGCCTCCGACAAGCCCTGCACCAGCCCGGCAATGCAGACCTGGTTGACCATCTTGGCCAGCTGGCCGGCGCCGCTGTCGCCGATGCGGGTGAAGGCCCGGGCGAAGGCCATGCCCGCGGGACGCACGGCGTCAAACGCCTCCTGGTCGCCGCCGCACATCACGGTCAGCAGGCCGTTTTGCGCGCCGGCCTGGCCGCCCGAGACGGGGGCGTCCACAAACTGCAGGCCGCGCGTGCGCGCCTCCTGGTACAGCTGGCGCGCCACGGCGGCCGATGCCGTGGTGTGGTCCACGAAGATGGCACCCGGCTGCATGCCGGCAAAGGCCCCGTCCTCGCCCAGCACCACCGAGCGCAGATCGTCGTCGTTGCCAACGCAGCAAAAGACAATGTCGGCCCCGGCCGCCGCCTCGCGTGGCGTCGCGGCATGTTTTTGGCCTCCAGCGCCCCCAAACTTTGCGCACCAAGCTATCGATTTGCTAGCAGTTCGGTTATAGACCGTGACCGTGTGGCCCGCCCGTGCCAGGTGCCCTGCCATCGGAAAGCCCATGACCCCCAGGCCCAGGAAGGCCACGTGGCGCGCCGGCACGGCGTCGTAGGGGCGGGAGTTGATGCTGCTGCTCATGGCGGTCTCCTTTGGAAAATGAAAGACCCGCGCGGCAGGGTGCCGGGCGGGCCGGGGCGGGCTGCAGGCGGCCCGAAGAGGGCGGCGCCTCAGACGATCGCGAAGTGCTCGGTGCCCGCGGCCAGGTCGGTGGTCTTGGCGCGCTGGCTGCTGAGCTTGATCTGCAGGCGCAGGTCGTTGACCGAGTCGGCATTGCGCAGCGCGTCCTCGTAGGTGATGACGTTTGCCTCGAACAGGTCGAACAGTGACTGGTCGAAGGTCTGCATGCCGAGGTTGCGGCTCTTCTTCATGATCTCCTTGATCTCGGTGACGTCGCCCTTGAAGATGAGGTCGGCGATCAAGGGAGTGTTGAGCATGATCTCCACGGCGGCGGCGCGGCCCTTGCTGTCCTGGCGCGGCAGCAAGCGCTGCGAGACCATGGCGCGCAGGTTCAGCGACAGGTCCATCAGCAGCTGGGTGCGCCGCTCCTCGGGGAAGAAGTTGATGATGCGGTCCAACGCCTGGTTGGCGCTGTTGGCGTGCAGTGTGGCCAGGCACAGGTGGCCGGTCTCGGAGAAGGCCACCGCGTGCTCCATCGTCTCGCGGTCGCGGATCTCGCCCATCAGGATCACGTCCGGCGCCTGGCGCAGCGTGTTCTTCAGTGCCGCTTCCCAGCTGTCCGTGTCCAGCCCGATCTCGCGCTGGGTGACCACGCAGTTCTTGTGCGGGTGCACGAACTCCACCGGGTCCTCCACGGTGATGATGTGGCCGAAGGTGTTCTCGTTGCGCCAGTCCAGCATGGCCGCCAGCGTGGTGGACTTGCCCGAGCCCGTGGCGCCCACCAGGATGCACAGCCCGCGCTTGGTCATGACGACCTCCTTGAGCACCTGCGGCATGCCCAGCCCGTCGATGGTCGGCGGCGTGGTGGGGATGGAGCGCAGCACCATGCCCACGCGGCTTTGCTGGATGAAGGCGTTGACCCGGAAGCGCCCGATGCCGGCCGGCGAGATGGCGAAGTTGCACTCCTTGGTGCGCTCGAAGTCGGCAATCTGGCGGTCGCTCATGATGGAGCGCGCCAGTGTCAGCGTGTGCGCGGGCGTGAGCGGCTGGGGCGAGACCTTGGTGATCTTGCCGTCCACCTTGATGGCGGGCGGAAACTCCGCCGTGATGAACAGGTCGCTGCCGCCGCGGTTGACCATCAGCCGGAGCAGGTCGTTGATGAATTTGCTCGCCTGATCGCGTTCCATTGTGCTGTCTCCAAAGATGCCGGCGGCCATTGTCGCCCAGGCGAGCGCGGCGTCAGCCGGGGAAGTTTTCCGGGATCTTGGCCTTGCTGCGGGCCTCGGCCGGGCTGATGATGTTGCGCCGCACCAGGTCGGCCAGGTTCTGGTCCAGCGTCTGCATGCCCACGCTGTTGCCGGTCTGGATGGTGGAGTACATCTGCGCCACCTTGGCCTCGCGGATCAGGTTGCGGATGGCGCTGGTGCCCAGCATGATCTCGTGCGCCGCCACGCGGCCCGAGCCGTCCTTGGTCTTGCACAATGTCTGCGAGATCACGGCCTGCAGCGACTCCGACAGCATGGCCCGCACCATCTCCTTTTCCTCGGCGGGGAAGACGTCGATGATGCGGTCGATGGTCTTGGCGGCACTCGACGTGTGCAGCGTGCCGAACACCAGGTGGCCCGTTTCGGCCGCCGTCATGGCCAGGCGGATGGTCTCCAGGTCGCGCATTTCGCCCACCAGGATGGCGTCCGGGTCCTCGCGCAGGGCCGAGCGCAGCGCGGCGGAGAACGACAGCGTCATCGGCCCGACCTCGCGCTGGTTGATCAGGCTCTTCTTGGATTCGTGCACGAACTCGATCGGGTCCTCGACGGTGAGGATGTGGCCGTACTCGCTCTCGTTCAGGTGGTTGACCATGCCGGCCAGCGTGGTGGACTTGCCCGAGCCCGTGGGGCCGGTCACCAGCACCAGGCCCCGGGGCTTGAGCGCCAGGTCGGCGAAGATCTTGGGCGCATTCAGCTGCTCCAGCGTGAGGATCTTGCTGGGAATGGTCCGGAACACCGCGCCTGCGCCGCGGTAGTGGTTGAAGGCGTTGACGCGAAAGCGCGCCAGGCCGTCGATCTCGAAGGAGAAGTCCACCTCCAGGAACTCCTCGTACACCTTGCGCTGCGAGTCCGTCATGATGTCGTACACCATGGCGTGCACCGTCTTGTGGTCCAGCGCATCGACGTTCAGGCGGCGCACGTCGCCATGCACGCGGATCATGGGCGGCAGCCCGGCGGACAGGTGCAGGTCCGAGGCCTTGTTCTTGACACTGAAGGCAAGCAGCTGGGTGATGTCCACGGAAGAGTCCCTCTGATGTTCGTCTGTTACGCTCGCCGCGCATTATGACGACCATCGCTGCCAATCTGGAGCACGTGCAGGGGCGCATCGCCCGCGCCTGCGAGGCGGCGGGCCGCGCCCCGGCCAGCGTCGGCCTGCTGGCGGTGTCCAAGACCTTTGGCGCGCCCGAGGTGCTGCAGGCCGCGCACGCCGGCCAGCGCGCTTTTGGCGAAAACTATCTGCAGGAAGCGCTGGACAAGAGGGCCGCCGTGGCCGCGCTCGCGCCGGAACTGGCCGCCGAGCTGCGCTGGCACTGCATCGGTCCCATCCAGAGCAACAAGACGCGGCTGGTGGCCGAGCACTTTCACTGGGCGCACACGGTGGACCGGCTGAAGATCGCCCAGCGCCTGTCGGACCAGCGCCCCGAGCAGCTGCCGCCGCTCATGGTGTGCATCCAGGTCAATGTGGATGGCGGCGCCAGCAAGTCTGGCGTGGCCCCGCAAGAGGCGCTGGCCCTGGCCCGCGACGTGGCGCAGCTGCCGCGCCTGTGCCTGCGCGGGGTGATGAGCATCCCTGACCCGGTGGAGGGCCCCGCGGCCCAGCGCGCCGTGCACGGGCGGGTGCGGGAGGTGTTCGACGCCATCGCCGCCTGCGGCGCGCCGGGGCTGGAGCACTTCGACACCCTGTCGCTGGGCATGACGGCCGACCTGGAAGCGGCGATCGCCGCCGGCAGCACGCTGGTGCGCGTGGGCAGCGGCCTCTTCGGCGCGCGCAGCTACCCGCCGGCCTGAGCGACCGGCGCGGGTCCTACGCTGCCTCGCAGCCCCAGCACGCGGCAGGCCAGCTGTGTCAGCTCGGCCACCATCGCCTCCGGCGGCAGGCGGCCGTCGGGCCGGTACCACTGGTAGAGAAAGCCCGGCAGGCTGCACGCCGCCTGGGCGGCGATGCGCACCTCGCCCACGTCGAACCAGCCTTCGGCGCGGCCCTGCTCCAGCAGCTGGCACAGGCGCTCGTAGAAATGGTTGGCCAGGCGTCTTTGCGCGGCGACGAAGCGCTCTGTATAGACCTGCGGCTCGCGGTACGGAAAGAACGCGGCCGGGTAGTGCGCGATGGTGGCGCGGATCAGCTGCTCCATGCCGGCCGCGACCTTCTCGTGCGCCGGGCGCACGTCGCCCTGGGCAAAGTCCAGCGCCGTGAAGCAGGCCACCGCCGGGCGCCAGCTCAGCAGCTCGAAGATCTCCAGCTTGTTGCGGAAGTAGTAATAGACGAAGGGCTTGGTCACGCCCAGCGCCTGCACGATCTGCTCCATGGTCGTGCTGGCGTAGCCCTGCGCCGCAAAGAGCTGCTCGGCCACGGCCAGGATGCGCTCGCGCTTGTCCGCGCTGCCGGGCGTGTCGGCGCGCTGGCGCCCGCGCCCCAGCGTGCCGGGGAAGGGATGCGCGTCCGCGCCCGTGCCTGTCACCTGCGTTATACCCATGGGTAGCATTGTGCGCGGCGCCCGCTTATGCTGGCAAGCACCGAGCGAACCAAGAAGCTTTCCAGGAGACACCGCATGACCGACCCCCAGGCCCTCCAGCCCCTGCACGAGCACCTGCGCCGCCACGCCCGCACCACGCCGGGCGCCACCGCCGTCGACTGGTACGGCCGCCGCATCACCTGGGCCGAACTGGACGCCGCCAGCGACGCCTTCGCCGCCCGACTGCAGGCGCTGGGCGTGCAAAAGGGCGAGCCGGTGGCGCTGTTCCTGAACAACTGCCCGCAGTACCTGATGGCGCACTACGGCATCCAGAAGATCGGCGCCATCGTCTGCCCCTGCGGCCCGCTGAACAAGGAGCACGAGCTGCACTACCAGCTGGCCGACCTGGGCGCGCGCGTGCTGGTGGCCGCCGACGTGCTGCTGCCGGTGGTGGACAAAGTCCGTGCGCGAACGCGCCTGGCCCATGTCTTCGTGGTGCGCCACGGCGAGCTGCTGCCGGGCGCGCCGGACTTGCCCGTGCCGCCCGAGCTGGAGGCCCAGCGCACTGCCAGCCAGCCGCTGGCGGAGGGCGACGAGGACTTCCTGGCCGTGGTCGCCGCCGGCGGCACGCCCGCGCCCGTGGCGCTGTCGCTGGACGACGTGGCGCTGATGACCTACACGTCCGGCACCACGGGGTTGCCGAAGGGCGCCATGCTCAGCTACGGCAACGCGCTGTTCAAGACCCAGGCCGCCGCGCAGTGCAACGGCCTGGCGCAGGACGACCGGCTGCTGGCCGTGGCGCCGCTGTACCACATCGCCGGCATGGTCATGGGCGTGAACCTGCCCGTCTTCAGCGGCACGGCCATGACGCTGCTGTACCGCTTTGACCCCGCCGGCGTGGCCCAGGCGCTGGAGAGCCGGCGCATCACCTGGTGGTACAGCATCGCCCCCATGAACGGCGCGCTGATGCAGCTGCCGGACGCCGGCCAGCGCGACTGGAGCGCGCTGCGCCGCAACCCGGTGACCAGCTTCGGCTTTGCCTGGACCGAGGAGCTGGCGCGCCAATGGCGCGCCTTCGCCCCCCACTGCACCAGCCACGAGGCCGCCTACGGCCTGAGCGAGACCCACACCGTGGACACCGCCATGCCGGCGGGCGCCATCCGCTGGGGCACGCAGGGCCGCGCCGTGCCGGGCAACGAGATCGCCATCATCGACCCGGCCACCGGCCAGCCGCTGCCCGCCGGCGAGCAGGGCGAGATCGTGGTGCGCGGGCCCGGCAACTTCCAGGGCTACTGGAACAAGCCCGAGGCCACGGCCCAGACCCTGCGCGGCGGCTGGGTGCACACCGGCGACATGGGCCAGCTGGACGCGGACGGCTACCTCACCTTCCTCGGCCGCTTCAAGGAAATGATCAAGGTCTCGGGCTAAAGCGTCTTTCCCGAGGAGGTCGAGGCCCTTTTGAACCGCCACCCTGCCGTGGCGCAGTCCGCCGTCATCGGCGTGCCCCATGCCGACAAGGGCGAAGTGGTGCGCGCCTTCCTGGTGCCGCGGGCGGGCCAGCAGATCGACGCCGAGGCCTTCACCGCCTGGTGCCGCGAGCACATGGCGCCCTACAAGGCGCCGCGCGAGGTGCGCGTAGTGGCCGCATTGCCGGCCACCGGCGCCGGCAAGGTGCTGCGCCGGCTGCTGCGCGACGCGGATTGAGTTTCAAGCCAAATCGGCCTCCAGCCCTTGCTGGGCAAGCGCTGGCAGCTATCAAAATCAAAGAACCATGTTCCACAAAGTCCTGATTGCCAACCGCGGCGAGGTGGCCCTGCGCATCGTGCGCGCCCTGTACGAACTGGGCGCCGCCAGCGTCGCCGTCCATGCCGAAGACGACGCCGGCGCCCCGCACGTGCGCGCCGCCGACGCCGCCGTGGCCCTGGCCGCCAGCGGTCCCGCCGCCTACCTGGACGGCGCGGCGCTGATCGCCATCGCCCGCGCCCAGGGCTGCGACGCCATCCACCCCGGCTACGGCTTTTTGAGCGAGCGCGCCGATTTCGCGCGCGCCTGCGAAGGCGCCGGCCTGCGCTTCATCGGCCCCACGCCGGCGCAGCTGGCGCTGTTGGGCGACAAGGCGCGCTCGCGTGCGCTGGCCCAGGAGCAGGGCGTGCCCGTCATGCCCGGCAGCGGCGCGGCCGTGTCGCTGCAGCAGGCGCAGGACTTCCTGGCCGCGCAGGGCGGCGCCGGCGTCATGCTCAAGGCCGTGGGCGGCGGCGGCGGGCGCGGCATGCGCGCCGTGCGCAGCGCCGACGCCCTGCAGGACGCCTGGGAGCGCTGCCGCCGCGAGGCCCAGGCAGCCTTCGGCGCGGACGGCCTGTACGTCGAGCGGCTGATGGAAGGCGCGCGCCACATCGAGGTGCAGGTCGTCGCCGACGGCCGCGACGCCGTGGCGCTGGGCGAGCGCGAATGCACGCTGCAGCGGCGCTTTCAAAAGCTGGTGGAGATTGCCCCCAGCCCCACGCTGTCGCCGCCGCTGCGCGCGCAGCTGACCCAGGCGGCGCTGGCCCTGGCGCGCGCCGTGCGCTACGAGGGCCTGGGCACGTTCGAATTCCTGGTGGATGCGCAAAGCAGCACGCTGCCCTTCGTCTTCATCGAGGCCAATGCCCGGCTGCAGGTCGAGCACACGGTGACGGAAGAAGTCACCGGCGTGGACCTGGTGCAGGCGCAGATCCGCCTGGCCGCGGGCGAGCGGCTGGCCGATCTGGGCTTGTCGGCTGAGGCGCCGCCGCCCGTGCGCGGCTGCGCCATCCAGTGGCGCATCAACGCCGAGCAATACGACGCCCAGGGCAACGCGCTGCCTGGCAGCGGCACGCTGGTGCGCTTCGACCTGCCCAGCGGCCCGGGCGTGCGCGTGGACACGCATGGCGTGGCCGGCAGCGCGCCCTCGCCGCACTACGACACGCTGCTGGCCAAGCTCATCGTGCATGCGCCGGGCGGTTTTGCCGCGGCGCTGCGCCGCTCGCGCCGGGCGCTGGCCGAATGCACCATCGACGGCCTGCCGACCAACCTGCCCCTGCTGCGCGCCCTGGCCGCGCGGCCCGAGATGGAGAGCCAGCAGCCGCTGCACACGCGCTGGCTCGAAGCGGCGCTGCCCGAGCTGCTGCAAGAGGCATCAAAAACCATAGCTGCCAATGCTTGCTCCACAAGCGCTGGAGGCCAAAAAGACCCTGAAACGCCCCAGGCCGCTGCGCCTGAGGGCACCGTCTGCGCCCCCATGCCCGCGCGCCTGGTGCAGCTGGCCGTGGCCGAGGGCGACGTGGTCGCCGCCGGCGCCGAGCTGGCCGTGCTGGAGGCCATGAAGATGGAGCACGTGCTGGCCGCCCCGCACGCCGGCCGCGTGCTGCGCCTGCTGGCCCGCCCCGGCGCGCAGCTGGCGCCGGGCCAGCCGGTGCTGGTGCTGGAAGAGGCCGCCAGTGCCGAGCCGCTGGAGCACGCGAGCGGGCCGCAGCAAGGCCCGGACCACATCCGCGCCGACCTGCAGCGCGTCATCGACCGCCATGCGCACACCCTGGACGCCGCCCGCCCCGAGGCCATGGCCCGCCGCCACGCCCAGGGAAGCCGCAGCGCGCGCGAGAACATTGCCGACCTGTGCGACGCAGACAGCTTCATCGAATACGGCCAGCTGGCCGTGGCCGCGCAGACGCGCCGGCGCAGCATGCAGGACCTGATCGCCAACACCCCGGCCGACGGCATGGTCACCGGCATCGGCAGCGTCAACGGCGCCGCGTATGGCGAGGAGCGCGCCCGCACCGTCGTCATGGCCTACGACGCCACGGTGCTGGCCGGCACCCAGGGCATGCGCAACCACGCCAAGACCGACCGCATGCTGGGCATCGCCCTGGACCAGCAACTGCCCGTGGTGCTGTTCGCCGAAGGCGGCGGCGGGCGGCCGGGCGACACCGACATGGCCATCGTCGCCGGGCTGCACGTGCATACCTTTGCCGCCTACGCCGCGCTGTCGGGCCAGGTGCCGGTGCTGGGCATTGCGCACGGGCGCTGCTTTGCCGGCAACGCCGCGCTGCTGGGCTGCAGCGACGTGGTCATCGCCACGCGCACCAGCAACATCGGCATGGGCGGGCCGGCCATGGTGGAAGGCGGCGGGCTGGGCGTGTTCGCGCCCGAGGACATCGGCCCGGCCGGCGTGCAGCACGCCAGCGGCGTGATCGACCTGCTGGTGCAGGACGAGCGCGCGGCCGTGGCCGCGGCGCGGCACTACCTGTCGTTCTTCCAGGGCCGCGCCAGCCAGTGGAGCGCGCCCGACCAGCGCGCCCTGCGCGCCGTGGTGCCCGAGAACCGCCTGCGCGTGTATGACACCCGCGCCGCCATGGCGGGCCTGGTGGACGAGGGCAGCCTGTTGGCGCTGCGCACCGGCTTCGGCGCGGGCATCCACACGGCCTTGGCGCGCATCGAGGGCCGGCCGGTGGGGCTGCTGGCCAGCAACCCGGCTCACCTGGGCGGCGCCATCGACGCGGATGCGGCCGACAAGGCGGCGCGTTTCATGCAGCTGTGCAACGCCCACGGCCTGCCGCTGGTCAGCCTGATCGACACGCCCGGCTTCATGGTCGGGCCGGACACCGAGAAGACCGCCCAGGTGCGCCACGTCAGCCGCCTGTTCGTGGCCGCGGCCAGCCTGCGGGTGCCGTTCTTCGCCGTGGTGCTGCGCAAGGGCTACGGCCTGGGGGCCATGGGCATGGCGGCCGGCGCCCTGCACGCGCCGGTGTTCACCGTCGCCTGGCCCACGGGCGAGTTCGGCGCTATGGGGCTGGAGGGCGCGGTGCGCCTGGGCTTTCGCAAGGAGCTGGCCGCCGCGGCCGAGGGCGCCGAGCGCGACGCGCTGTTTGCCGAGCTGCTGGCGCGCCAGTACGCCCACGGCGAGGCCATGCACCTGGCCAGCACGCTGGAGATCGACGCTGTCATCGACCCGGCCGAAACGCGCGCCTGGCTGGCCCGCGGGCTGGCTTCGGCACGCGTCAGCGAAGCCCGCGCGCGCTTCGTGGACACGTGGTAGGCCGGTGTTAAGCTGGCCCGCCCTGGCGCCAGCGGCGCACTTTCAGTTGACGGAGAACCCACCCCATGCCCGGCCTCTTGCCCGATATCGACCCTGATGGACTGCTTGAATTTTCGGTGGTCTATACCGACCGCGCGCTCAACCACATGTCCAAGCGCTTCGTGGGCGTCATGCAGGACATCCTGGGCACGCTGAAGAGCGTCTATCACGCCCACACGGCCGTGCTGGTGCCGGGCAGTGGCACCTTCGGCATGGAGGCGGTGGCGCGGCAGTTCGCCAACAGGGAGAAAGTGCTGATCGTGCGCAACGGCTGGTTCAGCTACCGGTGGACGCAGATCTTCGACGCCGACAAGGGCTTAGGGGGCGGCTCGGTGGTGTGCAAGGCGCGCCAGCAGGACGGCGGCAGCCAGGCGCCCTGGGCGCCGTGCCCGGCCGATGAGGTGGCAGCTGCCATCCGCGCGGAAAGACCGAAGGTGGTGTTTGCCCCGCATGTGGAGACGGCCAGCGGCATCCTCCTGCCGGACGACTACCTGCGCGCCGTGAGCGACGCCGCGCACGACGTCGGCGCGCTGTTCGTGCTGGACTGCGTGGCTTCCGGCGCCATGTGGGTGGACATGGAGGCGACGGGCGTGGACGTGCTGATCAGCGCGCCGCAAAAGGGCTGGAGCAGCTCGCCGTGCTGCGCCATGGTGATGTTGTCGGCGCGTGCCCGCGAGGCCATCGAGGGCACGCAAAGCTCCAGCTTCTCCTGCGACCTGAAAAAATGGATGCAGATCGCCGAGGGCTACGAAAAGGGCCAGCACGCCTACCACACCACCATGCCCACCGACGCCCTGGTGCGCCTGCGCGACGTGATGCTGGAGACGCGCGAATACGGCTTCGACAAGGTGCGCGCCGAGCAGATCGAGCTGGGCGCCAGGGTGCGCGAGCTGCTGGAGGGCCGCGGCTTTCCCAGCGTGGCGGCTGAAGGGTTCAAGGCGCCGGGCGTGGTCGTGAGCTACACCACCGACCCGGGCATCCACAGCGGCAAGAAATTCATGGAGGCCGGCCTGCAGACCGCCGCCGGCGTGCCGCTGCAGTGCGGCGAGGGGCCGGACTTCATGACCTTTCGCATCGGCCTGTTCGGGCTGGAGAAGTGGCACAACGTGCAGCGCACCGTGCAGCACCTGAGCGCCGCGCTGGACCAGGTCGCGCCCCGCGCCTGACCTGCCCGGGCCGGCGCCGCCGGGCGATTGCCGCCCCGGGAGCACGCCGGCCGGCCCCGCTCTCCTACAGCCGGCCGTGGACGCGCACGGCGGCGCCGGTCTATGCTGCGGTGCATGCCTGCCTCGCCCCTGGAACGTGCAGCGGCCCATGCGGCCGCACCCCTTGATCCCCCCCTGCCGCAGGGCAACCACGAGCGCCAGCTGGCGCGCGCCAAACGCCAGGCCACCGGCCTGCTGCTGGCCGTGGTGGCCGTCTTTGCCGCCACGCATTTCCTGCCCGCCAGCCTGGCCGTGGCCTGCCTGCGCGCGGTGGCCGAGGCCGCCATGGTCGGCGCGCTGGCCGACTGGTTTGCCGTCTCGGCGCTGTTTCGGCGCATCCCGCTGCCGCTGGTGTCACGCCACACCGACATCATTGCCCGCAACAAGGACCGCATCGGCGGCAACCTGGCGGGCTTCGTGCGCGACAAGTTCCTGGATGGCCCCTCGCTGGTGGCGCTGATCCGCCAGCACGACCCGGCCAGCATGCTGGCGCAGTGGCTCACCGCACCGGCCAACGCTCAGCTGCTGGGCCGCCAGGTCGGCAGGCTGGCGCTCACGGCGCTGGACACGGTGGAGGACGCCAAGATCCAGGCCTTCCTGGCCAATGCGGCGCGCACGCTGATCGGGCAAATCGACGTGTCGCGCTCCATGGCCTCGGTGCTGGGCGCGCTGACCCACGAGGGCCGCCACCAGGCGCTGCTGGACGCGCTGCTGTCGCGCCTGGCCGACAAGGTGCGCTCGCCGGAGACGCGCGAGTTCGTCGCCGACACGCTGGTGCAGTGGCTGCGCCGCGAGCACCCCCTGAAGCAGAAGATGCTGCCCACCGACTGGCTGTCGGGCAAGGGCGCGGGCGCCATCACCCATGCCGTGGATGCGCTGCTCAAATCCATCGCCGAAGACCCGCGCCACGAGCTGCGCGAGGCGTTGGACGCCGCCGTGGCGCGGCTCATCGAGCGGCTGCAGACCGACCCCGACTGGGCGCGGCGCAGCGAGGAGGTGCGCGGCTACCTGCAAAACGACGCGCTGCTGGGCGACTACGTGCGCGAGCTGTGGCTGGACGTGCGCCGCCGCCTGCGCGAGGACCTGGCCGACGAGGACTCGCAGCTGTCGCGCCGCGTGGCCGGCATGGGCCAGTGGCTGGGCATGTCGCTGGCGGGCGACGCGGCGCTGCGCGTGCGGCTGAACGTGCGCCTGGAGCTGTGGGCCGCCACGTTTGCCCCGGACGTGGCGCAGTCGGTGGCCGAGCACATCCAGGCCACCGTGCAGCGCTGGGACGCGGCGGAGACGGCCCGCCTGGTGGAGCTGCACATCGGCACCGACCTGCAGTACATCCGCATCAACGGCACCGTGGTGGGCGGGCTGATCGGGCTGGTGCTGTTCGGCATCTCCCACGCCCGGGCGCTGTGGCTGGCAGCGGGCGGCAGCTGAGCCGTGCCGGCCCGGCGTTTGCTATCAAATAAGTAGCTGCTGGCGTTTGATGGACGGGCGCTGCAGGCTGTTTTGACATGAAAAACCAGCACGGCGGACCGTGCTGGCTGGCAGGGCGCGTGCCGCTCAGAAGCGGAAATCCAGCGACTGCGGCGCGCCGCCCACCTTGACCGTGCGGCTGTGGCTTTGGCCGGCGCCCTGCACGTCCACCTTGTAGCTGCCGGCGGGCAGCTGCAGCAGGCACACCGGGCCATTGGCCACGAAGCCCATGGCCTGGCCGCTGCCGCCCTGGGGGGTGATGCGCACGTCGATGTTGGCCTCGTACGCCCCGTCCGCACGGGCGAACAGCAGCGACAGCGGGTGGTCCTTCATCGCCGCGCGCATGGCGCTGGACTCGTCCACGCCGATGCCCCCGCACTGGTAGCGCAGGTTGCCCGCCTCGTGGGCAGCGGGCAGCTGCTGCGCCAGGGCGGGCGTGGCGGCGCTGGCGGCGGCCAGGACGGCAGCGGCGCTCAGCAGGCGAAACAGGGAGGGTGCGGGCATGGCGAAACTCCTTTTGTGGATCACAAAAGGACCATGCTGGCCCAGGTGCAGGCGCTGCGCTGTCAGTGCAGAACGTGCCCGTGCGTGGGGCGCCAGCAGCAGGGCGGGCGGCGTCAGTAGGTCGGAGCGGCCGGCACCACGGCGCCCGTGGTCATCAGCTGCACGACCAGCGACTGCACGCCGTTCCAGATGATCTCCACGCCCACGCACAGCAGCAAAAAGGCCATCAGCCGCAGAAAGACGATCTTGCGTGCCTCGCCCAGCCGGTGCAGCAGCCGGCTGGCGTAGCGGAAGGTGAGCGAGACCAGCAGGCCCAGCAGCACGGCCGCCGTCAGGCCGCCGGCCATGTTGAACATGGTCTCCGTCACGCTGCGCCGCGTGTGCAGGCTGGCGCCAACGGCGATGGCCACCGAGATCGAGCCGGG
Source organism: Pulveribacter suum (assembly GCF_003013695.1). Classification (GTDB taxonomy): domain Bacteria; phylum Pseudomonadota; class Gammaproteobacteria; order Burkholderiales; family Burkholderiaceae_C; genus Melaminivora; species Melaminivora suum. Next base: position 84,564 of record NZ_CP027792.1, on the reverse strand, counting down.
CCCGCAGGTCAGCGGAAAGGTCAGGGGGTAGAAGGCCTTGATGCTGGCCTTGTCCTCGGTCAGGGCGTTGACCATCTGCGTGGCGTCGTCGCTGGTGGCCTGCTGGGCGTTGAGCATGCGCCAGGCGATGGAGGCCACCACCATGCCACCGGCGATGCGCACCGCCGGCAGCGACACGCCGAAGAAGTCGAGCACGTACGACCCCATGACCATGGCAAACGTCAGCAGCACCATGACGTTCTGGCCGATGCGCCGCGCCAGCCGGGTGCGCGCCTCGTCGCTCAGGCCGCGCGTGAAGTCCACGAAGAGGGGGGCGGACGCCAGCGGGTTGATGATGGGCAGCACGCCGATCAGCGCAAACAGCAGGCTTTTGCCATAGAAGGCGAGGTAGGGCTGGGCGAAAAAGTCCATGGCAACGCAAGGCGGATAGGGCGGCCGCCCGCCGGCGCGGATGACCTAGAACCGCGGCAGGTCCGGATGGCTCAACTTGCCGCCGCGCACCAGCATCTTGCCGTATTCCGCGCAGCGGTTCAGCGTGGGGATGACCTTGCCCGGGTTGAGCAGGCCGGCCGGGTCGAAGGCGTTCTTGAGCGCCATCATCTGCGCGTTCTCCTCGGCGGTGAACTGCACGCACATGCTGCTCAGCTTTTCCACGCCCACGCCGTGCTCGCCCGTCACGGTGCCGCCCATGGCCACGCTGGTCTCCAGGATGTCGGCGCCGAACAGCTCGCAGCGGCGCAGCTGGTCGGGGTCGTTGGCATCGAACAGGATCAAGGGGTGCAGGTTGCCGTCGCCGGCGTGGAACACGTTGCAGCAGCGCAGGTCGTACTTCTTCTCCATCTCTGAAATGGCCAGCAGGATGTCCGCCAGGCGCTTCCTTGGAATGGTCGAGTCCATGCACATGTAGTCGGGGCTGATGCGGCCGCTGGCCGGAAAGGCGTTCTTGCGCCCGCTCCAAAAGCGCGCGCGCTCCTCCTCGTTCTGGCTCACGGCAATGGCGGTGGCGCCGGCGGCGGTCAGCACGTCGCTCATGCGCTGGATTTCTTCCTCGACCTCCTCGGGCGTGCCGTCGCTCTCGCACAGCAAGATGGCCTCGGCCGTGAGGTCGTAGCCGGCGTGCACGAAGTCCTCCACCGCCGCCGTCATGGGCTTGTCCATCATCTCCAGCCCGGCCGGGATGATGCCGGCAGCGATCACCGCCGCCACGGCGTCGCCGGCTTTGCGCACGTCGTCGAAGCTGGCCATGATGCAGCGCGCAAGCATGGGGCGCGGGATCAGGCGGACGGTCACCTCCAGCGCCACGGCCAGCATGCCCTCGCTGCCGATCACGGCGGCCAGCAGGTCCAGGCCGGGGCTGTCCAGCGCCTCCGATCCGAAGGTGACCGGCTCGCCCTCCATGGTGTAGCCGCGCACGCGCAGCACGTTGTGCACCGTCAGGCCGTATTTCAGGCAGTGCACGCCGCCCGAGTTTTCGGCCACGTTGCCGCCGATGGTGCAGGCGATCTGGCTGCTGGGGTCGGGCGCGTAGTACAGGCCGTGCGGCGCGGCCGCCTCGCTGATGGCCAGGTTGCGCACGCCGCACTGCACGCGTGCGGTGCGGCTCACCGGGTCCACGTCCAGGATGCGGTTGAACTTGGCCAGCGACAGCGTCACGCCCATGGCGTGCGGCATGGCGCCGCCCGACAGCCCGGTGCCGGCGCCGCGCGCCACCACCGGCACCTGCAGGCGGTGGCAAGTCCTCAGCACGGCCTGCACCTGGCTTTCCGTCTCGGGCAGGCACACCACCAGCGGCCGCTGGCGGTAGGCCGTCAGGCCATCGCACTCGTAGGGCGTGGTGTCCTCGGGCTGCCACAGCAAAGCGTGCTGCGGCAGGCAGGCCGACAGGGCCTGCACCACCTGCTGCTGGCGCTGGGCGCGCTCGGCGGGGCTGGGCGGGGGGGTGGGGCTGGAGGCAGCAGACATCCGGCCACTGTAGGCCAGCGCGGCGCGGCGCGGCGTGAGTTTTCTTGAAGACCGCCGTGAAGGCGCTGCGCCAGCGTGCTATGTATCTAATAGCTGCCGGCGCTTACTGCGCAAGCGTTAGAGCCTGTTTTGGCTGCTAAACGCCGTTCAGGCCATGGCCTTGTGCAGCCATTCCGCGAAGGCGGAGCACTCCCAGCGGTCCATGGTGCCGGTGCGCCAGCACAGGTAGTGCGCGTGCGGGCTGGGCGCGTCGATGTCGAACAGGCGCACGAGCGTGCCCTGGTCCAGCCAGGGGGCGCCCAGTTTCAGTCGCACCAGCGCCACGCCCATGCCGGCGGCGGCGGCGTCGCACATCAGGCCCACGTCGTTGAACTGCGAGCCTTCGTTGGGCGCTGGCCAGTCCAGGCCGCAGGCGTCGAACCAGCTGCGCCAGGGCTCCAGCGGGCTTCTGAGCAGCGCCACCTCGGCCAGGTCGCCGGGCTGCTGGAACGGCCCGTGCTCGCGCACGAAGGCCGGCGAGGCCAGGGGCGTGACGATGTCGCGCGCCAGCTCCACGTGCTCCATGTCGGCGTAGTGGCCGGGGCCGAAGCGCACCACCAGGTCGGCGTCCTCGGCCACCACGTCCAAGAGCGGGATGGACACCTGCAGCGCCAGGTCGATCTCGGGATAGGCCTCGGTGAACTGGCGCAGCCGCGGGATCAGGATGGCGCGGGCAAACGTTGGCGTGACGGCGATCTTCAGCCGCCGCTTGGCCGGGTTGGTGGCCATGCCGGGAAAGCGCTGCAGGGCGGTGAGCCCCTCGCGCACGTGCGCCAGATACGCGCTGCCGTCGGTGGTCAGCGAAAAATCCGCCCGGCCGAACAATCGCGTGCCAAGGATCTGCTCGAGCTGCTTGACGCGGTGGCTCACCGCGCTGGGCGTCACGCACAACTCGTCGGCCGTCTGCGTCACGCTGCGCAGGCGCGCCAGCGCCTCAAACGTCAGCAGGCACTGGATGGGGGGAATGCGCCGCAGGCCGGCGCCCTCCGGGGCGGCCATGGTGGGTTACCTGAACACGACGGTCTTGTGCCCGTTGGGCAGCACGCGGTGCTCGCTGTGCCACTTGACGGCGCGCGCCAGCACCAGGCTCTCGGTGTCGCGCCCGCGCGCCGTGAGGTCTTCCACCGTGTCGGTGTGGTCGGCGCGGGCCACGTCCTGCTCGATGATCGGGCCCTCGTCCAGGTCGGCCGTCACGTAGTGGGCGGTGGCGCCGATCAGCTTGACGCCGCGGTCGTGCGCCTGGTAGTACGGCTTGGCGCCCTTGAAGCTGGGCAGGAAGCTGTGGTGGATGTTGATGGCGCGGCCGGCCAGTTTCGTGCACAGGTCGCCCGACAGCACCTGCATGTAGCGCGCCAGCACCACCAGCTGCGCTTCTTCAGCCTCGATGATCTCGTACTGCCGCGCCTCGGCCTGCGCCTTGGTGGCGGCTGTGACGGGGATGTGGTGGAAGGGAATGTCGTAGCTGGCCGCCAGCTGGTAGAAGTCGCGGTGGTTGCTGATGATGGCCGCCACCTGGATGGGCAGCAGGCCGCTTTTCACGCGAAACAGCAGGTCGTTCAGGCAGTGGCCCTCGCGGCTGACCATGATTACGGTCCTCATGGGTTCGCCCACCGGGTGCAGGCCCAGGCGCATCTGGAACGGCGCGCCAAACTCGGCCAGGTGCGCGCGCAGCGTGGCCGCGTCGTGGCCCGCGCAGGCGAACTGCACCCGCATGAAGAACAGCCCGGTGGCGTGGTCGTTGTACTGCGCGGCTTCCTCGATGTTGGCGCCGTGCTCGAGCAGGAAACCGGACACGGCATGCACCAGCCCCAGACGGTCGGGGCAGGAGAGTGTCAAAATGTAAGCTTGGCTCATGGTTGCGGATTGTCGCAGCAGGCCTGGCATGCTGCAGCGCAATGGATATGGACACAGAGGTGCGGGCGTCTCGCATCACGCCCTTGTGGGGACTGATCCTCTACCTGGCCCTCGGGGCCGGCTGGGTGGTCGCGGGCGACTGGCTGCTGGGCCAGGCCCGGCTGCCGCACTGGCACGCCCTCAAGGGCTGGCTGTTCGTGCTGGTTTCGGGGCTGCTGGCCTGGTGGCTGATGGCACGCGTGCGCCGCGCCGAGCGCCACCGGGGGGCCATGGCGCGCCAGCTGGCGCAGATCGCGCGCGACGCGCCGGCCGGCATGGCCCGCGTGGACCCGTTCACGCTGCGTACCCTGTGGGCCAACGAGCGCCTGTGCGACTGGCTGGGTCTGCCGCTGGCGCAGGTGTGCCAGCACCGCTTTTGCGACCTGGTCGTGCCGCTGGAGGCCGGCCAGCCCACGCCGCCGCTGGAGGATCTGCTGGCCGGCCGCATCGCGCACTACCAGGTCGAGCGCCAGTGCCTGCGCCCGGGCGCGCCGCCGCTGCCGGTGCTGTGCAACGTGCGCCTGGTGCCGGGCGCGGACGGGGCCGCCGCGCAGTTGCTGTGCGTGATGCAGGACATGGGCGACATGGTGGCCGCGCGCCGCGCGCTGTCGCGCAGCCAGGACGTGCTGGGCCTGGCGCTGCAGGGCAGCGGCAGCGGCCTGTGGGACTGGGACCTGCGCGAGCGCCGCTCCATCTACTCGCCCGGGCTGCTGCGCCTGCTGCGCCACGAGGGCCCCGAGCCGCCGGGCGGCACCGTGCTGCTGGCGCGGCTGCACCCGGACGACCGCGAGCGCGTGCATCGCGCCGTGGAGCACGCTATCGCCAGCGGCCAGGTGTTTGACGAGACGGCGCGGCTGCGCCGTTTCGACGACAGCTGGTGCTGGTTCCATGCGCGCGGCCGGCGCCACCTGGACGCGCGCGGCGAGCCCGAGCGCTTTTCCGGCATCCTGACCGACCTGACGGCGCGCCGCGCCGCCGAGGAGCGCCAGCGCCTGGCCAGCGCCGTGGTGGACAACACCGTCGAGGGCGTGGTGGTCACCGACGCGCAAACGCGCATCCTGTCGGTGAACGCCGCCTTCACGCGCATCCTGGGCTACTGTGAGGACGAGCTGCGCGGACTCACGCCGCGGGTGTTCAAGTCCGGCCGCCACGACCGGGCCTTTTATGAAGCCATGTGGGACAGCATGGCGCGCCAGGGCTACTGGCGCGGCGAGATCTGGAACCGGCGCAAGAGCGGCGAAGTGCTTCCCGAGCGCATGTCGCTGTCGGCCGTGCGCGACGCGCAGGGCCAGCTGACGCACTACGTGTGCATCTTCACCGACATCTCCGAGGAAAAGGCGCGCCAGGCGCAGCTGGAGTTCCTGGCCCAGCGCGACGCGCTCACCGGCCTGTCCAACCGCCTGCACTTTGGCCAGCAGCTGCAGCAGGCGGTGGCCGAGGCGCGGGCCAGCGGCGAGCAGCTGGCCGTGCTGCTGCTCAACCTGGACCGTTTCAAGGACGTCAACGGCAGCTGGGGCCACGCCGTGGGCGACCAGGTGCTGCAGCACATCGCGCAGCAGGTGCGCTCGGCGCTGCGCCCGGGCGACCTGATCGGGCGATTGGCCGGCGACGAGATCGCCGTGGTGGCGCGCCAGCTGCGCCACGGCGACGGCGCCGCCGCCGTGGCGCGCAGCCTGATCGCCGCCGTGGGCCAGCCCTGGCATTCGCCCCAGGGCATTGCCGTGGTGGTGGGCGTGAGCGTGGGCATCAGCATGTTCCCCGCGCACGGCGCCAGCGCGCAACTGCTGCTGCAGGGCGCGCACGCCGCCGTCTATGGCGCCAAGGCGCGTGGGCGCGGCGCCTATGCCTTCTACAGCGAGGAGATGACGCAGCGCGCGCGCGAGCGCCTGGAGATCGAGGCGCGATTGCGCGTGGCGATGGAGCAGGGCCAGCTGCTCCTGCACTACCAGCCGCAGGTGGAAGTGGCCAGCGGGCGCATCGTCGGCGCCGAGGCGCTGGTGCGCTGGCTGGACCCCGAGGAGGGGCTGATCTCGCCGGCGCGCTTCATCCCGGTAGCCGAAAGCTCGGGCCTGATCGGCGTGCTGGGCCAGTGGGTCATGCACGAAGCCTGCCGCCAGGCGCGCCAGTGGCAGGACGAGGGCCTGCCGGCGCTGCGCGTGGCGGTGAACGTTTCGCCGCGCCAGTTCCACCTGACCGACGTGGCCAGCTGCGCCGCGCAGGCGCTGGCAGGCAGCGGCCTGGCCGCGCGCTGCCTGGAGCTGGAGCTGACCGAGAGCGCCCTGGCCGAGCGCCCCGAGGAGGCGCGCCAGACGCTGCTGCGCCTGCAGGCGCTGGGCGTGCACATCGCGGTGGACGACTTCGGCACCGGCTACTCGTCGCTGGCGCACCTCAAGCGCTTTCCCATCGACGTGCTCAAGATCGACCAGGGCTTCATCCGCGACGTGCCGGGCAGCGGCGACGACCTGGCCATCAGCGCCGCCATCATCGCCATGGGCCACAGCCTGGGCCTGCAGGTGGTGGCCGAAGGGGTGGAGACGGCCGAGCAGCTGGCCTTCTTGCAGGGACGCGGCTGCGACCTGTACCAGGGCTATCTGTGCAGCCGGCCGCTGCCGGCCGAAGAGTTCGCGCAGCTGCTGCGCGCGCAGGCCTAGCGTCTAGCGCTGCACGGGCCAGCGCGCGCGCAGCCCGGCGCAGTAGTCCTCGGGCGGCAGGGCGGGTGTGGGCTGAATGAAGTCTGCTTCGCTTTCGATAGCTGCCAGCGCTCGTCCCGCCTGGGCTATGGCCACTTTTGGCCGTAAATCCGCGGGCAGCCAGGTGGGCACGCCCAGGCTGCGCTGCACGTGGCCGTGGCCGGCCACCAGCACCACGGTGCGCCCCGGCTGCAGGGCCTGCTGCACGGTGCGCGCCAGGCGGGCATCGCGCGCCAGCTGCACGCGCACCAGGGGCTGCACGCGCGCGGGCGGCAGCAGGCCGCAGTGCCCCTGCTCGATCGCCTCGCGCTGGCGCGCCAGCGGGGCGGGCGGCAGGTGGGCGTCCAGCGTCTCGTCCTGCATGGCGGCGCGCAGGCCGGCCGCGTCCAGGTTGCCGCCGCGCACCGGCACGCCCGCGGCCACGGCCGCCATGACCACATCGGCATAGCGCGGCCAGGGCCAGGCGGCGTCGTTCCAGCGCAGGGCGGCGCGCACCTGCGCGGCGCTGGCCTGCGGCGCCAAGCCGTCGGTGGCGGCGCCCGCCTCGGCCATCTCCAGCACCAGCGCCGCAAGCTGCCCGCGCGCCGCCAGCCACTGCACCGTCTGCTGCTGCCACTGCTGGTGCGCGGGCGCGTCGTGCTGCTCGCCCAGCAGCAGGGCTGGCGCGCCCTGCCAGCGCGCCAGCTGCGCCTGCCAGGCATCGCCCTGGAGGCGGCTGGCAGGAGACACGCAGCCGGACAGAACGGCCGCGGCCAGCGCACAAACGGGTGCGAGGCGGCGCAGCGGGATGGAAAAGGCGGACATGGCGTCATGGTAATTGTTGGTTCGGCGCGACGTCCGGGCGGGCCGGTTTGGGCCCCCGCCGGTCGCCGGGCCGCGCGGGGCGGCCGCCGGGTGCTACAGAAAACGGACGGCGGCGCCGGACATTGCGCCCGGCCGGGGCGCGCCTCGCCCGGGCGTTGTACAAACTCGGTTTCGCCCGCGCGCGACGCGCGGGCCGACCGCACCTTTGCGGTCCGCCTTTTTCCCCCTCCAGCAGAGAACCAGACACATGCAACGCGAAATCACCGACCTCGCCCCCAACCTGCCCGCCCAGCCCATCAGCCTGGACGTGCTGGGTGAAAAGTATTTCAAGAACGGCGAGAGCGAGGTGGATCAGCTGTATGCCCGCGTGGCGCGCGCCCTGGCCTCGGTCGAAAAACCCGAGCTGCGCGAGAAATTCGAGGCGCGCTTCCTGGACAACCTGCGCGCGGGCGCCATCGGCGCCGGGCGCATCATGAGCGCCGCCGGCACCGACATCCAGGCCACCCTCATCAACTGCTTCGTGCAGCCCGTGGGCGACTGCATCCAGGGCGTGGACGACGCCGGCTACCCCGGCATCTACGAAGCCCTGCGCGAGGCGGCCGAGACCATGCGCCGCGGCGGCGGCGTGGGCTACGACTTCTCGCGCATCCGCCCGCGCGGCGCGCTGGTCAAGGGCACGGCGTCCATGGCCTCGGGCCCGTGCAGCTACATCAACGTGTTCGACCAGTCGTGCTCCACCGTGGAGAGCGCCGGCGCGCGCCGCGGCGCGCAGATGGGCGTGCTGCGCATCGACCACCCGGACGTGCTGGACTTCATCACCGCCAAGAGGACGCCGGGGCGCTGGAACAACTTCAACGTCTCGGTGGGCGTGCCCGACGCCTTCATGCAGGCCGTCGAGCAGGACGGCCAGTGGGAGCTGGTGCATGGCGCGGCGCCTGGCGCCGAGCTGCAGGCGGGCGGCGCACGCCAGCGTGCCGACGGCCAGTGGGTCTATCGCACCCTGCGCGCACGCGAGCTGTGGGACACCATCATGCAGTCGGCCTATGACTTTGCCGAGCCCGGCATCCTGTTCCTGGACCAGATCAACACCGACAACAACCTGCGCTATACCGAGGACATCCAGGCGACGAACCCGTGCGGCGAGCAGCCGCTGCCGCCCTACGGCTGCTGCGACCTGGGGCCCGTCATCCTGACGCGCTTCGTGCGCAACCCGTTCGGGCTGCAGGGCGAGGCGGCGTTCGACTTCGACGCCTTCGAGGCCGCCGTGGCGCTGCAGGTGCGGGCGCTGGACAACGTGCTGGACGTGACCTTCTGGCCCCTGCCGCAGCAGCAGGCCGAGTCGGCCGCCAAGCGGCGCATCGGCGTGGGCTTCACCGGCATGGGCAACACCCTGGCCATGCTCAAGGTGCGCTACGACCGCCAGGATGGGCGCGACATGGCGGTCACGATCGCGCGGCGCATGCGCGACGCGGCCTACCGCGCCTCGGTCGAGCTGGCCAAGGAAAAGGGCGCTTTCCCCAAGTTCGACGCCGCCGGCTACCTGGCCGAAGGCACGTTCGCCAGCCGCCTGCCCGAGGACATCAAGAAGTCCATCCGAAAGCACGGCATTCGCAACAGCCACCTGCTGTCCATCGCGCCCACGGGCACGGTGAGCCTGGCCTTCGCCGACAACGCCTCCAACGGCATCGAGCCGCCGTTTTCCTGGACCTACACGCGCAGGAAGCGCGAAGCCGACGGCAGCAAGAGCGAGTACGTGGTCGAGGACTACGCCTGGCGCCTGTACAAGACCCTGGGCGGCGACGTGAACCAGCTGCCCGAGTACTTCGTCAACGCCATGCAGATGTCTGCCAGCGACCACGTGGCGATGATGGAGGCGGTGCAGCCCTACGTGGACACGGCCATCTCCAAGACCGTGAACGTGCCCGAGGACTATGCCTACGAGAGCTTCAAGAACCTGTACCTGCAGGCCTGGCACTCGGGCCTGAAGGGCCTGGCCACCTACCGGCCCAACAGCATCCTGGGCGCCGTGCTGGAGGTGACCCCGGCCGCGCCGGCGCCCGAGCAGGCCGCCGAGGCGGCCGCGGCCGAGCACGCCGGCCCGGCGGACCCCATGCGCACCGTGATCGAGAGCCGCCCCAAGGGCGGCCTGGCCGCCGTGGCCGAGAAGATCGAGTACTGGACGCAGGAAGGCCAAAAGCGCCTGTACCTGATCGTCTCCTTCCTGCCGATCCCCGACGGGCGCGGCGGCACGGTGGACCGGGCCATCGAGTTCTTCATGCCGGTGGGCCAAAGCGGCGAGTCGCAGCAGTGGATCACCTCCAGCATGCGCCTGCTGTCGCTGGCCGCGCGCGGCGGCTTCCTGGAGCGCGCGCTGTCGGACATGCGCAAGGTGGCGTGGGACCGCGGCTCCGTGCGGCTGGGCACGCACACCCGCGCCGACGGCGTGCAGGTGCCGCTGTGGCACGACTCGGAGGTGGCGGCCATCGCCTACGCGGTGCAGAACATCCTGGCGCGCCGCGCCAGCACGCCCGAGCAGCAGCAACTGCCGCTGGACGAGCCGCCCGTGGCCGCCAGCGGCATGCCGCCGGCCATGGCCGGCAAGAAGTGCTACGAGTGCGGCGCGCACGCCGTGATCCGCAAGGACGGCTGCGACTACTGCACGCAGTGCGGGGCCCTGGGCAGCTGCGGCTGAGCCCTCGGCGCCAGGATGCTATTGATTTAATAGCTGCCGGCGCTTGCCCCGCGGGCGCCAAGGCCTGATTGGAAGCAAAAGCCGCGGTGCCCCCGCGGCTTTTGCTTCTACACTGCCCGCCATGCGCCACCGTCCCACCCTGTCCGCGAAGCTGCTGGCCATGGGCACGGCCTTTTTGCTCGTGGCCCTGGCCTCCATCGGCTTCACCCTGTGGGTGACCTGGAAGCTGGAGGGCGGCGCCGCCGCCGTGAACGAAGCCGGCCGCCTGCGCATGAACATGCTGCGCATGGTGCTTGCGCAGCAAAACGACTCTCCCGTGGAGGAGTTCAACCGGCTGGCGCAGCGTTTCGAGGGCAGCCTGGAGCTGCTGCGCACGGGCGATCCGTCGCGGCCGCTGTTCGTGCCCTGGAGCGACGCCACGCGCGAGCACTACGCGGCCATCGTGCAGGAGTGGCGCGCCATTCGGTCGCAGTGGCACGCCCAGCCGCCCTCGCGCGAGGAAGCGCTCGCGCGAGGCGACACCTTCGTCACCGAGCTGGACGGCTTCGTCGAGGCCATCGAGGTGCAGATCGCCCGCTGGACGGCCGGGCTGCATCTGTTTCAGCTGATGATGGTGGCGCTTGCCATTGCCGCCGCCGTGGCCTTCATGGCGCTGAGCTACCTGCTGGTGCTCAACCCCGTGATGCGGCTGCAGCAGGCGCTGGCGCGGGTGCAAAGCGGCGATCTGTCCACGCGCCTGGCGGTGGAGGCCGACGACGAGTTCGGCCAGCTGACGGCCGGCTTCAACCGCATGGCGCACGCGCTGCAGGCCTCGCACCAGGACCTGGAGCGCAAGGTGCGCGAGAAGACCGCCAGCGTCGAGGTGCAAAACCAGCGCCTGGCCGCGCTGTACGAGGTGAGCGCCCTGGCCTCCGAGGCCAGCAGCCTGGAGGCGCTGACCCAGGGCTTCGTGCAGCAGGTGCGCCGCGTGGCCGTGGCCGACGCGGCGGCCGTGCGCTGGTCCGACGAGGCCAACGAGCGCTATGTGCTGCTGGCCGCCGACGGCCTGCCGCCTTCGATGGTGGAGAAGGAGCACTGCGTGGTCGCCGGCAGCTGCGAGTGCGGCCAGACCGAGGCCCGCGCGCAAACGCGCGTCATCCCCATCCTGCCGGCCACGGACATGCAGCTGCCGCACTGCCGCGAGGCGGGCTTTCAGACCGTGGTCAGCATCCCCGTGCGGCTGCACCAGCGCCTGATGGGCGAGGTAACGCTGTTCTTCCGCCGCCCCGTCAGCCTGGCGCAGGACACGCGCGAGCTGCTGGAGAGCATGGCGCGCCACCTGGCCAGCTCGATGGAAGGCCTGCGCGCCACGGCGCTGGAGCGCGAGGCGGCCGTGTCGGGCGAGCGCGGCCTGATCGCGCGCGAGCTGCACGACTCGATCGCCCAGTCGCTGGCCTTTTTGAAGATCCAGGTGCAGCTGCTGCAGGGCGCTGTGGCCCGCGGCAACGGCGCCGCGCGCGATGCGGCCATCGCCGAGCTCGATACCGGCGTGCGCGAGTGCTATGCCGACGTGCGCGAGCTGCTGGTGCACTTTCGCACCCGCACCCAGGACGAGGACATCGAGGGCGCGCTGCGCGCCACGCTGTCCAAGTTCGAGCACCAGACCGGCGTGGCCACCCAGCTGGCCATGCACGGCCAGGGCCGGCCGCTGGCGCCGGACGTGCAGATCCAGGTGCTGCACATCGTGCAGGAGGCGCTGTCCAACGTGCGCAAGCACGCGGGCGCGCGGCGCGTGCAGCTGCGCGTGCAGCGCCACCCGCGCTGGCGCTTCGAGGTGCGCGACGACGGCGGCGGGTTCGATCCGGCCGCCGTGCCGCCGGATTCGCTGCACGTGGGCCTGGGCATCATGCGCGAGCGCGCCGAACGCATCCAGGCCACGCTGACGCTGGACTCCAGCGCCGGCCGCCCCGGCACCCGCGTGACGCTGGAGCTGCCCCCCACCCCGGTGGAGGGCGCGGCGGCCGCTGCCACGCCCCTCACCGCTTCTTCCTGACGACGCCCGAGACAGACGCCGCCATGCCCGCACCCATCACCCTGTTCCTGATCGACGACCACACGCTGCTGCGCCGCGGCCTGGTGGCGCTGCTGGCCCAGCACGAAGACCTGCACGTGGTCGGCGAGGCGGGCGACGCCGCCGAGGCGCTGCGCCTGCTGCCGCAAAAGAAGCCCCAGGTCATCTTGCTGGACAACCACCTGCCCGGCGTGCGCGGGGTGGATGCCATCGCCGACCTGCGCGAAGCCTCGCCCGCCAGCCGCGTGGTCATGCTCACCGTGAGCGAGGACGGCGCCGACCTGGCCGCCGCGCTGCGCCACGGTGCGCAGGGCTACCTGCTCAAGACCATCGACGGCGACCTGCTGGCCGAGGCCGTGCGCCGCGCCGCGCGCGGCGAGCCGGTGGTCAGCCCCGAGATGATGGGCAAGCTGGTGGCGGCCTTCCAGACGCAGGGCGCGCCCGAGGCGAGCGCGGCACCCGCGCCCGCCGAGGCACCGGACACGCCCCTGTCGCCGCGCGAGGAGGAGGTGCTGCGCGAGATTGCCCGCGGCGCCAGCAACAAGGAAATCGCCCGCCAGCTTTCCATCGCCGAGACCACGGTGAAGATCCACGTGCAGCACATCCTGCGCAAGCTGGGGCTGTCGTCGCGGGTGCAGGCGGCGGTCTATGCCTCGGACCGTCAGCGGCCGGCGGAGCAGGCCTGAGGACTGTCGAAATTGATAGCTGCTGGCGCTTGCTCTATAAGGGCTAGAGGCTGATTTCACTGATATTTTTCCGGCGCCCATAGTTCTTTGGGAGTAGGGCAGGCGCTGGCAGCCATCCTCCTTTTGCAGTGCTGCGGCCCTGCCTCAGAAGGATGGGCGAGCGGCCCGGTTGCGTGGAGTATCAACGTCACTCCACAACCGGAACCACCCGCAATGGCTACCCAGTCACCGACAGCGGCAGTCGATCCCCGCCGCAACGCCCAAGCCTGGTCCGTGCTCCTGGTCAGCACGCTGGCCTTCACCGCCTGCTTCATGGTCTGGATGATGTTCGGCGTCATCGGCATCCCGATCAAGAAGATGCTGAACCTGTCGTCCACCCAGTTCGGCCTGCTCACCGCCATGCCGGTACTCACCGGCTCGCTGATCCGCGTGCCGCTGGGCATTTGGACCGACCGCTACGGCGGGCGCATTGTCATGACCATCCTGCTGGCCATCACCGTGCCGGCCATCTGGATGATGGGCTATGCCACCGAGTACTGGCACTTCCTGGTGATCGGCCTGTTCGTGGGCCTGGCCGGTGGCGCGTTCTCGGTGGGCACGCCCTATGTGGCGCGCTGGTTTCCCAAGCAGCGCCAGGGCATGGCCATGGGCGTGTATGGCGCCGGCAACTCGGGCGCGGCGGTCAACAAGTTCATCGCCCCGGTCATCCTGGTGGCCTTTGGCTGGCAGGCCGTGCCGCATGTGTATGCCGCCATCATGCTGGGCGTGCTGGTGCTGTTCTGGGTCTTCAGCGCCAGCGATCCGGCGCACCTGGTGCCGAGCAACGTGTCGTTCACCCAGCAGCTCAAGGCGCTCAAGGATCCCAAGGTGCTCAAGTACTGCCAGTACTACAGCATCGTCTTCGGCGGCTACGTGGCGCTGGCGCTGTGGATGGTGCAGTACTACGTGGGCGAATACGGTCTGGACATCCGCGTGGCGGCGCTGCTGGCCGCGTGCTTCTCGCTGCCCGGCGGCGTGCTGCGGGCCATCGGCGGGGTGCTGTCGGACAAGTACGGCGCGCACAGCGTCACCTGGTGGGTCATGTGGGTGAGCTGGATCTGCCTGTTCCTGCTGTCGTATCCGCAGACCGACTTCACCATCCTCACCGTGGACGGCCCCAAGGTCTTTCACATCGGCCTGAATGTGTACGTCTTCACCGGCCTGATGTTCATCCTGGGCATCGCCTGGGCCTTCGGCAAGGCCAGCGTGTTCAAGTACATCAGCGACGACTACCCCGGCAACATCGGCGCCATCAGCGGCATCGTGGGTCTTGCCGGCGGCATGGGCGGCTTCATCCTGCCGATCCTGTTCGGCGTGCTGATGGACTGGACCGGCATCCGCTCCAGCGCCTTCATGCTGATGTACGGCGTGGTCTGGGTATCGCTCATCTGGATGTATTTCACCGAGGTGCGCCGCACCGACGTGATGGCCCCGCACGGCACTGCCGCTGCGCTGCGCTGAAACCGCCCTTCAACGGAGACCCTTGCATGTCTTCCCTTCAAAAAGCATCGTCCGGCGCCTCGCGCCAGGGCCGGCTGCTCACCCTGTGGACCCCCGAGGACAAGCGCTTCTGGGAACGCGAGGGCGAGGCCGTGGCCAAGCTCAACCTGTGGATCTCGGTGCCCGCGCTGTTCGTCGCCTTTGCCATCTGGCAGGTCTGGAGCGTGGTGGCCGTGAACCTGCCCAACCTGGGCTTCAAGTACTCGACCAACCAGCTGTTCTGGCTGGCGGCGGCGCCGGCGCTCTCAGGCGCCACGCTGCGCATCTTCTACTCGTTCATGGTGCCGATCTTCGGCGGCCGGCGCTTCACGGCGCTGTCCACCGCGTCGCTCTTGATCCCGGCGGTCGGCATCGGCATGGCGGTGCAGGACCCGACCACCAGCTACCCGACGATGCTGATCCTGGCGCTCCTGTGCGGCCTGGGCGGGGGCAACTTCAGCTCCAGCATGGCCAACATCAGCTTCTTCTTTCCGAAGGAGCGCAAGGGCTCGGCGCTGGGCGTGAACGCCGGCCTCGGGAACCTGGGCGTGTCGGTGGTGCAGTTTTTGAGCCCGCTGGTCATCACCCTGGGCATCTTCGGCATCTTCGGCGGCGAGCCGCAGAGCATGGTGCGCAACGGCACCCAGCAGCTGGTGTGGGCGCAAAACGCCGCCTTCATCTGGGTGCCGTGGATCGTGGTGGTGTCGATCGCTGCCTGGTTCGGCATGCACGACATCGCCGACGCCCGCGCCAGCTTCGCCGCCCAGGCCGCCATCTTCCGGCGCAAGCACAACTGGGTCATGTGTCTGCTGTACCTGGGCACGTTCGGCTCGTTCATCGGCTTCGCGGCCGGCTTTCCGCTGCTCATGAAAAGCCAGTTCCCGGCCATCAACCCGCTGGCCTATGCCTGGCTGGGGCCGCTGGTGGGCGCCGTGATCCGGCCCTTCGGGGGCTGGCTGGCCGACAAGTTCGGCGGCGCCCGCGTCACGCTGTGGAACTTCCTGGCCATGGCGCTGGGCGTGCTGGGCGT
This sequence comes from Pulveribacter suum, assembly GCF_003013695.1. GTDB lineage: Bacteria > Pseudomonadota > Gammaproteobacteria > Burkholderiales > Burkholderiaceae_C > Melaminivora > Melaminivora suum. Next base: position 69,200 of record NZ_CP027792.1, on the reverse strand, counting down.
GCTGTACTTCCTGCCCAAGGGCACGGGCGGGCACATCATGCCGTTTGGCCCGGCGGAGGGCAGCTTCATGGGCTTCTTCCTGATGTTCCTGGTGCTGTTCTTCACCACCGGCATCGGCAACGGCTCCACCTTCAGCATGATTCCGGCGATCTTTCTGAAGCTGAAACTGCGCGAGGCGCCCGAATCCGACGAGGCCGCGCGCGCCGCCGCCATCAAGGAAGGCAACACCGAGGGCGCCGCCGCCTTGGGGTTTGCCGGCGCCCTGGGCGCCTATGGCGGCTTCTTCATTCCCAAGAGCTACGGCAGCTCGATCGCCGCCACCGGCGGGCCCGAGCTGGCACTCTGGGTGTTTGCTGGTTTTTACCTGGTATGTGTCGTCGTGACCTGGTGGTACTACGCCCGCAGGAACGCCGAGATGCCTGTGTGATTGCCGTTCGCCACTGTCCCATGCCTGCAACGCCCCTCGCCACCTCTTACAACGCATTCCCATCCAAGGAGCCACGATGAGTCACTTCCTCGACCGCCTCACCTATTTCTCGCAGCCGCGCGAGACCTTCGCTGGCGGCCACGGCCAGGTCACCGGCGAGGACCGCACCTGGGAGGACGCCTACCGCAACCGCTGGGCGCACGACAAGATCGTGCGCTCCACCCACGGCGTGAACTGCACCGGCTCGTGCTCGTGGAAGGTGTATGTGAAGGGCGGCATCGTCACCTGGGAAACCCAGCAGACCGACTACCCGCGCACCCGCTGGGACATGCCCAACCACGAGCCTCGGGGCTGCTCGCGCGGCGCCAGCTACAGCTGGTACCTGTACAGCGCCAACCGCGTGAAGTACCCCATGGTGCGGGCGCGCCTGCTGCGCCTGTGGCGCACCGCGCGCCAGACCCTGGGCCCGGTGCAGGCGTGGGCCAGCATCGTCGCCGACGACGCCAAGCGCAGCGAATACCAGAAGGTGCGCGGCATGGGCGGCTTTGCGCGCTCCAGCTGGGACGAGGTCAACGAGATCGTCGCCGCCTCCAACATCCACACCATCCAGAAACACGGCCCTGACCGGATCATCGGTTTTTCGCCCATTCCGGCGATGTCGATGATCAGCTATGCCGCCGGCACGCGCTACCTGAGCCTGATCGGCGGCGTGTGCATGAGTTTTTACGACTGGTACTGCGACTTGCCGCCGTCCAGCCCGCAGGTGTGGGGCGAGCAGACCGACGTGCCCGAGAGTGCCGACTGGTACAACTCCAGCTACATCATCGCCTGGGGCTCCAACGTGCCGCAGACGCGCACGCCGGACGCGCACTTCTTCACCGAGGTGCGCTACAAGGGCACCAAGACGGTGGCCGTGACGCCCGACTTCTCCGAAGTCGCCAAGCTGTCCGACATCTGGCTGCACCCCAAGCAGGGCACGGACGCAGCGATTGCCATGGCCATGGGCCACGTGATCCTCAAGGAGTTCTACTTCCCCGACAACGGTGAACGCAGCGCCTACTTCGACGACTACGTGCGCCGCTACACCGACATGCCGATGCTGGTCACCTTGAAGGAAAAGGTGCTGGAGACCGGCGAGACGGTGCTGGTGCCCGACCGCTACGTGCGCGCCAGCGATTTCGACCAATCACTGGGTCAGGCCAACAATCCCGAGTGGAAGACCGTGGCGCTGGACGAGTCCGGCGCCGTGGTGGTGCCGCAGGGAGCCATCGGTTTCCGCTGGGGCCCCGACGGCCGCGCCGACAAGGGCCAGTGGAACCTGGAGCAAAAGGATGCGGCAGGCGGCAGCGAGGTGCGCCTGCGCCTGTCGCTGCTGGAGGGTGAGCAGGCGAGCGAGACCGCACGCGTCGGCTTCCCGTACTTCGGCGGCATCGCCACCGAGGACTTCCCCACCAACGTGCAGTCCGACGTGCTGGTGCGCACCGTGCCGGTGCAGCGCCTGCAGCTGGCCGGCGGCAGCACCCTGGTGGCCACGGTGTTCGACCTGCAGGTGGCCAACTACGGCGTGGCGCGCGGCCTGCCCGGCGAATTCGCCGCCGCCAGTTTCGACGACAACCACCCCTACACCCCCGCCTGGCAGGAGCAGATCACCGGCACGCCGCGCGACCTGGTCATCACCGTGGCGCGCCAGTTCGCGCAGAACGCGCACGACACCGAGGGCCGCTCCATGGTCATCATCGGCGCGGCGATGAACCACTGGTACCACTGCGACATGAACTACCGCGGCGTCATCAACATGCTGATGATGTGCGGCTGCATCGGCAAGAGCGGCGGCGGCTGGGCGCACTACGTGGGCCAGGAAAAGCTGCGCCCGCAGACCGGCTGGACGCTGCTGGCCTTTGCGCTGGACTGGATCCGCCCGCCGCGCTTTCAGAACTCCACCAGCTTCTTCTACGCGCACACCGACCAGTGGCGCTACGAGAAGATCGGCGTGGAGGAAGTGCTCTCGCCGCTGGCCGACCGCTCCGAATACGGCGGCAGCATGATCGACTACAACGTGCGCGCCGAGCGCATGGGCTGGCTGCCCACGGCCCCGCAGCTCAAGACCAACCCGCTGCAAGTCGTGCGCGACGCGCAGGCGGCGGGCCAGGACCCGAAGGACTACGCAGTGGCAGGCCTGCAAAGCGGCAGCCTGAAGATGAGCTGCACCGACCCGGACCACCCGGACAACTGGCCGCGCAACATGTTCGTGTGGCGCTCCAACATCCTGGGCAGCTCGGGCAAGGGACACGAGTACTTCCTCAAGCACCTGCTGGGCACCGGCAACGGCGTGCAGGGCAAGGACCTGGGAGCGCAGGAGGCCAAGCCGACGGAAGTCGTCTGGCATGACAAGGCGCCCGAGGGCAAGCTGGACCTGGTGGTCACGCTGGACTTCCGCATGAGCACCACCTGCCTGTACTCGGACATCGTGCTGCCCACGGCCACCTGGTATGAGAAAAATGACCTCAATACCAGCGACATGCACCCCTTCATCCACCCGCTGTCCACGGCGGTGGACCCGGCCTGGGAGGCGCGCAGCGACTGGGACATCTACAAGGGCTTCGCCCAGAAGTTCAGCGAGCTGTGCCCGGGCCAGCTGGGCGTGGAGCGCGAACTGGTGCTCACGCCCCTGATGCACGACTCGCCGCAGGAGCTGGCGCAGCCCTTCGGCGTGGCCGACTGGACGCGCGGCGAGTGCGACCTGATCCCCGGCAAGACCGGCCCGCAGATGACCGTGGTCGAGCGCGACTACCCCAACGTCTTCAAGCGCTTTACCGCCTTGGGCCCGCTGATGGACAAGCTGGGCAACGGCGGCAAGGGCATCCAGTGGGACACCAAGCTGGAAGTCACGCAGCTGGGCCAATTGAACGGCGTGGTGCAGGAGCCCGGCGTGAGCCAGGGCATGCCGAAGATCGAAAGCGACATCGACGCCTGCGAGGTGGTGCTGCACATGGCGCCCGAGACCAACGGCCATGTGGCGGTGAAGGCCTGGGCGTCGCTGGGCGAGCAGACCGGGCGCGACCACACCCACCTGGCGCTGCACCGCGAGGACGAGAAGATTCGCTTTCGCGACATCCAGGCGCAGCCGCGCAAGATCATCAGCTCGCCCACCTGGAGCGGCATCGAAAGCGAGACGGTGAGCTACAACGCCGGCTACACCAACGTGCACGAGCTGATCCCATGGCGCACCCTCACGGGCCGCCAGCAGTTCTACATGGACCACCCGTGGATGATCGCCTTCGGCGAGGGCTTCTCCAGCTACCGTCCACCGGTCGATCTGAAGGCCACGGCGGAGGTGATGGGCAGGAAGCCCAACGGCAACCCCGAGATCACGCTGAACTTCATCACCCCGCACCAGAAGTGGGGCATCCACTCGACCTATACCGACAACCTGCTGATGCTCACCCTGAGCCGCGGCGGGCCCATCGTCTGGGTCAGCGAGGACGACGCCAAGCGCGCCGGCATCGAGGACAACGACTGGATCGAGCTGTTCAACGTGAACGGGGCGCTGACGGCCCGCGCGGTGGTCAGCCAGCGCGTGAAGCCGGGCATGGTCATGATGTACCACGCGCAGGAAAAGATCGTGAACACGCCCGGCTCGGAGATGACCAACGTGCGCGGCGGCATCCACAACTCGGTCACGCGGGTGGTCTTGAAGCCCACGCACATGATCGGCGGCTATGCCCAGTTCAGCTACGGCTTCAACTACTACGGCACCATCGGCACCAACCGCGACGAGTTCATCGTGCTGCGCAAGATGAACAAGGTCGACTGGCTTGACACCCCTGTTGCCGACCAACTCATCAAACCCACGCTGGACCAAGGAGAGACGGCATGAGAATCCGCGCCCAAATCGGCATGGTGCTGAACCTGGACAAGTGCATCGGCTGCCACACCTGTTCCGTCACCTGCAAGAACGTCTGGACCAGCCGCCCCGGCATGGAGTACGCCTGGTTCAACAACGTCGAGACCAAGCCCGGCATCGGCTACCCCAAGGAATGGGAGAACCAGGACAAGTGGAACGGCGGCTGGGTGCGCCGCCCCGACGGCTCCATCATTCCGCGCCAGGGCGCGAAGTGGAAGCTGCTCATGCGCATCTTCGCCAACCCGAACCTGCCGGAGATCGACGACTACTACGAGCCCTTCACGTTCGACTACGCGCACCTGCAGTCGGCGCCCGAGATGAGCACCTCGCCCACGGCCAAGCCGCGCAGCCTCATCACCGGCAAGCAGATGGACAAGATCGTCTGGGGCCCGAACTGGGAGGAAATCCTGGGCGGCGAGTTCGAAAAGCGCAGCGTGGACAAGAACTTCGACGACATCCAGAAGGAGATGTACGGCCAGTTCGAAAACACCTTCATGATGTACCTGCCGCGCCTGTGCGAGCACTGCCTGAACCCGACCTGCGTGGCCTCGTGCCCTTCGGGCTCGATCTACAAGCGCGAGGAAGACGGCATCGTCCTGATCGACCAGGACAAGTGCCGCGGCTGGCGCATGTGCGTCTCGGGCTGCCCGTACAAGAAGATCTACTACAACTGGAAGAGCGGCAAGGCCGAGAAGTGCATCTTCTGCTACCCGCGCATCGAGGCCGGCCAGCCCACCGTGTGCTCGGAGACCTGCGTGGGCCGCATCCGCTACCTGGGCGTGCTGCTGTATGACGCCGACCGCATCCAGGAGGCGGCGAGCGTCGAGCGCGACCGCGATCTGTACCCGGCGCAGCTGGGCCTGTTCCTCGATCCACACGATCCGGCCGTGATTGCCCAGGCGAAGATCGACGGCATCCCCGACAAGTGGATGGAGGCCGCGCGCAAGAGCCCCGTGTACAAGATGGCCGTGGACTGGAAGGTGGCCCTGCCGCTGCACCCCGAGTACCGCACGCTGCCCATGGTCTGGTACGTGCCGCCGCTGTCGCCCATCAGCTCGGCCGCCAACGCCGGGCACCTGGGCGTGAACGGCCAGATCCCCGACGTGAACCAGCTGCGCATCCCGGTGAAATACCTGGCCAACCTGCTCACGGCGGGCGACACCGCCCCGGTGGTGCGGGCGCTGGAGCGCATGCTGGGCATGCGCGCCTACCAGCGCGCCAAGCATGTGGAGCGGCGCATCGACACCGACGTGCTGAACCAGGTCGGCATGACCCAGGCACAGGCCGAGGACATGTACCAGATCATGGCGATTGCCAACTACGAGGACCGCTTCGTGATCCCCACCACGCACCGCGAATACGCGGAAAACGCCTTCAACGTGCGCGGCGGCTGCGGCTTCACCTTTGGCAACGGCTGCTCGGACGGCGTGTCCAACGTCAGTCTGTTCGGCCAGGAAAAGAAGCGCACCATCCCCATCAAGGCGGAGGTGTGAACATGCAGGAGCCGCACAACATTCCGGTGACGCAGCGGGTTGCCGGCCGCCACCCCGGCGCCGTCACGCTGCGCGTGCTGGCCGCGCTGCTGGGCTACCCCGACGCCGCGCTGCGCGAACACCTGTACGAGATGGAGTCGCTGGTGGCCGCGGACGGCGTGCTGAACGCACGCCACCGCGCCAGCCTGGCCGCATTGGTGCGCCACCTGCAGGCCAGCGACGCGCTCACCGCCGAGACCGAGTACGTGGAGCTGTTCGACCGCGGCCGCTCCACCTCGCTGTACTTGTTCGAACACGTGCATGGCGACTCGCGCGACCGGGGCCCGGCCATGATCGACCTGGGCGAGACCTATGCCAAGGCCGGCCTGCTGCTGGTCGAGGACGAGCTGCCCGACTACCTGCCGGCGGTACTGGAATTCGTCTCCACCCAGCCCCCGCGCGAGGCCAAGGGCTTCCTGGGCGAGATAGCGCACCTGCTGGACGCCGTGCATGCCGCCCTGGTCCAGCGCGCCAGCCCCTACGCCGCCGCGCTGGCCGCACTGCTGGAGCTGGCCGGGCACAAGCCGCAGACCGGCATCGACGTGCCGCCCGAGCCCCCCATCGACGAAAGCTGGGAGGAGCCCGCCGCGTTCGACGGCTGCTCGTCCGCCGGCCAGGCCCGCCCGGGCCAGCCCCAGCCCGTGCACATCGTGCGCAACAACCCCTCACGTATCCAAGGAGCTTGAAACCATGGACTCGATGTACCGCTTCCTCTTCCAGGTCTATCCCTACGTGTGCTTCGTGGTGTTCGTGGTGGGCAGCCTGATCCGTTTCGACCAGAACCAGTACAGCTGGAAGAGCGATTCCTCGCAGATGCTGCGCAGCGGCCTGCTGCGCTGGGGCAGCAACCTGTTTCACTTCGGCATTTTGTTCCTGTTCTTCGGGCACATGGTGGGCCTGTTCACGCCGCACAGCGTGTACGGCGTCTTCATGAGCGCGCAGACCAAGCAGATGCTGGCCGTCACCGCCGGCGGCATCGCCGGCGCCATCTGCTTCGTGGGCCTGACCATGCTGCTGGTGCGCCGCCTCACCGACCCGCGCATCCGCTACACCAGCCACCCCACCGACATTGCCGTGCTGGTGGTGCTGTGGGTGCAGCTGTCGCTGGGCCTGCTCACGCTGCCGCAATCGCTGCAGCACACCGACGGCAGCGCCATGCTGATCCTGGCCGACTGGGCCCAGCGCATCGTCACGCTGCGCCCGGTGGACGCCGCAGCGCTGGCCGGGCTGCACTGGTCGTTCCTGGTGCACATCGTGCTGGGCGTGACCATCTTCCTGCTGTTTCCCTTCAGCCGGCTGGTACACGTGTGGAGCGGCTTTGCCTCGGTGTTCTACCTGCTGCGCCCCTACCAGGTGGTGCGCGCACGGCGCCTGAACGTGCCGGCAGGCCAGAACCTGCCCGGCCAGCCCAGCGCCGTGCCCTCGCCCGCGGTGGCCGACGCCATCGACAACCCCCGCGCTGTACGGTAATCCCCCCTTGCCTACGATCCGGCCATGAACGCGACCACCCTGCCTTCCATCCAAGCCAGCATCAACGGCGTGACGCTCGCCGAACCGAACGAGCAGATCACGCCCGAGGAGCTGCGCCAGCGCGCCTGCACCGAGCTGCTGCGCCAGGCCGCCCAGAAGGACGGCCTGCTGGCCCAGGACGACCCGGCGCCGCAGGCCGGCGCCTTCAGCGAAGCCGCCAGCGAAGCCATCGAGCGCTGGCTGGAGCAGCACCTGAACGTGCCCGAGCCCACCGAAGAGGCCTGCCGGCGCCACCACGCCGCGCACGCCGCACGCTACCGGCGCGGCGAGCGTGTGCACGTGCGCCACATCCTGTTCGGCGTGACGCCGGGCGTGGACGTAGGCGCGCTGCGCTCGCGTGCCGAGGCCTGTCTGCTGGACGTGCGCTGCCATGACGGCAGCAGCGCCGAAGATGCCTTCGCCCGCGCCGCGCGCGAGCTGTCCAACTGCCCCACCGGGGCGCAGGGCGGCGAGCTGGGCTGGCTGACGGCCGAGGAATTCGCCCCCGAGATGGCGCAGGAGATCTTCGGGCGGGCCGAAGTCGGCGTGCTGCCGCGCCTGGTGCACAGCCGCTTTGGCCTGCATGTGGTCGAAGTGCTGCAGCGCGACCCCGGCGTCGAGGAGCCTTACGAATCGGTGCGCGGCGCCGTGCAGCTGGCGCTGCGCCAGCAGTCGTGGATCACGGCGCTGCGCCAGTGCCTGCAGCTGCTGGCCGCCGAGGCCGACGTGCAGGGCGTGGAGCTGGACGAAGCCAGCTCGCCGCTGGTGCAATAGTCCGGCGTCCCTGATCCCCAGCCGCCATGGACCAGCCCCCCGGCGCCGTGCCCGACGAGCTGCTGCAGCGACTGCAGCGCTTTCACTCGCAGTACTTTCCGCTGCACCAGCAGCGCTTCCAGGACCTGGTGGCCCAGGGCCAGGCGCCGAAGACGCTGTTCATCGGCTGCTCGGACTCGCGCCTGGTGCCCTACCTGCTCACCGGCACCGGGCCGGGCGAGCTGTTCATGGTGCGCAACGTGGGCGCCTTCGTGCCGCCCTATGACGGCTCGCACGGCCACCACGGCACGGCCGCGGCCATCGAGTTCGCCGTGCTCAGCCTGGAGGTCAGTCGCATCATCGTCTGCGGCCACAGCCACTGCGGCGCCATCAAGGCGATGTACGGCGAGGTGCCGCCCGAGGCGCAGAACCTGCAGCGCTGGCTGGACTTGGGCCGCGGCGCCGTGCTGCCCGTGCAGCCGTGCGACGAGGCCCTGCGCCGCACCGAGGAGCGCGCTGTGGTGCTGCAGCTGGAGCGCCTGATGGACTACCCCATGGTGCGCAGCCGCGTCGAACAGGGCCGCATCAGCCTGCATGGCTGGCACTACGTGATCGAGGAAGGCGAGGTGCACGTGTTCGATGTCGAGCATGGCGGCTTTGTCGCCGCCTCGCGCGCGCAGTGCAGCGGCACCGGCCCCTACGCGCCCTACGTCGAGCACGACGGCCAGGTGCTGGTGGACTGCTGAAGTCCCGCCGTACAAAGCCCGCTGTGCCGGACATTTCCTGCCCCCAGCACCTGGCCGCCCTGCTGGCCGCGCGCCAGACCGTCATGCCCCGGCGCCTGGCCGCCCCCGGCCCCGGGGGCGCGCAGCTGCAGGCCATCCTGGAGGCCGCGCGCCACGCGCCGGACCACGGCTGCCTGCTGCCCTGGCGCTTCATCCTGGTGCCGCAGGACGCGCGCGCCGCGCTGGGCCAGGCCTTCGTGCAGGCCCTGCTGCAGCGCGACCCGCAGGCCGGCCCTGACGAGCAGGCGCGCGCCCGCGACAAGGCCGGCCGCGCGCCCGTGCTGCTGCTGGCCGTGGTGGACGAAGGCGCCGCCGACGCGCCCATTGCTGCGCCTGAGCGCTGGCTGTCCGCCGGCTGCGCGCTGCACGGCATGCTGCTCATGGCCACCGCCCTGGGCTATGGCTCGGCGCTGACCAGCGGCCGGGCGCTCGCGGCGCCCGCCCTGCGCGCGCTGTTCGCGCTGGCCCCGTACGAGCGCGCCGCCTGCTTTCTCAGCATCGGCACCGTACTGTCGCGCAAGCCTGCGCGCCAGCGCCCGGCGCCGGCCCGGTACGTGACCACGCTGATGGCCCCAGGCGGCGGCGTGCATCCCTGGCCGGAGCATGATCGGGCGATTCCAGACAAGCCATCAGACAGCCACAGCGAGGTAACAACGCCATGAACGAGATCCGCCATTTCGACGACCTGCTGCAGGCCGCCCGCGCGCAGCGCGAGCGCCAGCGCCTGCTGCTGGTTTTTGCCGGCTCCGAGCTGCCGGACGGCGCCACGGCCGCGCAGCGCGCGGGTTTCGACCGCGGCGAGGGCGGCGCCCTGGTGCCGCTGATGTGCGTGGACAAGTGGCCCGACGAGGCCGAATCGTTTGCCGCCGTGGTGCGCGAGTCCAGCGAATACGAATTGCCCGACCAGCCCTGGCGGCTGGTGTTTGCCGCCGCGCTGTCGGGCGACATCGACCAGGGCCCCAGCGATGCCCAGACCGACCAGGCGCTGAACCGCATGGTCGAGGCCATCAAGAGCGGCGACCTGGGCGGCTATCTGCCTTTTGACCGCGAGGGCCGCCCGGTGGCGCTGGGCCGCCAGCAGGGATGACCGGCGCCCGCGTATCCCTGCCCGGCGTGCGCAGCCCCGGGGCGGGCTTTGATGAGCCCTTTGCCATGCTGGAGGCCTGCCACGAGCGCGTGCGCCGCTCGCTGGACCTGCTGGCGCGCCTGCGCCAGTACCTGCAGGACACGGGCTGGGACGAATCCGCCGCCCAGGCTGCGCGCGACGTGCTGCGCTACTTCGACATCGCCGCGCCGCTGCATCACGAGGACGAGGAGCTGCACGTCTTTCCGCCGCTACTGGCCGGCACGCCCGAGCAGGGCGTGGCGCAGCTGGTGCGCCAGCTGCAGAGCGACCACGTGCAGATGGCCGAGCGCTGGGCCGCCGCGCGCGGCGCGCTGCAGGCACTGGGCGAGGGCTCCATACGCGCCCTCGCGCCCGGGCAGGAAGCAGCGCTGGAGCGCTTTGCGCACAGCTACGAGAGCCACATGCGGCACGAGGACGCCACCATCTACCCGGCCGCCCGCGCCTTGCTGGATGCCGAGACGCAGCAGGCCATGGGGCAGGAGATGGCGCAGCGCCGCGGCGCTTCGGGTTCGCTCTCTAAATAATAGCTGCCAGCGCTTGACTGGTAAGGGTTTGAGGCCGATTTGGCTATGAATCCACTGGCGGATCAGTGGATGACCACCGGGTTTTGCGCCAGGCCCACGTAACCGTCCAGCGTGTCCTCCACCTCCTGCTCGGTGGGGGCGTTGAGCTGCCAGGCCAGGATCTGCTGCTGGAACATCTCGGCCCAGGAGCCATCCAGATAGACCTCCTTGCCCGAGCGCTTGTCCACGATCTCGAAGCCGTGGCGCGCCAGCTGGGGCTGCTGCGAGCCGTCTTCCGCCGTGTGCAGGTCGGCCACCGGCTGCATGTGGACCACCACGAAGGAGTCGGAGTCGTAGAGCATGTTCATGGCGTGTTCTCCCTGGCTGCAATGCCCTGCAGATGGCTGCAGTGTGCCCGAGTTCAAGTGCGCCGCCGCCCCGTGCGTCATTGGCCCTCGTGGCCGCTCAGCGCCAGATCGACAAAGTCGCCGCTGGCCTGGGTGATGCGGATGCGCACCGGCAGGTAGCCCAGCTGCGTGCCCAGCCACAGCTCGGCCTTCTGGTCGTAGTCCTTGCCGGGCGGCGGCACGCGCTGCAGCTTCAGCGCCGGCGTGGGGCCGGCGGGCAGCTGCAGCGTCTCGGGGCCTTCAACGGTGAAAGTCCAGCGGTCGGCGCTCTTGGTGCCCACGGTGGTCAGCGTGATGCGCGTGCCCGGCGGGTAGCGCTGCGGCGCGGCCGCCAGCAGGCTGCCCAGCTGGATGAACACGCTCAGGCGGTCCTGCGCGCCGTCGCCGATGGGCGCGGGCGGCGCGTTGGCGCTGAAGGTTGCCTCGTGGCGCCCGAAGTCGAAATGCGCCGCGCGCTCGCTGCGCGCCTTGTCGCCGAAGCGCTCGGGCTGCAGGCCGGCGGAGGTGATGCGCCCGGTGCTGGTCTGCGAGCGCGCGCCCAGCAAGAAGGCCTTGACCTGCTGGCGCGCCTCATAGCGCTGGCCGTCCTGGCGCCAGCTCAGCTCGGCGCTGGCGCTGTACGCAAAGCGCTTGGCCTGGCCCGTCACCTCGAAGTCCAGCCGGACGGACGCGGGCACGCGCACCGGCGGCGCCTCGGCGCTGGCGGGCGCGCTGCCGGCGCCGGGCGGGGTGATCTCCACGCCGGCGTTGGCCTGCGGGGCGGTGCCGGTGTCCGCCTGGACGGCTGGCGGCGCGGCGTCGCTGGCGGGTGCAGAGGCAGGGGCTGCAGCAGGGGCTGCTTCGGCGGGCGCGCTGGCGGGCTCGGCGGCAGGCTGTGCTGCGCCGGCCGCCTCGGCGGCCGGGTCGCTGGCCGGCGTCTCGGCAGGCATCTCTGGCGGCATATCGGCCGGCGGGGCCGCAGCCAGCAGCTCGTGCGGGTCGGGTGCGTCGGCGGGCTGCGGCACCGCGGCTTGCGGGACGGCCTCGGGGGCCGGTGCAGGCGGTGCGGGTGGTGGGGGTGGCGGCGCCGGGCGCGGCCTGGGTCGGGGCTTGGGCGCCGGCCGCGGGGCTGGCGGGGGTTCGGCGGCGGCGGGCGGCGGTGGTGGGGCAGGGGGCTCGACCAGGCGGGTGCGAAAGGCCAGCGCCTCGCCCGCCTTGGCGGGCGCACCGCTGCCCAGCGACAGGCCGCCCAGGGCCAGCCAGTGCGCGGCCACTACCAGTGCAGTCAGCAGGATCAGCGGGCGGCGCGGCATGCCGGGCGAGAGGCTCCTAGAATTTCAGGTTTTGTCAGAAGGTCCACCGTTGGCTGGATCGATGGGCGTCGGCGGCAGTTCCCGCAGGCGCCGCCCCACCCCATGAAACTTGCCACCTACAAGGATGGATCGCGCGACGGCCAGCTGGTCGTCGTCTCGCGCGATCTGAGCCAGGCCCATTATGCGAGCGGCATCGCCAACCGCCTGCAGCAGGTGCTGGACGACTGGAACTTCCTGGCGCCCCAGCTGGCCGACCTGAGCGCGGAGCTCAACGCCGGCCGCGCCCTGCACGCCTTTGCCTTCGAGCCGGGGCGCTGCATGGCCCCGCTGCCGCGCGCCCACCAGTGGGTGCAGGCGCTGGCCTATCCGGCCCATGTGCGGCGGCTGCGCCAGGCGCTGGGCGCCAGCGGCGAGGCGCCGCTGACCCAGCCGCTGCTGCTGCAGGGCGCCAGCGACGACTTCCTGGGCCCCTGCGACGCGCTGGCGCTGCCCGGTCCGCAAAGCGGTCTGGACTTCGGCGCGCAGCTGGCTGTCGCCACCGGCGACGTGGAGCGCGGCGCCGACCCCGAGCAGGCGCGCGCGGGCGTGCGCCTGCTGGCGCTGGCCAACGCCTTCAGCCTGCGCCTGCTGATGGCGGCCGAGCAGGCGCTGGGTCTCGGCTGCGTGCAGTCGCTGCCGGCCACCGCCTTCAGCCCCGTGGCCGTCACGCCCGACGAGCTGGGCGAAGCCTGGCAGGGCGGCCGGGTGCAGCTGCAGCTGCAGTGCGCCGTGAACGGCCGGCGCTTTGGCATGGGCGAGGCGGGGCAGGACATGGCGTTCGACTTCGGCCAGCTGCTGGCCCACCTGGCGCGCACCCGGCGGCTGCGCGCCGGCACGCTGGTGGGCAGCGGCCCGGTGGCCAACGCCGGCACCGAGCTGGGCCATGCCTGCATCGCCGACAAGCGCGCCGTGGAGGCGTCCGAGGCCGGGCGCGCCCGCACCGGCTACCTGCGCCACGGCGACAGCGTGCGCATCGAGATGAAGAACCGCGCCGGCCACAGCGTTTTCGGCGCCATCGACCAGGACGTTGCCATGCCAGCTTGATTTTGGGCAAAATAGCCCTGCAAGCCGCACCAATCAAGCGGCGGCAGCTACTAAAAAATGAGTACAGGAGACATTGCCATGCAACGCAGACAGCTGCTCGCGGCCCTGGGCGCCGCGCCTTTGGCCCCCTTCGCCACCCTGGCCCACGCCCAGGGCGGCTGGCCGGCCCAGCCCATCCGCTGGGTCGTGCCCTATCCGCCCGGCGGCGGCACCGACGTGCTGGCGCGCACCGTGGCCGAGGCGCTGCGCTCCGAGCTGGGCCAGCAGATTGTGGTGGACAACCGCCCCGGCGCGTCCACCAACATCGGCAGCCAGGCCGTGGCCAGCGCCCGGCCCGACGGCTACACCGTGATGTCGGCCGACAACGCCCTGCTGGCCTACAACGAACACCTGTTCAGCAAGCTGCCCTTCAGCCCCGAGAAGGACTTCACCTACGTCGCCGGCCTGTCGCGCTTTCCGTTAGCGCTGGTGGTGCACCCGGACTTTCCGGCGCGCACGCTCCAGGACTTCCTGGCCCACGTGCGCGCCCGCCCGGGCGAGGTCAACTACGCCTCGCCCGGCAACGGCTCGCCGCACCACCTGGCCATGGAGATGTTCAAGCACCGCACCGGCACCTTCCTGACCCACATTCCCTACCGCGGCGCGGCGCCTGCCATGCAGGACGTGATGGGCGGGCAGGTGCCCTGCATGTTTCTGGACCTGGCGGCCGGGCTGCCGGTCATCCAGTCGGGCAAGGTGCGGGCGCTGGCCATCGGCTCGGCCCAGCGCGTGCCGGCCCTGCCCGACCTGCCCACGCTGGCTGAAGCCGGCGTGGCCGATTCCGAGGTCTATGCCTTCCAGGGCGTGCTGGCGCCGGCCGGCCTGCCGGCGGAGGTCACCACACGGCTGAACGCCGCCGTCAACCAGGCGCTGAAGGCCCCGGCCGTGGTGCAGCGCATGCAGGCCTTCGGCATGGAGCCGCTGCCCGGCACGCCGGCGCAGTTCCGCGCCCTGGCGCGGGCCGAGGCGAAGCGCTGGGGGCCCATCATCCGGGCCACGGGCGTCAAGCTCGATTGAGCATGAAAAAGGGCTGCAGCGCTTGCCAATCAAGCGTTGGCAGCTCTCTTTTTCATAGTGAACCTCAAAGCGGTGCCGGCAGCCGCTCCACCTCCACCAGGCAGTCGTAGAAGGTCGGCCCGTCCCCGAGGTCGGTCAGCGCCTGGCTGGTCAGCTCGTTCACGTTGGTGCCGTTCACGCCCAGCTTGCGCCACCAGATCCCCAGGCCGTTGACCACGCCCGGCCGGGCGCGCTCGCCCACCACGGCGTGGCACTCGTGGCTGCCGCGGCCGTTGAACACGCGCACCAGGTCGCCATCGGCGATGCCGCGCGCGCCCGCGTCCTGCGAGTGGATCTCCACCAGCGGGCGGCCCTCGATGTCGCGCAGGCTCTTGAGGTTGACGAAGGTGGAGTTCAGGAAGTTGCGCGCCGGCGGCGAAATCATGGCCAGCGGGTACAGGCTGGAGCTGCCCGGCGCCTCGTGGTTGGGGATGTAGGCGGGCAGCGGGTCCAGCCCGCGCGCGGCCAGCCGGTCGCTCCAGAACTCGCACTTGCCCGAGGGCGTGGGAAAGCCGCCCTCGGCAAAGGGCGCGTCGGGCACGGCCAGCGGGGCGAAGCCCTGCTCGGCCAGCAGGGCGAAGTCCACCGCATCGCCATAGGCCTGGCGGCACAGCGCCTCGTCGCTGTCGGCAAAGCAGGGCTCGGTGAAACCCATGTGCGCGGCCAGGTCGCGAAAGATCTGCGCGTTGCTGCGCGAGCCGCCCAGCGGCGCAATGGCCGGGCGGTTCAGCAGCGCGTCGGTGTGGCCGTAGGCCAGGTGCACGTCCCAGTGCTCCAGCTGCGTGGTGGCTGGCAGGATGTAGTCGGCCCAGTCGGCGGTATCGGTCTGGAAGTGCTCCAGCACCACGGTGAACACATCCTCGCGGGCAAAGCCCTGCACCACCTTGGAGGAGTCGGGCGCCACCGCCACCGGGTTGCTGTTGTAGATGACGAGCGCCTCGATCTTCGGCCCGAATGTGGGCGAGGCGGGCCGCAGCAGGTCGTCGCCGATGGTCACCATGTTGATGGTGCGGCTGGGCCGCCCGGCCAGCAGGTCGGGGCGCTGCAGCTGCGCGCGCTGCACCGGAAAGTGCCCGGAGCTGGACAGCAGCAGGCCGCCGGCCGGGTGGCGCCAGCCGCCCGTGAGCGCCGGCAGGCAGGCGATGGCGCGCACGGCATTGGCGCCGCCGTGGGCGCGCTGCACGCCGTAGTTCAGCCGGATGGCGGCCGGGCGCGTGGTGCCGTACTCGCGCGCCAGCTGGCGGATCTGCGCCGCCGGCACGCCGCACACGGCGGCGGCGCGCTCGGGCGGCCATTGCAATGCGCGCGCGCGCAGCTGCTCCCACCCATGCGTGTGGCGGGCCAGGTAGTCGTGGTCCAGCCAGTCGTGGGCGATCAGCTCGTGCATCAGCGCCAGGGCCAGGGCGGCGTCGGTGCCGGGCAGCAGCTGGATGTGCTCGTGGCACTTCTCGGCCGTCTCGCTCCTGCGCGGGTCGATGCACACCAGGCGTGCGCCGTCCCTCTTGGCCTGCTGCGCCAGGCGCCAAAAGTGCAGGTTGCTGCCGATCGAGTTGCTGCCCCAGATCAGGATCAGCTTGGCCTGGGCGAAAAACTCCACCTTCATGCCCACCTTGCCGCCCAGGGTGTAGGTCAGGCCCTCGCCGCCGGCGGTGGCGCAAATGGTGCGCGCCAGCTGCGAGGCGCCCAGGCGGTGGAAGAAGCGCCGGTCCATGCTCTCGCCCTGCACCAGGCCCATGGTGCCGGCGTAGCTGTAGGGCACGATGGCCTGCGCATCGCGCGCGGCGATCCGCCCCAAGCGCCCGGCGATGTCGGCCAGCGCCTCGTCCCACGATACGGGGGCGAACTGCCCGCTGCCCTTGGGGCCCGTGCGCTTGAGCGGGGTGAGGATGCGCTCGGGGTGGTTCGTGCGCTCGGCGTACTTCGAGACCTTGGCGCACAGCACGCCGCCCGTGCTGGCGTGCGCCGGGTTGCCCTGCACGCGCACGGCGCGCCCGTCCTCCACGGTGGTCAGCAGCGCGCAGGTGTCGGGGCAGTCGTGCGGGCAGGCGCCGCGCACGGTGGTCGTCCGCGCGGGGGCGGCCGCAGCCAGGGCGGAGAGGTCGTCAGAGATCATTGGGAGCGGCTTTCATGCGGATTCGCTACATTCCCGGCCAAGCCGGCGCAGTCACCTGGGTGGCTCGCAAGGCACTGGCAATATGCCCTACACCGAACCCGGGAAGAGAAAGGATTTCAGCATGAATGCACCCCTACAGGACACAGCCCCGGCAGCCGGGCCGCTCAGCCGCCGCGGTTTTTCTGCCGCACTGGCGGCCGGGGCGCTGGCCGGCGCGGTGCCCGCCGTGCGCGCGCAGGCGGGCGAGCGCATCGTGCTGGGCCAGTCGGCGGCGCTGACGGGCCCGTCGGCGCAGCTGGGGCTGCAGTTCCAGGCCGGCGCCAGGCTGGCCTTCGAGCAGGTCAACGCCCAGGGCGGGGTGGCGCGGCGCACCATCGAGCTGCGCTCGCTGGACGACGGCTACGAGCCCGAGCGCTGCGCGGAAAACACCCGCCGCTTCATCGCCGACGACGTATTTGCGCTGTTTGGCTACATCGGCACGCCCACCAGCCTGGCGGCGCAGCCGCTGTTCACCCAGGCGCGGGTGCCGTTCTTTGCGCCGTTCACCGGCGCGGTGGCGCTGCGCCGCCCGCTCAACCGGCTGATCTTCCACGTGCGCGCCTCCTACGAAGACGAGGCCGAGCTCATCGTGCGCCAGCTCACCCACCTGGGCCTGTCGCGCATCGGCGTGTTCCACCAGGACGACGCCTACGGCCAAGCCGGGCTGGAGGCCGTGGCCAAGGCGCTGGCCGCGCGCAAGCTGCAGCCGGCCGCCACGGGCAAGGTGGCGCGCAACTCGGTGGACGTGGCCGCCGCCGTGACGCCGCTGGTGGCCGCCCGGCCCGAGGCCATCGTGCAGATCAGCACCTACGCGCCCAGCGCGGCCTTCGTGCGCGCGGCGCGCAAGGCCGGCTACGGGGGCGGCTTCTACAACGTCTCCTTCGTGGGTACGCAGGCGCTGGCCGACGCGCTGGGCGCCGAGGGCGCCGGCGTGGTGGTCTCGCAGGTCGTGCCCTCGCCCTATTCGGGCGCACGCCAGATCACCCGCGAGTTCCACGAAGCCATCAAGAAGGGCGGCGCCGGCGTGCAGCCCAACTATTCCAGCTTCGAGGGCTACATTGCCGCGCGCGTGTTCATCGAGGGCCTGCGCCACGCCAGCGCCCAGGGCGCGGCCCGGCCTACGCGCGAGGCGCTGGTGGCGGGGCTGGAGGCCGTGAACGGCCCGGTCGGCGGCTTTGCCGTCAACTTCGGCCCGGGCGAGCACGAGGGTTCGCACTTCGTGGAGATGTCCATGCTGACGGGCGACGGGCGGGTGCGAACCTGAGAGCCCGGTAAGGTCGAAGCGGCGCGGCTAGACTGGACCGCTCCCATGACGGCCTGCACGCACGACCAGAGACAACTGCCATGAAAGTCATCGATTCCATCGCCCTTGAAGCCGCCGCCATCGCCGCGGTGCGCCGCGACATCCATGCCCACCCCGAACTGTGCTTTCAGGAGGTGCGCACGGCCGACGTGATCGCCGCCAAGCTGACCGAGTGGGGCATTGCCATCCACCGCGGCATGGGGACCACCGGCGTGGTGGGCGTCGTGCCCGGGCGCGACGGCGGCGCCTGCGGGCGCGGCGTGGGCCTGCGCGCGGACATCGACGCGCTGCCCATGCAGGAGTTCAACACCTTCGAGCACGCCAGCCGCCACGCCGGCAAGATGCACGCCTGCGGGCACGACGGCCACGTGGCCATGCTGCTGGCGGCGGCGCAGCATTTCTCGCGCGAGGAGCACCGCGACTTCGACGGCACGGTCTATCTGATCTTCCAGCCGGCCGAGGAGGGCGGGGGCGGCGCGCGCGAGATGATCAAGGATGGGCTGTTCGAGCAGTTCCCCATGCAGGCCGTGTTTGGCATGCACAACTGGCCGGGCCTGCCGGTGGGCAGCTTCGCGGTGAGCGCCGGGCCGGTGATGGCGTCCAGCAACGAGTTCAAGATCACCATCCGCGGCAAGGGCGCGCACGGCGCCATGCCCCATCTGGGCATCGACCCGGTGCCCGTGGCCTGCCAGATGGTGCAGGCCTTCCAGAACATCATCAGCCGCAACAAAAAGCCGGTGGACGCGGGCGTGATCTCGGTGACCATGATCCACGCCGGCGAGGCGACCAACGTGGTGCCGGACTCGTGCGAGCTGCAGGGCACGGTGCGCACTTTCTCGGTCGAGGTGCTGGACCTGATCGAGCGGCGCATGCGCGAGGTGGCCGAGCACACCTGCGCGGCGTTCGAGGCGACGTGCGAGTTCGAGTTCGTGCGCAACTACCCGCCCACCATCAATTCCGCGCCCGAGGCGGAATTTGCCGCGCGCGTCATGGCCGCCATCGTGGGCGAGTCCGGTGTGCGCCCGCAGGAGCCCACCATGGGCGCCGAGGACTTCGCCTTCATGCTGCAGGCCAAGCCCGGCGCCTATGTCTTCATCGGCAACGGCGAGGGCGACCACCGCGCTGTTGGACACGGCGGCGGCCCCTGCACGCTGCACAACCCCAGCTACGACTTCAATGACGACCTGATTCCGCTGGGCGGCACCTACTGGGTGCAGCTGGCGCACCAGTGGCTGGCGCAGCCGGCGGTCTGAAGCCCGTTCTGCAGCCCCGCCCGAGCGGCGGGGTTTTTTGCGCCCGTGAAAAAGCACGATCGTTCGCGTTTTGACTACACTGCGGCCTTCCCTTCTTGTACCCAGGAGACCGCAACCATGTCCGATCTGAACGCCACTTTCGAAGCCGCCGTAGCCAATTCCAAGAACCTGAGCGAGCGCCCGGACAACCCGACGCTGCTCAAGATCTACGCCCTGTACAAGCAGGCCACTGCTGGCGACAACCAGGACAAGAAGCCCAGCTTCTCCGACATCGTGGGCCGCGCCAAGTGGGACGCCTGGGAAAAGCTCAAGGGCACGGACACGGCCGCCGCCCAGCAGCAGTACATCGACCTCATCGAGTCGCTGCGCGGTTGACCAGAGAACACCTCCCTGAGCGGCTGCGCCGCTTTCCCCCGCTCTCGCAATGCTGCGCGTTGCGGCCAGGGACGCCACCAGCGCGGCGGGGGGATCCCAAGCGCGGTGGCCCGCGCCCTGGGACGCGCCCGTTTCATGCGCGGGGGCGCAGCGCTATGGTTGATTGAGTTCTCGCATCTTTGTCTCGCGCTCGCCCGGTGGCGCGGCGGCCATTGCCCGCACGGCCGCGTGAAAGCGCGGCCAGTCGCGGCCTTCGCGCTCAAAGAGGGCCATGAAGGCCGGCACCAGGTCGTCATAGGCGCCCTGGGCGGCAAAGCTGGCGTTGTTGGCGCCGGCTGCCCAGCGGTCCAGCGGCGCCAGCTGCTGGGCCGTCACGCCGGCCTGCAGCCAGCACTCGCGCAGCTGCGCGTAGTGCCCGGTAAACTCCTGCATTGCTTCGCTTTTCATAGCTGCCAGCGCTTGCCAGTCGTGGGCTAGAGCCTGTTTTGACTCATAAATGGCGGCCAGGCGCGCGCGCGTTTGCTGCGTCAGCGCGCGCCACTGGCCGCGGCGTTCTTCGCTGCGCTCGTACTGCTGGCGAACAGCCGCATCGCCGCGCGCGTGCAGCCACTGCTGCACGCCCAGGCGCTCCACGGCCGTGGCGTAGGACTCGTTGAAGCGCGTATCGCCGCTGGCATAGGCCTGCTGGTGCGCCAGCTCATGAAACAGCAGGCGCACGAAGTCGCCCTCGGGCCAGCCGATGAAGGTGGACAGCAGCGGATCGCCGCCCAGCCAGTTGCTGTAGCCCAGGGTGGAATACGCCGGCACCGGGTACACGCTCACCTCCAGCCCCTGCTGCTGCAGGCGCCGGCCCTCGGCCTGTGCCCCCTCCTGGTCAAAGTAGCCTCGGTAGCCGATGCAGCCCGTCACCGGAAAGCACCAGGTGTGCAGCGCCAGCGACCACGGCGGGGCGGCCACCACGTTCCACACGGCGGCGGGCCGGTCCAGCCGGGCGTAGCGGCGGTAGCTGGCGTTGTCCGGCAGGGCCAGCTCGCGGCTGGCGAACGTGCGCGCCTGCTGTGCCAGCTGCAGGCGCTGGCGCAGCGGCTCGGGCGTGTCGGGGGCGGCCAGCCATTCGGGCAGGGGGCGGGCGGCGTGCATCAGGGCCAGGTGCCCGCGCAGCGACTGCCAGTAGTAGCCCAGCGCGTCGCCGCCCGGCTGCGCGCAGCCCGCCAGCAGGGCGCAGCCGCCCGCCAGGGCAAGGCAGCGGGCGAGGGCGCGGCAGCGGGCGGGCAGCATGCGGCCAGCATAGCCCAGCACAATGGGGCCATGACCGACCCCGCCACCCCCGCGCCCGACGGCCTGTTTGCCGATGACGGCGGCTGCCTGCGCTGCGCCTGGTGCCGCGCCACGCCGCTGTACCGCCACTACCACGACCACGAATGGGGCTTTGCCGTGGACGACGAGCGGCGCCTGTTCGAAAAGCTCTGCCTGGAGGGTTTTCAGGCCGGCCTGAGCTGGCTGACCATCCTGAACAAGCGCGAGGCCCTGCGCGCGGCCTTTGCGCAGTTCGAGGCCGAGGAGCTGGCGCGCTTCGGCCCGGCCGAGGTCGGGCAGCTGCTGGCCAATGCGGCCATCGTGCGCCACCGCGGCAAGATCGAATCGGCCATCCACAACGCCCGCTGCGTGTTGCGGCTGCGGGCCGAATGGGGATCGCTGGCCCGCTACATCTGGAGCTGGGCGCCGCAGGCCCAGCAGGGGCGGCCGCAGGCGCTGACGGGCGCGGCGGTGCGGTCGCTGACCACCTCGCCGGCCTCCGTGGCCCTGTCCAGGGATTTGAAAAAGCGCGGTTTCAGCTTCGTCGGCCCGACCACCATGTACGCCTTCATGCAGGCCATGGGGCTGGTCAACGACCACGTTCAGGGTTGCAGCGTGCGCGAGCGGGCGCAGGCGCAGCGGGCGGCCTTCGCGCCGCCGCTCGTTCAGGCCACGGCGTCCGAGCGGATGGTGACGCCCTGAAAGCCCAGCGCCTGCATGCAGGCGCGCAGGATGACCACCGTGGCGGCCAGGCGTGGCCCGGGCTGGGCACCGTCGGCCGCGGGCGCGGCCAGCAGCTCCTCGAAGACCTGCTCCAGCAGCGCCAGCGGCAGCTGCATCTGCGGCTGGGCCTCCAGTCCGCCGGCCAGGGCAATCTGTCGGATGCCGCCGTCGGCCGTGTAGAGGCTGGCGCCCTCGGGCACGCGCCCCTGCAGCGCCTGGAAGGCCGCCAGGGCCTCCTGCGCGGCGGCCAGCAGCTCGTCCGGCTGGGGCTGCTCGTCGGCAAAGCGCGTGGCGGCCGTCACGCGTGCGCCCAGGTCCAGCGTGCGCTGCAGCAGCGGCTGGCTGCCGGCCTGGCCGCTGGCCAGTGTGGTGTGGGAGCCGCCGATGTGCAGCGTGGCAAAGGCCTCGGCTTCGGGCAGCTCGCGTGCCAGCACGTCGTACAAGGCGGGGGCATCTTCCGTCACGGGAGGCGCGGGCGTATCGGTCATGGCTTCGTCGCGGGCTCAGGGGGTGCGGTGATTGTGCAGCAAGGCCTCGCGCCCGCTCCAAAAAACAAGGCCCTCGCGAGGAGGGCCTTGGCGTGCGCCGGGGCGCGTGCGGGTCAGCTGTGACGCTTGCCGGGGTTCTTCTTGTGGTGCGTGTTCACGCCGCGCTCCAGGCTCACGCGCTGGCCGCGGCCGTGCGTGGTGCTGGGCATGCCGGGCATGGGGGTGGGACGGGGAGTGGCCTTGCGGTCGGCTTCAGTGACGATTTTCTTGCCCATGATGGCTCCTGAGATCGATGAGGAAAAACTTGAAAGAAGTCCTCTATTAGGCCATAGCCTCCGGAGCCGTGGCAGGACAGGGAAAGAGTGCGCGGCCCGGCAGAGGGTTGCGCTCAGGCCGGCTTGCTATCTTATAGATAGCTGCCAACGCTTGCTGGACGGGGCTTTGAGGCCGATTTCTTTATAATAAACGAGGTGGCTCAAGCCGCTCGCTTTGTAGGCCAGGGGCGTATTTTTCTGTCAGCCAGGCGCCATTGACGCGTTGGCGCAACGGCCTGAAGAATGCCCGCTGTCACAGGCCACGGTGGAGGGCGCGAGTATGAGGAACCTGCTGCATTCGCTGGAGGAGAGCCTGGCCCTGTCGCCCGTGGGCGTGGCCGTGGAACTGCCGGGCGGCGAGCGCCTGGGGGAGGCCGACGCCGACGTGCGCCTGCGCTTTGGCGACCGCATGTCCGTGGTGGCGCTGGCCATGGGCGAGATCGGCAATGTGGGCGCGGCCATCGTGGAGGGGCGCGTGGCGCTGGAGGGCAGCATGCGCCAGCTGATGGCAGCCGCCGCGGCGCTGCTGCGCCTGGACCCGGCGCGCGACGTGCGGATGGGCTGGTGGCAGCGCGTGATGGCGCGTGCGCGCTCCATGGCCGCGCACACCCTGCACGGCGACGTGCAGCACATCCAGTTCCACTACGACCTGTCCGACGCGTTCTATGCCCTGTGGCTGGACCCGCGGCGGGTGTATTCCTGCGCCTACTTCCGCGAGGCGGGGATGACCCTGGCGCAGGCCCAGCAAGCCAAGCTCGACCATATTTGCAAGAAGCTCCTGCTGCACCCGGGCGAGCGCTTCCTGGACATCGGCGCCGGCTGGGGCGGCCTGCTGCTGTGGGCCGCCGAGCACTACGGCGTGGATGCCACCGGCATCACCCTGTCGCGCCACCAGCATGCCCACGTGCAGCAGCTGATCGAAGCGCGCGGCCTGGCCGGCCGGGTGCGCATGCAGCTGCTGGACTACCGCGAGCTGCAGGTGGCCCAGCCCTTTGACAAGATCGCCTCGGTGGGCATGTTCGAGCACGTGGGCCGCGCGCAGATGGAGGGCTATTTCGGCGCCGTGCACCGCCTGCTGCGCCCGGGCGGGCTGCTGCTCAATCACGGCATCACCGCCGGCGGGCTGGACAACGCCGGGCTGGCCGCCGGCATGGGCGAGTTCATCGAGCGCTACATTTTCCCCGGCGGCGAGCTGCTGCACGTCAGCGTGGCGCTGCACGACATGGCGCGCGCCGGGCTGGAGATGGTGGACACCGAAAACCTGCGCCCGCACTATGCCCGCACGCTGTGGGCCTGGTCGGACGCGCTGGAGGCGCAGCTGGAGGCCGCCCGCGCCATCCTGGTGGCGCAAAAGGGCCCGCAGCAGGGCGAGCGCGCGCTGCGCGCCTACCGCCTGTACCTGGCCGGCAGCGCGCTGGCGTTCGAGCGCGGCTGGGTGGCGCTGCACCAGATCCTGGCCACGCGCCCCAGCGGACAAGGCGGGGCCGGCCCCATGAAGGGCGCGCAAAGCGACTACCCCTTCAACCGCTCCTACATGTACGAGGGCGCTGCGGCGGCTGAGCGCTAGGGCAGGGCGGCTTATCCTAGGGTGCATCGCCATCCAACCAGGGGAAGATCCATGCTCTACAAGTTCAAGTCCCGCGCCACCGCCGACCTCATCATGCTGGAGCCCAACGGCCGCCAGCTGCTGAAGATCGTGGGCAAGGGCGAGGAGCCGCACGGCATCATCATCGCCGCGCAGATTCCGGCCGCCATCGAGGCCCTGCAGGCTGCCGTGGCCGCCGAAGAAGCCGCCGAGCGCGACCTGCAGGAGCCGCTGCAGGGCGCCCCGGCTGCGCAGGACGGCGAAGAGGCCCCGGACGGCCCGGCCGCAGGCGGCGAGGGGGTGCGCCTGCACCAGCGCGCCGCACCGTTCATCGACATGCTCAGGCGCAGCGCGGCCGAGGGCAAGGACGTGACCTGGTAGCCCCGCCCCCGCCTGGCCTGGATTACTTGTAGCTGCGCGCGTCCTCGATGACCTTGCCGTCGTTGGGCAACGTGCCCGGCGGCACCATCTGCACCTCGCCGCGCAGCTTGGTGGCCTCGCGCAGGGCTTCCTGCAGCTGGGCGGCCAGGCCGGCGGCGGTCTCGGTCGTCTCCACCTGCAGCAGCATCTGGTCGCTGGCCATCTCGCCGCTCACCACCAGGCGCGCGCGCTGCACCTGCGGAAAGCGCTTGGCCACGGCCGCAATCTGGCCCGGGTGCACGAACATGCCGCGCACCTTGGTGGTCTGGTCGGCCCGGCCCATCCAGCCCTTGATGCGGGTGTTGGTGCGGCCCGTGGGGCACGGGCCGGGCAGCACGGCCGACAGGTCGCCGGTGCCAAAGCGCACCAGCGGATAGTCGGGGTTGAGGGTGGTCACCACCAGCTCGCCCACCTCGCCCTCGGGCACCGGGTCGCCCGTGCCGGGGCGCACGATCTCCACGATCACCTCTTCGTCCAGCACCAGGCCCTCGCGCGCCTCGGTCTCGTAGGCAATCAGGCCCAGGTCGGCGGTGCCGTAGCACTGGTAGGCGGCCACGCCGCGCCCGGCAAACCACTCGCGCAGCGACGGCGGCAGGGCCTCGGCCGACAGCAGCGCCTTGGTGACGCTGGGCAGCGGCACGCCCAGCTCGGCCGCCTTTTCCAAGATGATCTTCAGGAAGCTGGGCGTGCCCACGTAGCCGGCCGGACGCAGCTCGGCCATGGCCTGCACCTGCTGCTCGGTCTGGCCCGTGCCGCCGGGAAACACCGTGCAGCCCAGGGCCTGGGCGCCGGTTTCCATCATCGAGCCGGCCGGCACGAAGTGGTAGGAAAAGCAGTTGTGCGCCAGCTCGCCGGCGCGAAAGCCGGCTGCGTACAGCGCGCGCGCCATGCGCCAGTAGTCGCGCCGGCGGCCTTCGGGCTCGTACAGCGGCCCGGGGCTGGCGAATACGCGCGGCATGGCGGCGCCGAAACCCGCCGTGGCAAAGCCGCCGAACGGGTCCTGGGCGCGGGCGGCCTGCTGGCGCTCCAGCAGCTCGTGCTTGCGCGTGACAGGCAGCTGCGCCAGCGCCTGGCGGCTGGTCACGCTGGCGCCATCGACGCCGTCCAGAATGCCCGCAAACGCGCGCGAGGCCCGCTGGGCATGAACGATCTGGCGCGGCAGCGCGGCCATCAGGGCGGCCTCGCGCTCGGAGGCCGTGCGCGTTTCCAGGGCGTCGTAGAACTTGCTCATGCCGGGGTTCCTCTGCAAGAAAGATTTTTTGGGCAAAAAGGCCCCTGACGCAGGCCAGTCCTGCGCCAGCAGCTATGAAAATGTGAGTGGGCGGCCCGGCCGCCGCTCGTCAGGCCAGCCAGCGCTTTCGGCGCTTGTAGCTCTTGACGTCCTTGAAGCTCTTCCTCTCGCCGCCGCCCACGCCCAGGTAGAACTCCTTGACGTCTTCGTTGTTGGCCAGCTCATGCGCCGGGCCGTCCATGACGATGCGCCCGCTTTCCATGATGTAGCCGTAGTCGGCGTACTTCAGCGCCATGTTGGTGTTCTGTTCGGCCAGCAAGAAGGTGGTGCCTTCCTTGGCGTTGAGGTCTTTCACGATGTTGAAGACCTCTTCGACGATCTGCGGCGCCAGGCCCATGGAGGGCTCGTCCAGCAGCACGATGGAGGGGCTGGCCATGATGGCGCGCCCGATGGCGCACATCTGCTGCTCGCCGCCCGAGGTGTAGGCCGCCTGGCTGGTGCGGCGGGTCTTCAGGCGCGGAAAGTAGTTGTAGACCTTCTCCAGGTTGCGCGCGACCTCGGCCTTGTCGGTGCGGGTGTAGGCGCCGGTGAGCAGGTTTTCTTCAATCGTCAGGTGGGCGAAGCAGTGGCGCCCCTCCATGACCTGCACCACGCCGCGCTTGACCAGGTCGGAGGGCGTGAGGTTTTGGATCTGCTCGCCGCGCAGCTCGATGCTGCCCTTGGTGACCTCGCCGCGCTCGCCCTTGAGCAGGTTGGAAATCGCCCGCAGCGTGGTGGTCTTGCCGGCGCCGTTGCCGCCCAGCAGGGCGACGATGCCGCGCTCGGGCAGTTGCAGCGACACGCCCTTGAGCACCAGGATCACGTGGTTGTAGATGACCTCGATGCCGTTGACCATGAGCACGGGCGCGGCGGGGGTGGGGGCGTTGGCAGGGCGGTTGTCGGTCATGGGGTCACCGTATGTCATCGACGAAATGAATGGCGGCCGGCGCAGGCCCCGCGCCGCATGAAGCAACGCATGCTGCGGGGCCTGGCCGGTGGGTGCGGGAGCTCAGCTCAGCTGCAGCTGCGGACCTTGAGGTTCTTGTCCTTGGCGTACTTCTCGCCGTACTCCTTGACCAGCGGGTCGATCAGCGACTTGTCGGCCTGGTACCAGTCGGAGACGACGTTCCACTTGGCTCCGTCCCACTGCGCCACGCGAGCCCAGTCGGCGCCCATGTGGTTCTCGCAGCTGGTCTTGAAGGGGCGCAGCATCTTGCCGAAGCCCAGTTCGTTCAGCCGCTCCTGTGTCATGTCCAGGTTCTCCAGGCCCCAGCGCACCTGCTCGGGCGACATCACCTTGCCCTTGCCGTACTTTTCCTGCGCAGTACGGATGGCTTCGACCTGCAGCATGGCGATCACCATCCCGCGGGTGTGTGCCAGGGCGCCCAGCTCCTTGGCGTCGCTGGCCGAGCCCTGGCTCTTGTCGTAGACCTGGGCCTTGACCTCGTCATGCACTTTGTCGCGCTCGGCGGTGTTGTGGATGGTGACGGTGTTGTAGCCCTTGGCACCGTCGATGCCCTTCACGTCATGGTCGGAGCCGCCCCACCAGATGGCGTACATCTTCTCGCGCGGAAAGCCCGTGGCCTGCGCCTCGCGGATGGCCGTGGGCGTCATCACGCCGGCGGACCACAGGATGACGTAGTCCGGGCGGGTCTGGCGCACCTGCAGCCAGGTGGCCTTTTGCTCCACGCCGGGCGCCGTGACGGGCAGCAGCGAGAGCGAAAAGCCTTCCTTCTCGGCGCGCTTTTGCAGCAGCGGGATAGGCTCCTTGCCATACGGCGAGTCGTGGTAGACCAGGGCGATCTTCTTGCCCTTGAGGCTGCCCTTTTCCTTCTTCAGGATGTCCTGGACGATGGAGTCGGCCGCCGTCCAGTAGGTGCCCAGCAGCGGAAAGTTCCACTCGAACACGCGGCCGTCGGCCGACTGCGACAGGCCGTAGCCGGGGGTGATGACAGGCATTTTGTCCACGATCGCCTTCTCGGTCACGGCGAAAGTGATGCCGGTGGACTGGGTGTCGAAGCCCGATGCGCCGCCGCCCTTGCCCTTCAGGCGCTCGTAGCACTCCACGCCGCGGCTGGTGTCGTAGGCGGTCTCGCACTCCTCGTAGGCGATCTTCACGCCGTTGATGCCGCCCTTCGCGTTGACCAGCTTGAGGTAGTCCAGCTTGCCGTCGGCCCATGGAATGCCCAGCGGCGCGAACTGCCCCGTGCGGTAGGACAGCAGCGGGACGAATTGCTCCTGGGCCTGCGCCGAGGCGCTGGCGGAAAAGCCCAGGCCGCTGGCGGCCAGTGCGGCGACGAGGGTCAGATGCTTGAGTTTCATGCTTGTCTCCTGTTTGTGGTTGGAATGCAGCGGTGCGCATGGCCTGCGCGATGGTGTGCGCAAGCCCTGCCTGCCTGCTTACTGGCAGTCGGTGCGGCGGGCCAGCTTCTTGTCCGCCAGGTACTTGTCGGCCTGCTCCTTGATGAGCGGCTCGAGCACTTTTTCATCCGCCTGGTACCAGTCGGACGTGTATTTCCAGTCCTTGCCGTCCCAGGCATAGACGCGGGCGGCGCTGGAGCCCATGTGGTTGGAGCAGCTCGTGGCCAGCGGCTGCATGACGCCGTCAAAGCCCAGCTCCTTCAGGCGCTTGGCGTCGAGCTTGAGGTTTTCCATGCCCCAGCGCACCTGCTCGCCGGTCATGACCTTGCCCTTGCCGAACTTCTCCTGCGCTACGCGCACGGCCTCCACGGCCAGCATCTGCGTGATGACGCCGTGCATGTACAGCACATTGCCCACCTCCTCGCGCGGGCCCGTGCCCTGCTTGGCGTCGTGCACCAGCTTCAGGATGTCCTGCATGACCTTGGACGAGGTGCCGTGGGTGTACAGCGACAGGGCGTTGAAGCCTTTGGCGCCGTCGCCCACGTCGCGCACCGCCGGCTCGGTGCCGCCCCACCAGATGCTGTACATCTTGTCGCGCGGAAAGCCCGTGGCCTGCGCCTCCTTGAGCGCGGTGGTGTTCATCACGCCCCAGCCGTACAGGATCAGGTAGTCCGGGCGGTTCTGCCGCACCTGCAGCCAAGTGGATTTTTGCTCCACGCCGGGCGCCGTCACGGGCATCAGCTGCAGGGCAAAGCCGTGCATCTGGGCGCGCTTTTCCAGCAGCGGGATGGCGTCCTTGCCGAAGGGGCTGTCGTGATAGACGTAGGCGATCTTCTTGCCCTTGAGCTTGTCCAGGCCGCCGGCCTGCTTGCCCAGGTGCTGGATCAGGATGTCCGCGCCCGTCCAGTAGCTGCCCAGGAAGGGGAAGTTCCAGGGGAAGGCGTTGCCGTCCTGGGAGATGGACAGGCCGTAGCCCATGGTCATCAGCGGGATCTTGTCCACGGGGGCCTTCTCGGTCAGGGCGAAGGTGATGCCGGTGGCCAGCGGCTCGACCACGGCCACGCCGGGGCGGGTCTTCAGGCGCTCGTAGCACTCCACGCCGCGGTCGGTGGCGTAGCCGGTCTCGCACTCCTCGAACGTCAGCTTGACGCCGTTCACGCCGCCGTCGCGCGCGTTGACCATCTTCAGGTAGTCCACCTTGCCGTTGGACCATGGGATGCCGTAGGCCGCGTAGGCACCCGTGCGGTAGGTCAGCTGCGGGAAAAACTGCTCGCTGGCCTGCGCCAGCGCGCTGGAGGCAAATCCGGTGGCCAGGGCGGCGGCCAGGGCCAGGCGGGTGAGTTGCTTCATGGGTGTCTCCTTGTGTTTGGACTTAGAGGGAAATCGGGCTCCAGCGCTTGTCCGGCAAGCGTGAGCAGCTATTGTTTTGATAGTCGTTCCATCAGTGCGGGAAGGGCCACACGCGCATCTTCTGCTTGCCCGTGGACCACAGCTTGGCCAGGCCGTGCGGCTCCACGATCAGGAACCAGACGATCAGCGCGCCGAAGATCATCAGCTCGGTGTGCGAGATGCCGGCCGTGGAGATCTCCACGCCGAACACGCCCAGCAGGGCAGGCAGCACCAGGTTCAGCACGATGGGCAGCACCACGATGAAGGCCGCGCCGAAGAAGCTGCCCATGATGGAGCCCAGCCCGCCGATGATGACCATGAACAGCAGCTTGAAGGAGATGTCCACCGAGAAGGCGGCCGGCTCCCAGGCGCCCAGGTGCACGAAGCCCCACAGCGCGCCGGCCACGCCGACGATGAAGGAGCTGACGGCGAAAGCCGACAGCTTGGCGTACATCGGGCGGATGCCGATCACGCTGGCGGCCACGTCCATGTCGCGAATCGCCATCCACTCGCGGCCGATGGCGCTGCGCACCAGGTTCTTGGCCAGGATGGCCATCACCACCAGCAAGGCCAGGCAGAACAGGTACTTGGCCTGCGGCGACTGGATGGGGATGCCGAAGACCTGCAGGTTGTTCACCGACACCGAGCCCGAGGGCGAGTCGTTGGTGAACCACTTGATGCGCAGGAACATCCAGTCCGAGAAGAACTGCGCGGCCAGCGTCGCCACGGCCAGGTACAGGCCCTTGACGCGCAGGCTGGGCAGCCCGAACAGGATGCCGAAAAAGGTGGCGCACAGCCCGCCCAGGATCAGCGCCGGGATCAGGGGCATGTCCGGGACGCGGGCCACGAAGTTGTAGGCGCCGTAGGCCCCCACCGCCATGAAGGCGCCCGAGCCCAGCGAGATCTGCCCGCAGTAGCCCACCAGGATGTTCACCCCCAGCGCCGCCAGCGACATGATGACCAGCGGAATCAGGATGGCCAGGTAGAAGTAGTCGGACGCCAGCATCGGCACCAGCACGAAGCAGGCAGCGATCAGGGCCCAGACGGCGATCTTGTCCTGCAGGATGGGGAAGACCTGCTGGTCGGCGCGGTAGCTGGTCTTGAACTGGCCGTTTTCACGATAAAACATGTTTTCTCAACTCCTGGTGAGCTATCCGAGCGCAATGATTTTTGGCTTCGGGCGCTGCGCACCCTGCGCCGAAAGATCATCCTTTGCCTGCGGCAAAGAACCCTTCGGGTTGACCGCGTGCTTCACACGCGGTCGATGATCTTTTCGCCAAACAGCCCCTGCGGCCGGAACAGCAGGAACACCAGCGCCAGCACATACGCGAACCAGATCTCGATGCCGCCGCCCACGAACGGGCCCAGGTACACCTCGGAGAGCTTCTCGCCCACGCCGATGATCAGGCCGCCGATGATGGCGCCGGGCACCGAGGTCAGGCCGCCCAGGATGACCACCGGCAGCGCGCGCAGCGCCACAGTGGTCAGCGTGAACTGCACGCCCAGCTTGGAGCCCCAGATCATCCCGGCCACCAGCGCCACGATGCCGGCCACGCACCACACGATGACCCAGATGCGGGCCAGCGGAATGCCGATGGACTGGGCGGCCTGGTGGTCGTCGGCCACGGCGCGCAGCGCGCGGCCGGTGCCGGTCTTTTGGAAGAACACTGACAGCGCGGCCACCAGCGCGGCGGCAATCAGCGCGGCGATCACGTCCTCCGGGTTGATCATCACGCCGCCCTGGAAGGCGGACTCGAGGACGAACACCGGGTCCTTGGGCATGCCCACGTCGATGGTGTAGATCTCGCTGCCGAACAGCGTCTGGCCCAGGCCTTCGAGGAAGTAGGTGATGCCCAGCGTGGCCATCAGCAGCGTGGCCGCGTCCTGGTTCACCAGGTGGCGCAGCACCAGCCGCTCGATAGCCCAAGCGACGGCGAACATGATGGCGGCGGCCAGCACGAAGGCGGCGACGTTGGCGAAGATCTTGTTGTCGATGCCGGTCCACTGCGGCATCCAGTCCGCAAAGCGCGCCATCGCCAGTGCCGCGAACAGCACCATCGCCCCCTGCGCGAAGTTGAAGACGCCCGAGGCCTTGAAGATCAGCACGAAGCCGAGGGCCACCAGCGCGTACAGCATGCCGGCCATCAGGCCGCCGATGAAGGTTTCCAAGAAAAATGCCATTTTGTTTGTGCCCCGCTTTCAGTGTCCGGCGCCCAGGTAGGCGCGGATCACGTCTTCGTTGTTGCGCACGTCCTCGGGCGCGCCGTCGCCGATCTTCTTGCCGTAGTCCAGCACCACGACGCGGTCGGAGATGTCCATGACCACGCCCATGTCGTGCTCGATGAGGACGATGGTGGTGCCGAACTCGTCGTTCACGTCCAGGATGAAGCGGCTCATGTCCTGCTTTTCCTCGACGTTCATGCCGGCCATGGGCTCGTCCAGCAGCAGCACCTGTGGCTCCATGGCCAGGGCCCGGCCCAGGTCCACGCGCTTTTGCAGGCCGTAGGGCAGCTGGCCCACGGGTGTCTTGCGGTGCGCCTGGATTTCCAGGAAATCGATGATGTGCTCGACGAATTCGCGGTGGCGGATCTCTTCCTTCTCCGCAGGCCCGATGCGCAGCGCCTGCAGCAGCAGGTTGCTTTTGATCTTCAGGTTGCGCCCGGTCATGATGTTGTCGATCACGCTCATGCCCTTGAACAGCGCCAGGTTCTGGAACGTGCGCGCCACGCCCATTTCGGCCACCTGGCGGCTGTTCATGTTGGAGAACGTCTTGCCGCGGAAGGTGATGGAGCCCTCGGTGGGCGTATAGACGCCGTTGATACAGTTGAGCATCGAGCTCTTGCCGGCTCCGTTGGGGCCGATGATGGAGCGGATCTCGTGCTCGCGCACATCGAACGAGATGTCCGTCAGGGCCTTCACGCCGCCAAAGCGCAGGCTGATGTTCTGGACGTCCAGGATGACGTCGCCGATCTTCTTGCTGGTCATGTGAGCCTCGTTGCGGTCAGGCGGCTGCGCGGGCGCTGGCCGGCCAGGTCTTGGCGTCCACCAGCTTGAGCGTGGCGCTCACGGCGCCGGTGCGCCCGTCCTCGAACTTGACCTGGGTTTCGATGAACTGCTCGGCGCGGCCGGCGTACAGCGCCTCCACCAGCACGCCGTACTTCTCGGCGATGAAGCCGCGGCGCACCTTGCGGGTGCGGGTCAGCTCGTCGTCGTCGGGGTCCAGCTCCTTGTGCAGCACCAGAAAGCGCGCCACCTGGGTGCCGGCCATGCCGGGCTCGGCTGCCAGGTCGGCATTGACCTTGCCCACGCAGTCGGCGATCAGCTGCAGTACCTGGGGCTTGGAGGCCAGGTCCACATAGCCGCCGTAGGGCACGCCCTGGCGTTCGGCCCAGTTGCCCACGGCCTCATAGTCGATGTTGATGAAGGCGCACACCGTCTCGCGGCCGTTGCCAAAGCACACCGCCTCCTTGATGTGCGGGAAGAACTTGAGCTTGTTCTCGATGTAGTTGGGCGCGAACATCGCGCCGCTGGCGGTCTTGCCCACGTCCTTGGCGCGGTCGATGATGCGCAGCTGACCACTGGCGTCAATCAGGCCGGCGTCGCCGGTCTTGAAGTAGCCGTTCTCGTCGATGACCTCGGCCGTGGCGTCCGGGCGCTTGTAGTACTCCTTGAGCACCGACACGCCCTTGACCAGCACCTCGCCGCTGTCGGCGATCTTCAGCTCGATGCCCGGCGCCGCCTGGCCCACGCTGGCCAGCTCCACCTGGCCGTCGCGCTGCAGGCAGACGTAGGCGCAGGTCTCGGTCTGGCCGTACAGCTGCTTGAGGTTGATGCCGATGGAGCGGAAAAAGCGAAACAGGTCCGGCCCGATGGCCGCGCCCGCCGTGTAGGCCACGCGGATGCGCGACAGGCCCATGACGTTGCGCAGCGGGCCGTAGATGGCCAGGTCGGCCAGCTGGTATTTCAGGCGGTCCAGCGCGCCGACCGGCTTGCCGTCCAGGATGTCCGAGCCGACGCGGCGCGCCAGCTGCATGCACTGGTCGAACAGCCAGCGCTTCGGAGCCGCAGCGTCCTCCATGCGGATGGAGACCGAGGTCAGCATGCCCTCGAAGATGCGCGGCGGCGCGAAGTAGTAGCTCGGGCCGATCTCGCGCATGTCGATGCTGACCGTGCTGGCCGACTCCGGGCAGTTGATCGTGAAGCCCGCCACCAGCCACTGCGCGAAGGAAAACAGGTGGTCGCCCACCCAGGCCGGCGGCAGGTAGGACAGCACGTCGTCCTGAGGGCCCAGGCGGTCCACCTCGATGCCGCCGCGGGCGGATTCGGCAAACGCGGAGTGCGTCAGGCACACGCCCTTGGGCTTGCCCGTGGTGCCGGAGGTGTAGAGGATGACCGAGACATCCTCGGGCGTGAGCGAGCCCAGCAGGGCCTCCCACACGCCGGGGTTGGCCTGGTCCCACTCGGCGCCGCGGGCCGCCAGCTGCTGGGTGCTGATCAGCCCCGGCTGGTCGTAGTTGCGCAGGCCGCGCGGGTCGTCATAGATGATGTGGCGGATGCCGGGCACCGTCTCGCGCACCTCCAGCAGCTTGTCCACCTGCTCCTGGTTCTCGGCAAAGGCGAACTCGATGCCCGCGTCCTGGATGACGAAGGTCATCTCCGCAGCCACCGCGTCCTGGTACAGCGGGATGGGCACGCCGCCCATGCTCTGCACGGCTAGAAAGCCCATGTACACGTGCGGGCGGTTGTCGCTGATCAGCGCCAGGTTCTGCCCGCGCGCAAAGCCCAGCGACAGCAGCCCGCAGGCCATGGCGCGCACTTCGGCAGCCGCGGCCTGCCAGCTCCATGTCTGCCAGATGCCATATTCTTTTTCACGCAGCGCGGTCGCCTGCGGCCTTTCGGCGGCGTGGCGCAGCAGCAGGTGGGGGAACGTGGTCGTCATTGCCGGTTCCTGTTCGAGTTCGGAGAGAGAAGGCCGTGGCAGGCCGGCGAAGCCAGCGCCGCCTGCAGCCTGATTGCGAGCGATGGTAGGAAGGACTTTGACGTCATCTTGTCTTTGCGACGACAATCTCGGGGTTAGTCCTCAGGGGTCTAACCCTGAACCCAGGCGCCGCCCGCTGCTCCGCTGGCGCAAGCGGCCCGCGCCGGCCGCGGCGGTATCCTCGCGCCATGTACGCCCCGTTCTTCGGCCTGGAGCAGCCGCCCTTTTCCATCGCGCCCGACCCGCGCTACCTGTTCATGAGCGAGCGCCACCGCGAGGCGCTGGCGCACCTGCTGTACGGGCTTCAGGCGGGCGGCGGCTTCGTGCTGCTCACCGGCGAGGTCGGCGCCGGCAAGACCACCGTGTGCCGGTGCTTTCTGGAGCAGATCCCGGACAGCTGCAACGTCGCCTACATCTTCAACCCCAAGCTGACGGTCTCCGAGCTGCTGCGCTCCATCTGCGACGAGTTCGGCGTGGTGCACCGCCCCGCCACCCCCGGCGCGGAGACCGTCAAGGACTGCATCGATCCGCTCAACGAGTTTTTGCTGCGCGCCCACGCCGCCGGGCGCTCCAGCGTGCTCATCATCGACGAGGCGCAGAACCTGCGCCTGGACGTGCTGGAGCAGCTGCGCCTGCTCACCAACTTGGAAACCAACGAGAAAAAGCTGCTGCAGATCATCCTGATCGGCCAGCCCGAGCTGCGTGCCATGGTGGCCCACCCCAAGCTGGAGCAGCTGGCGCAGCGGGTGATCGCGCGCTACCACCTGGGGCCCTTGAGCCGGGCGGAGACGGGGCAGTACGTTGCCCACCGCCTGGCGGTGGCCGGGCTGCGCGGGCCGCTGCCGTTTGACCGGCGCACGCTGGCGCGCGTGCACGCCATCACCCAGGGGGTGCCGCGGCGCATCAACGTGCTGTGCGACCGCGCCCTGCTGGGCGCCTACAGCCGCGGCGAGCGCCAGGTGCACGGCGCCACCCTGCGCCAGGCCGCGCGCGAGGTCTTTGGCAGCGGTACGGCGGCCGCGAGCGGCGCGCGGCGGCGCTGGCTGGCCGGCGGCATGGGGCTGCTGGCCGGCGCTGGCGCCGCGCTGGCGGCCGTCTGGGCGCTGGGGCTGCTGGCCTGGCCCGCGGGCGGGGCCGGCCGGCCCGGCGCGGCGGCCCCTGCGGCCGTGGCAGCGGCGCCGGCCGCATCCGGGGCAGCGGCGACGCCCGCACCCGGGGCTGCTTCTGCTGTTGCCCCCGCGTCGGCCGCGTCCGCCACGGCGGCAGTGGTGCCGGCACTGGCGCAGTTCCTGCAGGCCCAGCCCGAGCCCGCGGCCGCCGAAGCCGCCGCATGGCGCACGCTGGCGCTCGCCTGGCAGGCGGAGCTGCCAGCCGCTGCGCCCGACGCCTGCGCCGCACTGGCGGGCCAGGGCCTGCGCTGCTTTCGCTCGCGCCGCGCCAGCCTGAGCCTGCTGCGCCTGATCGACCGCCCGGTGCTGCTGACGCTGCAGCCGGCCGGCGGCGGAGCGGAGCAGACGGTGGTGCTGCAGGCCCTGCAGGGCGAGAACGCCCGGCTGGTGGGCGCTGGCGGCGCCACGCTCGCCGTGCCCCTGGCCGAGCTGGCGCCCCTGTGGCATGGCGACATCGCCACGCTGTGGAAGGCGCCGGCCAACCTGCCGGCCTCGGGCGATCTGGCGGCCAGCGGCGCCGCCGCCGCCTGGCTGGACCGGCAGCTGGCGCGCGCCAGCGGCAGCCCGGCCCCTTCGCGCTCCCTGTCGGCCGCCGCGCGGCGCGCGCGCATCCACCAGTTCCAGCTGGCCCAGGGCCTCACGCCCGATGGCCAGCCCGGCCCGCTGACCCTGATGCTGCTCAACCGCGCCACCGGCGTGCAGGAGCCGCGGCTGCAGCATCCCGGCTGAGCCCGCAACCTGCCAGCCACTGCCCTCCGCCAGCCACCCTCCGCCAGCCCTTCGCGGCCGCCGCACCCCCCCTGACACGCCCCACCCATGTCCTACATCCTCGATGCGCTGCGGCGCGCCCAGGCCGAACGCCACCGCGGCGGCGTGCCCGACCTGCACACCCCGGCCGCCACCACGGCCGACCTGCCCGCCGCGCCGCGCGCCGGCGGGTTGCCCTGGCTGCCCCTGGCGCTGCTGCTGGCGGTGGCCCTGGGCGGCGCCGGCTGGTGGCTGGGGCGGGCGACGACGACGCCGCCGCCGCCCGTCACGCCGCAGCCGGCCGTGCAGGCTGCAGCGCCCCTGCCGGGCGCCGTGCCCGCGGCCCCGGTCGACGCGCCGCCGCCCATCGAACCATCTACGCCGCCGCCGGCAGTGCAGGCCGCGCCCCCCAGGCCCGCGCCGCAGCGCGCCGCCGCGCCGGCCGCCAAGGCGCCGCCACCCGAGCGTGCGCGCCGGCCTGCGCCTGCAGCGGCAGCGGCAGCGGCACCGGCACCCGCGCCGGCCCCTGCGAAGGAAGCCCCGCGCCCCGGCAGCGCCGGCACCGTGTTCGCCCAGGCCGACCTGCCCCCGGCCGTGCGCTCGCAGCTGCCCACGCTGCAGCTGGCGGGCATCACCTATTCGTCCAACCCGCAGCACCGCATGGCCATCATCAACGGCCAGGTGCTGCACGAGGGCGAGCAGGCCGCGCCCGGCCTGGTGCTGGAGCGCATCGAGCAGGCGCGCACCATCTGGGCCTTCAAGGGCTACCGCTACGCGCTGCCGGCACAGTAGCCGGCTGCCTATTGGTCAAATCGCCTTCTAACGCCCACTGAGCAAGCGCCAGCAGCTATTGATTTGATAGTGAAAGGCGTGGTTTCGTGGTAATCCCGCTGCCACGTCGGCGGCGTTTGCCGCCAAGCTGCCGGCCCATGACGCAAGACGCCTCCCTGCACCAGCGCCGCCGCCCGCCCACCCAGGCGGAGCTGGACGGCATCCCCTGGCTGCACCGGCTGCTGCCTGCCGAGCGCGCGCGCGCGGTGGCCGCGCTGGTGGTGGGCGAGGCCTGCGCGGGCGACTACGTGTGCCGCGTGGGCCGGCCGGTGACCTACTGGTTCGGCGTGGTCGAGGGCCTGCTCAAGATGAGCGCCGACAACGTGGACGGCCTGACCATGACCTTCACCGGCGTGCCCCCGGGCGGCTGGTTTGGCGAGGGCACGGTCGTCAAGCGCGAGCCCTATCGCTACAACATCCAGGCCCTTCGCAGGAGCGTGGTCGCCGGCCTGCCGATCGACACCTTCCACTGGCTGCTGGACCACTCCATCGGCTTCAACCGCTTCGTCATGAACCAGCTCAACGAGCGCCTGGGCCAGTTCAT
This sequence comes from Pulveribacter suum, assembly GCF_003013695.1. Lineage (GTDB taxonomy): Bacteria > Pseudomonadota > Gammaproteobacteria > Burkholderiales > Burkholderiaceae_C > Melaminivora > Melaminivora suum. The sequence continues at coordinate 31,586 of NZ_CP027792.1, read as the reverse complement.
CTCCGCGCGCGAGATCGACCGCATGGGCCGGCCCGACTTGCGCGTGGCGCGCAGCCTGGCGGCGCTGTTCAACCCCGTGCTCTACCCTGGCGTGGGCGAGGTGCTGCGCATCACCCAGCAGGAGCTGGCCTACCTGGTCGGCCTGTCGCGCCAGCGCGTGAACGAGGCGCTGGCCTTTTTGCAGGCGCAGGGCGCCATCCAGGTGGAATATGGCGGCCTGCGCGTGCTGGACCTGGAGGCGCTGCGCACCAGCCTGTTTGCACAGCAGCACCCCCACGGCGCAGCGGCCTGACCGCGCAGGCGGCCGGCGCGCGCGACAATACGGGCCATGTCCGACCGGCCCCCCCGCGCCCCTGCTGCAGCGCCCGCCCCCGCGCCCCGCCCCCGTCTCACCCTGCGCCGGCCCGCGCCTGCCCCCGGCCCTGCGCCGGCAGCGCCCGCCGCGCCGCGCCGCGCCGCCACCCCGCCCGTTGCGCCGCGCCCTGCATCCGTCGCGCCGCGCCCCGCATTGGCAGCGCGGGGCGGCGCGGCGGCGCCCGGCCCGGCCGCCACCCAGCGCCTGAACAAGCGCATGGCCGAGCTGGGCCTGTGCTCGCGCCGCGAGGCCGACGAATGGATCGCCCGGGGCTGGGTGCGCGTGGACGGCCGCGCGGCCGAGATGGGCCAGCAGGTGGGCCCGCTGGCGCGCATCGAGGTGGACCGCGCCGCGCAGGGCCAGCAAGAGCAGCAGGTGACCATCGTGATGCACAAGCCCATGGGCTACGTGAGCGGCCAGGCCGAGGACGGGCACACCCCCGCCGCCGCGCTGATCGGCCCGCGCACGCACTGGGCGGGCGACGCCAGCCGCACGCGCTTTTCACCGGCCCAGCTGCGCGGGCTGGCCCCGTGCGGGCGGCTGGACATCGATTCGGTGGGCCTGCTGGTGCTGACCCAGGACGGGCGCGTGGCGCGCCAGCTGATCGGCGAAGACTCCACCGTCGACAAGGAATACCTGGTGCGCGTGCAGTACGGCGACAGGGGGCAGGACGTGCGCGACGCCTTCCCGCAGGACAAGCTGGCCCTGCTGCGCCACGGCCTCTCCCTGGACGGCCAGCGCCTGCAACCGGCGCAGGTGGAGTGGCAAAACCCCGAGCAGCTGCGCTTCGTGCTCATCGAAGGCAAGAAGCGCCAGATCCGCCGCATGTGCGAGCAGGTGGGCCTGAAGGTCGTGGGCCTCAAGCGCATCCGCATCGGCCGCGTGCAGCTGGGGCAGCTGCCCGTGGGGCAGTGGCGCTACCTGGGGCCGGGCGAGCGGTTCTGATCCGCGGCGGCGGGGCCATCCCTGCTGCCTGCAAGCTGCTGCGGGCTCAGCACGAAGCCGAAGCGCCCGGGCATCTGCGCCGCTGCCAGTGTCTCGGGCGTCCAGCGCCCCTGCTCCACGGCCTGCGCCACCAGCCCCACGTCCTGGCTGTGCACCAGGCCAAAGCCGCAGTCGGCCAGCAGATAGGCGTGCCCCACCTCGTCCAGCCACAGCGCCGACGGCTGCACGGCGCGCCCGGTGTGCGAGAGAACGCGGCCGTCGTCGTGCAGCCGCCAGACCCAGGGCGCGGCCTCCAGCTCCACGTACACCCGCTGCGGGCCGTTCTGGAAGTACCACTGCCCCTGCGCATCGACCTCGTAGTTGCGCCCGATGAAGGCGATCAGCCCCTCGTGCTCGAGCCGGCTGCCGCGCGCGCCCGGCACGCCGCTGGCAAAGGCGCCCAGCGCCTGCGCCTGCTCGTCGCGCAGCCACCACCGGCCGCGCGCGTCCAGCCCCAGCCAGCCGCTGCAATGCGGCACGCGCGGCCACTTGGCCATGGCCTGTTTGACGATGTCGTCCATCTCTCGTGTCCTCCCGTGCCGGCGGCAGCTGCCGCCCCGCCCGCGAGCGTAGCCGCATCCGCCGGGCGCCTGGCTGACGCGCCGGCTGCTGCTGTTGTGCCAGCATGGGGCCCCGTACATCAGCAGAAGACACGACATGGTGGAGATGGTCATCGAGCAGCGCCGCCGCAGCCTGGGCGGCGGCCTGGATGTGGGGCGCGTGCTGCCCTTTGCCAGGCGGCGCATGGTCGGGCCCTTCATCTTCTTCGACCACATGGGGCCGCTCGACCTGGCCGCCGGCGTGGACCGCAGCGTGGACGTGCGCCCGCATCCGCACATCGGGCTGTCCACCGTGACGTACCTGTTCGACGGCGAGATCGTGCACCGCGACAGCCTGGGCTACACGCAGCCCATCCGGGCGCGCGAAGTCAACTGGATGACCGCGGGCAGCGGCATCACGCACAGCGAGCGCTTTGAAAAGGCCCGCGCCGTGGGCGACCACCTGCACGGCATCCAGGCCTGGGTGGCGCTGCCCAGGGAACACGAAGAATGCGCGCCCTCGTTCTCGCACCACGAAGGCAGCGACCTGCCGCAGTGGAGCGAGGGGGGTGTGCAAGGGCGCCTGATTGCCGGCAGCGCCTATGGCCTGACGGCGGGAGCCGCCACGCATTCGCCGCTGTTCTACGCCCACCTGGACATGCGGGCGGGCGCAACGGCCGAAATCCCGTCAGGCCAGCCCGAGCGCGCGCTGTACGTGGCGACCGGCGCCATCGAGGTGGGCGGCTCGCGCTACGAGGCCGGCCGCATGCTGGTGCTGGGCGCTGATGACTCCCGGCTGCGCGCCGTGCAGCCCGCGAGCGTCATGGTGCTGGGCGGCGAGCCCATCGGCGAGCGCTTCATCTACTGGAATTTCGTTTCCTCGTCCAAGGAGCGCCTGGCCCAGGCCGCCGCCGACTGGGAGGCCGGCCACATGAAGCTGCCCGATGCCGATGACCAGGAGTTCATCCCGCTGCCGGGCGGCCCCCGGCCCAGCGCGCCGGCGATGTCCTGATCAACGCAGCCGCTCGATGGCGGCGGCCAGTGCCAGCAGCTCGCGGTCGCGCCCGCGCCGGGCGACCAGCATCAGCCCGAAGGGCAGGCCGCCCGCGCGGCCCATGGGCAGCGACAGCGCCGGCAGGTCGTAGAAATTGAACACCGAGGGGTTGCGCAGCACGCGCCCATTGGCCGCCATGAAGGCCGCGTCGCCGTGCTCCAGCTCGGCGATGCGCGGGGGCAGCAGTGCTACGGTGGGCAGGGCCAGCAGCTCCACGTCCTGCAGCTGCGCGTCCAGCTCGCGCTGCAGCCGCGTGCGCGCCTGCAGCAGGCCCACGTAGTGCGGCGCAGGAATGCTGCGCCCGGGCTGGATGCGCGCCAGCACGCGCGGGTCCAGCTGCTGGGGGGCGCTGTCCAGCAGCGCGCGGTGGACGTGTGCGGCCTCGGCGGCGGAGAGGGTGCCGCTTTGCTGCAGCCGCGCCGGCGCCATCAGCCACTCGTCCAGCTGCAGGTCGGCCAGGCGGGCGCCGGCGCCGGCCAGCGTGGCCAGGGCCTGCTCGAAGGCGCACAGGATGGCGTCGTCGGTGTCGGTCAGCAGCCAGCCGCGCGGCACGCCGATGCGCAGGCCGGCCACCTGGCGCGCGGGCAGCGGCTGCCAGTCCTGCCCGGCCAGCACGGCGTCGGCGCGGGCGCAGTCCAGGACGCTCGCCGCCAGCGGGCCGATGGTGTCCAGCGTGTACGACAGGGGCAGGGCGCCCTCGCGGGGCACCCGCGACTGCGTGGGCTTGAAACCGGCGATGCCGGCGAACGCCGCCGGGATGCGGATGGAGCCTCCCGTGTCGGTGCCGATGGCGATCTCGGCCATGCCGTGCGCCACGCTCACCCCCGCGCCGCTCGACGAGCCGCCCGGGATGCGGCTGGCGTCGTGCGCGTTGCCCGGCGTTCCGTAGTGCGGATTGAGGCCGATGCCGGAGAAGGCGAACTCGGTCATGTTGGTCTTGCCGATGAGCACGCAGCCGGCCGCGCGCAGGCGCTGCACCACGGCGGCGTCCTGCGCCGCGGGCGGGGCGTCCTTCAGGGCGATGGAGCCGGCGGTGGTGGGCTCGCCGGCCACGTCCAGCAGGTCCTTGATGGAGACGATGCGCCCGTCCAGCGGGCCCAACGCGGCGCCGCGGGCAGCGCGCTCGTCGGCCGCCCGCGCCGCCTGGAGCGCGGGCTGGGCGTAAACCCGGGTGAAAATCCGCCGTCCTTCTTCGCCGGCGGCCTCAATGGCGGCCAGGGCGCGCTCGGTGCGCTGGGTGCTGCTGTCGTGTGGCATGCCCCCAGTGTGCGACAGCTGCGGCCACCCTTGAAGCCGGCGGCGTTTGGCCCCACATGGGCTGGCGTTCCGGCCGCGCCGGCTTTTCTTTTTGTCCAACCTCCTTTTTCCCTGGTTCCAACGCATGAGCAACAACAAGCACCAGCATTCCTTCCAGGCCGAGGTCGCGCAACTGCTGCACCTGGTCACGCACTCGCTGTACTCCAACAAGGAGATCTTTCTGCGCGAGCTGATCTCCAACGCCTCGGACGCCTGCGACAAGCTGCGCTTCGAGGCGCTGAACGACCCGTCCCTGTACGAGGGCCAGTCCCACCTGGAGGTGCGCGTGGCCTTCGACAAGGCGGCGCGCACCCTCAGCATTACCGACAACGGCATCGGCATGAGCCAGCAGGAGGCCATTGAGCACCTGGGCACCATCGCCAAGAGCGGCACCAAGGACTTCATGAGCCGCCTGTCCGGCGACCAGAAGGCCACGGCCAGTGAGCAGGGCCAGCTGATCGGCCAGTTCGGCGTGGGCTTTTATTCCGGTTTCATCGTGGCCGACCGGATCACGGTCGAGTCGCGCCGGGCCGGACTGCCGGCGTCCGAGGGCGTGCGCTGGGTGAGTGGCGGCGCTGGCGAATTCGAGGTCGAGCAGATCGAGCGCGGCGAGCGCGGCACCAGCGTCATCCTGCACCTGCGCGAAGACGCCGAGGACTACCTGAACGCCTGGAAGCTCAAGCAGGTCATCGCCAAGTATTCCGACCACATCAGCCTGCCCATCCTGATGGAGCAGGAGGAGTGGAAGGAGTCCGACAAGGAAGGCGAGCCCGGCGAGATGGCCAAGACGGGCGAGTGGGAGACGGTGAACAAGGCCAGCGCCCTGTGGACGCGCCCGAAGAAGGACCTCACCGACGAGCAGTACCAGGACTTCTACAAGGCGATCAGCCACGACCACGAGAACCCGCTGGCCTGGAGCCACAACCGCGTGGAAGGCAACACCGAGTACACGCAGCTCTTGTACATCCCCGCCAAGGCGCCGATGGACCTGTGGAACCGCGACAAGGCCGCGGGCGTGAAGCTGTATGTGAAGCGCGTGTTCATCATGGACGACGCCGAGGCGCTGATGCCCGGCTACCTGCGCTTCGTGCGCGGCGTGATCGACTCCAGCGACCTGCCGCTGAACGTCAGCCGCGAGCTGCTGCAGGAGTCGCGCGACGTGCGGCTGATTCGCGACGGCTCGACCAAGCGCGTGCTGTCCATGCTGGAAGACCTGGCGCGCCACGACACGCATGAAGCCGGCGACGGCCAGGACGGCGTGCAGGACGTGGTCAGCGAGGAAGACAAGGCCAAGGAGGGAAAGTACAGCCAGTTCTGGGCCGAGTTCGGCGCGGTGCTGAAGGAAGGCCTGGGCGAGGACTTCTCCAACCGCGAGCGCCTGGCCAAGCTGCTGCGCTTTGCCTCGACCAGCAGCGACACCCCGAGTGTCGGCCTGGCCCAGTACAAGGCGCGCATGAAGGAGGGCCAGGAGGCCATCTACTACATCACCGCCGACACCCTGGCGGCAGCCAAGAACAGCCCGCAGCTGGAGATCTTCAAGAAAAAGGGTATCGAGGTGCTGCTCATGACCGACCGGGTCGATGAGTGGGCGCTGGGCTACCTGCAGGACTTCGACGGCACGCCGCTGCAGTCCGTGGCCAAGGGCGCGGTCGATCTGGGCACGCTGCAGGACGAGGCCGAGAAAAAAGCCGCGGAGGAAGCCGCCGAATCCTTCAAGCCCGTACTGGCCAAGCTCAAGGAGGCCCTGAAGGACCGCGCTGAAGACGTGCGCGCCACCACCCGCCTGGTGGATTCGCCCGCCTGCCTGGTGGTGCAGGACCACGGCATGAGCATGCAGCTGGCGCGCCTCCTGAAGCAGGCCGGCCAGGGCGCGCCGCAGACCAAGCCCGTGCTGGAAGTGAACCCCGAGCACCCGCTGGTGAAAAAGCTCGACGGCAGCGTGCACTTCCACGACCTGGCGCAGATCCTGTTCGACCAGGCCCTGCTGGCCGAAGGCGGCCTGCCCGAAGACCCGGCCGCCTACGTGCGCCGGGTGAATGCCTTGCTGGTGTGAGGTCTTGACACTGTCTGACGTTTCACGTTTTTAAGGCAAAAAAGGCCCGTAGCGCTTGTCAGGCAAGCGTTACGGGCTCTTTTTTTGATAGCAAGGGGCGGCAGGGCGCCCGGGGCCCCCGCAAGGGGAAGACCGCCGGCGGGGCTGCCTGTGGATAATTCCGGCGCTCGCCCTGAACGTTCCATGCTGCGCTTTTTCCTGCTCTTTCTGTTGCTCCAGCTCTCGCTGTTCGGCCTGAACATGCTCAACTGGGTGCAGCAGCACGTCGTGCTGCCCTGGACGGCGCTGCTCGCGCGCATCTGCGCGGCGCTGGTCATGTGGTTTGACAGCACCGCAGCGGCGCAGGGCAAGGTGCTGTGGAACACGGTCACGGGCTTTGGCGTGTCCATCGAGCCGGGCTGCAACGGCATCGAGGCCTGCATCGTGCTGTTTGCCGCCGTCATGGCCTTTCCCTCGACCTGGCGGCACAAGCTGGTCGGGCTGGCCGCCGGCTTTGCCGCCGTGCAGGCGCTGAACGTGGTGCGCGTGATCAGCCTGTTCTACCTGGGCCAGTGGAGCAAGGACGTCTTCGACTTCGCCCATGAATTTCTCTGGCAGGGCCTGATCATGCTGGACGTGCTCATCGTCTGGCTGCTGTGGGTGCGCGCCGGCGCCAAGAACCAGCCGGCCCAGGGCGGCAACCCGCCCGACGAACCCCCGGCCCCGCCCCTGCGCCCCGCTCCTGCCGTGCGCGTGCCGGCCGGCACGCGCACGGTCAGCGCGTCGCTGGACCTGTCGCCGCGCTGACCCCCGACCGTCCCACGCCGTGCCCCCCGAGCCATCCCCATCGCCCTCTGCCCCCGCCGCCGGGCCACGGCGCCCCCCGGTGCTGGTGCGCTTTGCCCTGTGGGCGTTCGCCGGCGTCATCGGCCTGACGCTGCTGTGGACCCAGGCCTCGCCCTGGCTGTCCTACCCCGTGGCCGGCCTCTCGCACGTGGCGCTGGAGCAGGTGGTGCCCATGTGGGTGCGCAGCGTGCACAAGCGCCCCGGCCACATCGAGGTGGACACCACGGTGGAGGTGGCCGACCCGCAGGCGGGCGGGCGCCGCGGCGAGGTCACGCTGGACGCCGACCCCGGCCGCTACGCCTTTGGGCTGCCCATCTTCTGGGCGCTGCTGCTGGCCGCCTGGGGCGCGGCGCGCGCGCCCGGGCGGCTGCAGCGTGCGCTGCTGGGCTATGTGCTGCTGCTGCCGGTGCAGGCCTTCAGCCTGGTGATGTACCTGCTCATGCAGCTGGCCGGCGCGGCCGGCTTTGACGTGCGCACGCTGCGCATGGAGCAGTGGCAGGTGGAGGCCATCGTCTATGGCTACCAGGTGGGCGTGCTGGTGCTGCCCACGCTGGCGCCCGTGCTGGTGTGGCTGCTGCTGGACCGGCGCTTTTTCACCGACGTGATCGTGCGCGGCTGGCAGCAGACGGTGATGAAAAGGCCCTGAGCCGGCGCTCAGGCCTGCAGCGGCTCCTCGCGCAGCGCCTCGAGCTGCTCGTGCAGCATGTCCACCTGGCCGCGCCAGTAGTCGGCCGTGCCGAACCACGGAAAGTTGATGGGAAAGATCGGGTCGCCGGCAAAGCGCTGGGCCAGCCAGGCGCTGTAGTGGATCAGGCGCAGCGTGCGCAGCGGCTCGATCAGCGCCAGCTCGCGCCGGTCGAAGTCGCGCAGCTGCTCGTAGCCCTCCAGCAGCGCCGACAGCTGCGCCGTGCGCTGGCGCCGCTCGCCCGACAGCAGCATCCACAGGTCCTGCACGGCCGGGCCCGTGCGCGCATCGTCCAGGTCCACGAAGTGCGGGCCGCCCCCGCCCGGGCCGGGTGGTGTCCACAGGATGTTGCCGGGGTGGCAGTCGCCGTGCAGCCGCAGCGGCGCCGCATCATTCAAGCCAAAAGTGCCTCCAGCGCCCGTGGATGAAGCGCCGGCAGCTATCAATTCGATAGCTTCGTCGCAGGCCTGCTGCCAGGCACCGCGCACCTCGGGGGCGACCAGCCCGCTGGCCAGCAGCCAGTCGCGCGGCTGGCGGCCGAAGCTGTGGACGTCCAGGCGCGGGCGCTGGTCGAAGGGGCGCGCCGCGCCCACGTTGTGCAGCCGCGCCAGGAAGCGGCCGATCCACTCCAGCACCTCGAAGTCGTCCAGCTCGGGCTGGCGGCCGCCGCGCCAGGGGCTGACGGAAAATTCAAAGCCCGCGTGTGCGTGCAGGCTGGCGCCGTCCAGCACCAGCGGCGCCACGGCCGGCACCTCGGCGCCGGCCAGCTCCTGGGCGAAGGCGTGCTCCTCCAGGATCTGGGCGCGGCTCCAGCGCCCGGGGCGGTAGAACTTGGCCACCACGCGGCTGCCGTCCTCCAGCACCGCCTGATAGACGCGGTTTTCGTAGGAGGACAGGGCCATCAGCCGGCCGTCGCCGTGCAGGCCCACCAGGGCCAGGGCGTCCAGCACCACGTCGGGCGTGAGGGCGGCGTAAGGGTGGCCGGCCAGGGGCGGCTGTGGGGCGTCGTCGTGCATGGGGCGATTGTGGCGGGCGCAGGTGGTTACAGGGGGCGCCGGCCTGCTTCGCTATAGTTTTTGACCTTCAAAGACAGACAAGGGCGGGAGCACGTGCATACCTTCATCTTCCATCTGGCCGCCGCATTCGGGCTGGACGGCGCGCGGGCCGCGCGGCTGTGGCAGCTGTCCGGCCTGGACCGGCCGCCTGCGCAGCTGGGCCCCGTGCTGCAGCGCGGCCTGGCGGCGCTGGCCGCGCTGCTGCTGGGCGCCGGCCTGGTGTTCTGGGTGGCCGCCAACTGGCAGGAGCAAAGCCGCATGTTCCGCCTGCAGGTGCTGGAGGCGGCCGTGCTGCTGCCCGTGCTGGGCGCCCTCGTCTGGCGCGCCGGGCGCACCGCGCTGCTGCTGCTGGCCACGCTGGCGCTGGGGGCGCTGCTGGCTTTCGTCGGCCAGACCTACCAGACCGGGGCGGACGCCTGGCAGCTGTTTGCCGCCTGGGCGCTGCTGGCGCTGCCCTGGGCGCTGGTGGCGCGGCGCGATGCGCTGTGGGCGCTGTGGCTGCTGGTCGCCGGCACCGGCCTGGCCATGTGGGCCGGCCACGGCCTGCTGGATCCGCTGGGCGCCAGCTTGCTGTGGGCCGGCGGCCCGCGCGGGCTGCTGGCGCCGCTGCTGTGGGCGCTGGTGTTCGCCCTGCCGCTGGCGCTGCCGCGGCTGGGCCTGGTGCCGCAGGCGCGCGCGGTCATCAGCGGGCGGCTGGGGGCGCTGCTGGCCCTGTCGGCCTGGAACGCCCATGGCCTGTGGGGGCTGCTGATGCACGAGGTGCCAGGCCAGTACACGGTCAGCCTGCTGCTGGTGGCGGCGGCCCTGGCGCTGGCCTGGTGGCGGCGCCCGCGCGACTACGTGGTGCTGGCGCTGGCCGTGCTGGCGGCCAACGTGCTGGTGCTGGCCGGCATGGGCTGGCTGCTGTTTGCGCAGGACCACAGGGCCGACATCATTGGCACGCTGGTGCTGTTCACCCTGCTGGCGGCCGCCGCCCTGGGCGCGTCGGGCGCCTGGCTGTACCGCCTGCAGCGCCAGGAGGAGGGCGCATGAAGGCGCAACACGAACTGGTGCGGGCCGCGCAGGCCCAGGGCCTGCTGCCGCCGCAGGCCAGCGGCGCCGGGCAGCAGGGCAGCGACGCCAGCTGGGTGGTCTCGGCACTGGGTTTCATCGGCGCGCTGCTGGTGTCGCTGCTGGGCCTGCTGCTGCTGGCCCTGGTGTCGGGCAGCGACCTGTTCACGCCGCCGGGCTCGGTGGTCGTGGCCTTGCTGCTGTCGGGCGGGGCGGTATGGACGCTGCGCGCGGGCGGCGGCATGTTTGCCCAGCAGCTGGCCGTGAGCCTGCTGCTGTGCGGGCAGGCGCTGTGGCTGGTGGGCTGGGGCCTGGAGGGGGCCGCCTCCCCGGCGCTGCGCATCGGGCTGCTGCTGGGCCTGCTGGCGCTGCAGCTGGCCGTCGCCTGGAGCGTGCCCGTGCGCTGGGTGCAGCGCCTGCTGGGCCTGCTGGCGGCGGGCACCTTCTTGCTGCTGGATCTGTGGCCGGCCGGCCATGAGGGGGCCGAGCTCTTGCCATGGGGGCTGGGGGCCTTCCCGGCGCAGCCCAACCTGTGGCTGCTGGCGCTGGCCTGGGCCGGCTGGTGCGTGCTGTCCGTGCGCGGGGCGCCGCGGACCTGGGCGCCCCGGGCCAGCGCCCTGGCCGACGGGGTGGGCGTGGCCCTGCTGCTGGCGCCCCTGGTGGCGCAGGCGCAGCGGTGGCTGTGGCTGGCCAGCGTGCCCATGATGGGTTCGGCCGACGCTGCTGACGCCGGTACGGCCCGCCTGTTTGCGTTTCACTGGACGGTGGCGGTGCAGATGGCGCTGGTACTGGCCGGCGGGCTGTGGCTGCTTGCCTGGCACTGGCGCGAGAACGCCGGCGTGCGCGCCGCCCGGCCCGCGCTGGCACTGGTCTATGCCCTGGCGCTGCTGGCCTGCTGGGTCATGCCCCATGTGGGCGTGGCAGCGCTGGTGGGCTCGGTGGCCCTGGGCACCGGGCGGCGGCGCCTGCTGGTGCTGGTCCTGGTGCTGATGCTGTTGCAGCTGTCGCAGTTCTATTACGCACTGCAGTGGCCCCTGACGGACAAGGCGCTGCTGCTGGCGGCCAGCGGCGCGGCGCTGGCGCTGGCGCTGCTGGCCCTGGGCGGGCGGCCCGGGCGGCGGGCTGCCGGCGGCCCGGCCTCGCCGGCTGCAGGGCAGCCGGGCACGCCCGCGCGACGCTGGCTGGCGCCGGCCCTGATCGCCGCGGGCGGCGCACTGGCGCTGGGGCTGGTGCACCGCGACGCGCTGCACAAGGAGGAGGTGGTGCTGCAGGGCCACAAGATCTACGTGGCCCTGGCGCCGCGCGATCCGCGCTCGCTGATGCAGGGCGACTACATGGCGCTGGACTTCAGCCTGGGCCCGGTGCGCAGCCAGCTGCAGGAGGAAGACGCCGCCGCCGGCCGGCGCGCCAGCGCCTGGGTGGTGGCCCGCCTGGACGGGCGCGGCGTGGCCAGCGTGCAGCGCCTGGCCGGCCCGCAGGCAGACCTGGCGCCGGGCGAGGTGCTGCTGCCGCTCAGGCGCCTGAAGGGAGCGTGGACGTTGGTGACCGATGCCTTTTTCTTCCCCGAGGGCCAGGGCGGCAGCCTGGCGCAGGCGCGCTTTGGCGAATTTCGCGTGCTGCCCGGCGGCCGTGCGCTGCTGGTGGGCCTGGCCGACGAGCAGCTGCAGCCCATCGCGCCGCAGCCGCGCCCGCCCGAGCAGGGCGACGCGCCAGACGGCGAGGACGCAGCCGCCCGGGCAGCGAGCGCGGCCGAAGAAGTCGAAGAAGCCGCTGCAGACACCGCAGACGCCGACGCCGGCCCTGGCGCAGCGGCGCCGGCCAATGCCGCTCAGCCCGCCCCGTCCGAATGAAGCTGCTCGAACGGCAGCTGCTGCTTGACCAGGATGACGGTGCAGGGCGCGTCGCGTGCCACGCGCACGGGCACGGTGTCGATGAAGCGCTGCAGCTGCAGCCCGTGCGTGGCCGCGCCCAGGATCATCATGCCCACGCGGTTGCCCTCGGCGTAGCGCACCAGGGCCTGGACCACATCGCCGGCCTCCAGCACGTGGTAGCTGGCGCTGTGCCCGTCCAGAGCCAGGCCGGCCGCCCATTGCTTGAGGCGCGCCAGGTGCGTGCGGTGCAGCGTGGTCTCGCTGCGGGCGCTGTCGGAGCTGCTGGCCGCTGACGGCTTGATGACCGTCACGCAGGCCAGCCGCGCGCCGGGCCGTATGCCCAGCGAGCGCGCCACCGCCTCGCGCAGCGAGTACAGCGTGGCGTCGCTCACATCCTCGTGCGGCACGGCCACCATGACGATGGGCGAGCGCTCGATCTGGTCGTGCGGCAGCGGGCTGGGCTGGTAGTGCATGCCGGCGGCGCGGATCCAGCGCCTGAAGTGCCGGCGCAGGCCCGGCCCGCGCATGCGCCGCCCGCGCTCGGTGATGGCCACCTGATGCGGGTTGGCCAGGTCGAAGGCCAGCTGCGCGGCCGAAGGGTAGCGCTCTGCGGCCACGGGCTCCAGGCAGCGCAGGAGGATCTCCTGCAGCCACTCGGGCAGCTCCGGGCGGTGCGCGCGCGGGGGCTGGGGCGTCATCCACAGGCGCTGGCGCAGGCCGCCCTGGGTGGTGGGTGCGCCAAACGGCAGCTCGCCGGTGGCCAGCTCGTACAGCATGACGCCGATGGCGAAGATGTCGCTGCGCAGGTCGCCGCGCACGCCCACCACCTGCTCGGGGGCGATCCAGGCGGGCGAGCCCACGGCTTTTCTCATCTCCTCGGCCAGCAGGTCGGGGTAGTGGGCGTGGCAGGACAGGCCGAAGTCCAGCAGCGCCACGCTGCCGCCCTCGCGCAGCAGCACGTTGGCGGGTTTGAGGTCCAGGTGGCAGACGTTTTGCTCGTGCAGGCTGTGCGCGGCAATGGCCAGGGCGCTGCCGATGCGGGCGATGGCGGCCGTGTCGGCCACCGCGCCGCCAGGGCCGGCATGGGCTTCATGCCAGTGGGCCAGCGTCTGGCCTTCGATGTATTCCATCACCAGGTAGGGCAGCCGCACCAGGTCGCCCGCGGCCACGAAGCGCGGCACATGGGCGCCCGACAGAGCCGGCAGGATGGTCAGCTCGACTTCGAAGCTGACGATGTTCTCCGCCCCGTCGCGCACCGTCATGCGCGGGATCTTCATGGCCAGGGCAAAGCCCGGGTCACGCGCCGCGTTGGCGTATCCCACGCGGTAGATGTGCGCCATGCCACCGGAGTGGATGCACTCATGCACCACGAAGCCGTCGATCTCGGTGCCGGGTGCCAGCAGCTTCATGGCAGGGGCCGGCTAGCGCCCGCGCTCCAGCCGCTCGGCGAAGAATTCGGGCAGGCCGGCCGCGCGCACGGCGGCGGCAGCAGCCAGGTGGTCGTAGGCCACGCGGTGGAACGTGATGGTGGCGGCCTGGGCGTCGAACAGCGCGTACATGGACCGGGGGTCGCCGTCGCGCGGCTGTCCGCACGAGCCCACCAGCGCCAGCCACTGGCGGTGCGGCGGCACGGGCACGGGCACGCCCGGCTGCGGCGCAAAGCGCATCAGCTTGGCGGTGGGCGTGAGGAAGTACAGCGCCTGCTCGTGCACGTGGCCGCTGAAGACGTAGCGGATGGCCGGGTCCACCCGGGTGGCGGCGGCCATGCTGCGCTCGGCGGCGGCGCTGTCGGTCACGTAGTGCCAGCGCTCGGGCGCATCGGCGCTGGCGTGCACCAGCAGCACGTCCATGCCGGCGCGGGCCGTCAGCGGCAGGCCGGCCAGGAAGGCACGCTGCGCGTCGGTCAGGCGCGGGGCGGTCCACTGCGTGCTTTGCTCGCCCAGGTTGTGCGCCTGGGCGGGCGGGTGCAGCACGGCTTCATCATGGTTGCCGCGCACGGCCAGCGCACCCTGGGCCACCAGCGCCATGGCGCGCTCGAGCAGCGCGCCCGGGTCTGCGCCATAGCCCACCAGGTCGCCCAGCAGGGCGATCTGGTGGGCGCCCTGGGCCCGGGCATGGGCCAGGCAGGCGTCGAAGGCGGGGACGTTGGCGTGGAGGTCGGACAGCAGGGCGAGCTTCATGACGGGCGGTCGGGCGGGCGGGCAGGCGGCGTGCGGAGCAGCCCTGCATGATGGCGGCTGAAACTGAGCGCTGGCTTGCAACGGGCCGCGGCGCGGCCTAGGGAAAACGCGCAAGGCCCCGGCGAACCGGGGCCTTGCACCGTGCGGACAGGCGGATCAGGCCAGCGCCAGCGTCACGTCAACGTTGCCGCGCGTGGCGTTGGAGTAGGGGCAGACCTGGTGGGCCGCGTCCACCAGCTTTTGCGCCTGTTCGCGCTCCAGCCCCGGCAGGCTGATGTGCAGGCGCACGGCGATGCCGTAGGCGTTGGGGATGGGGCCCAGGTCCACCTCGGCGTCCACCGCCACGTCCTGCGGCGCGGCAATGCCCAGCTTCGGGCCGACGGCCTTCAGGGCGCCGATGAAGCAGGCCGAGTAGCCGGCGGCGAAGAGCTGCTCGGGGTTGGTGCCGGCGCCGCTGCCGCCGGGGGCAGACAGTTTCACGTCCAGGCGCCCGTCGTCGGTGCGCGAGGCGCCGTCGCGTCCGCCGGTGGTGTGGGCGCGGGCGGTGTACAGGACTTTGTCCAGGGAGGCCATGGTGTGTTCCTTTCAGAAACGGAGGGGAAGGTCAGCGCGCGGCCAGGCGGTCGCGCAGGGTGGTGAGCTGGCGCGTGAGCGCCTGCAGCTCGGAGACATCGCACTGGCTGCGCTCCATCACGCAGCGCGGAATGCCCTCGGCGCGCTGGCGCAGCGCCTGGCCCTGCGGCGTGAGCGTGATGCGCACGCGGCGCTCGTCCTGCGGGTCGCGCTGGCGGGCCACCAGGCCGGCGGCCTGCAGCCGCTTGAGCAGCGGCGTGAGCGTGCCGGAGTCCAGGAACAGCCGCTCGCCCAGCTCGGAGACGGTGAGGCCGTCGCGCTCCCACAGCGCCAGCAGGGCCACGTATTGCGGGTAGGTCAGGCCCAGCGCGTCCAGCAGCGGCGTGTACAGCTTCGTCATGGCCAGCGAGGCGGAATACAGCGCGAAGCAGACCTGGTGGTCCAGGCGCAGCAGCTCGGCGGGCGATGGAAGAGGGCGGGGGCGTGGGGCCATGGGGTGATTATGACGAGCAATTAAATTGTGTGCAATTCAAATGCGATGATCCGCTATAGGCCGGGGGCCTTTTGCTCCTGAAAAAGGAGCTGCTACCGCATACTGGTTAAGCGTTTGAGGCCGATTTGGCATGAAAAACAAAACACCCCGGGCAGGCCGGGGCGTGGTAGTCAAGCGCGTGCGGCGGGTCAGTACGTGGTCCGCACCGCTCCCCGTGCACCCGGGCGGAAGGCGGCGGCCAGGCCGTCGGCGGCGTCGCGCAGCAGCATCATGTCCATGCCCACGGCGACGAACTGCGCGCCCAGGGCCAGGCACTCGCGCGCGCGGGCCTCGTCCACCATCAGGATGCCGGGCGCCTTGCCGGTGGCGCGGATGCGGCGGATGGCGTCGTCGATGGCGGCGCGCACTGCCGGGTGGCCGGCGTTGCCGGGGTAGCCCATGCTGGCCGAGAGATCGGCCGGGCCGATGAAGATGCCATCCACGCCCTCGACGGCGGCGATGGCCTCGATGTGGGTCAGCGCCTCGGCGGTCTCCACCTGCACCAGCAGGCACAGCTCACTCTCGGCGTCCTGCACGTAGTTGGTATCGCGCCCGTAGTGCGAGGCGCGCATGGTGCCGCCCATGCCCCGCAGGCCGCGCGGGGCATAGCGCATGGCAGCCACGGCGGCGCACGCTTCTTGCGCGTTCTGCACAAAGGGCAGCAGCAGCGTCTGCGCGCCGATGTCCAGGATGCGCTTGATCAGCACCGGGTCGTTCCACGCCGCGCGCACCACCGGGTGCGGGCGCCCCAGCGGCTCGGCCGCGACGGCCTGCAGCTGCTGCAGCACCAGCGGCACGTCGGCAGGCGTGTGCTCCATGTCCAGCAGCAGCCAGTCAAAGCCCGAGCCGGCGACCAGCTCCGCCGCGTAGGGCGAGGCCAGCGTGCACCACAGCCCGATCTGCGCCTGGCCGGCGGCCAGGGCGTGCTTGAAGGGGTTTTTCTGAGGCATGGAAATCGTCCTCCTACAGGTCGCGGCCTGATCGCTACGTAAAAAACTGGCGCGCCTCAAGCCATCAGACGCCGTGGATCCGGCTTCGCCGGTCCAGTGGCGTCGTCCCCCTGCCCGCAACGCGCAGCGTTGCGAGAGCGGGGGGAAGCCGCGCTAGCGGCTCAGGGGGGTGTCAGTAGGCATACACGCCCCGGCCCGTCTTGCGCCCCAGGCGGCCGGCGGCCACGTACTCCTTGAGCAGCGGGCAGGGGCGGTACTTGCTGTCGCCGAACTCGGTCAGGTACACGTCCATCACGGCCAGGCACACATCCAGGCCGATCATGTCGGCCAGCGCCAGCGGGCCGATGGGCTGGTTGCAGCCCAGCTTCATGCCGGCGTCGATATCCTCGGGCGTCGCCAGCCCTTCAGCCAGCACGAAGAAGGCCTCGTTGATCATCGGCACCAGGATGCGGTTGACCACGAAGCCGGGCGCGTTCTTCACCGTGATGGGGCTCTTGCCCAGGCGCTCGGACAGCGCCTTCACGGCGTCGTGCGTGGCGTCAGACGTCTGCAGCCCCCGGATGATCTCCACCAGCGCCATCAGGGGCACGGGGTTGAAGAAGTGCATGCCGATGAACTTGTCGGCGCGGCTGGTGGCGGCGGCCAGCTGGGTGATCGAGATCGACGAGGTGTTGGAGGCGATGATCACTTCGGGCGCCACGAGCGCGTCCACCTGCTTCAAGATCTTCAGCTTGAGCTCGTAGTTCTCGGTGGCGGCCTCGATCACGATCTGCGCGGCCTTCAGGTCGTCGTAGCTGGTCGAAGTCTTGATGCGCGCGAGAGCGGCGTCCTTGTCGGCGGCGCTCATCTTGTCCTTCTTGATGAGGCGGTCCAGGCTGCCGGCCACGGTGGCCACGCCCTTTTGCACGGCAGCGGCCGAGACATCCACCATCACCACGTCGATGCCCACTACGGCACAGGCCTGCGCGATGCCGTTGCCCATGGTGCCTGCTCCAATGATGCCCACGGTTGAAATCGTCATATAAAGAATCCTCGTGCAAGGGAAATGAAACAAACCCGTGATCGTATCGGCTGCCGGCACCGGCGCGCGCAGGCGAGACAACGGGCACCGACAGGAGACACCCCATGTTCGACTACATCGTGATCGGCGGCGGCTCGGCCGGCTGCGTGCTGGCCGGCCGCCTGAGCGAAGACCCTGCCGTGCGCGTGTGCCTGCTGGAAGCGGGCAGCCGCGACACCAGCGCCCTCATCCACTGCCCCGGCGGCCTGGCCGCGCTGGCGGCCACGGGTGCGCACAACTGGCGCATCAAGACCACGCCGCAGGCAGGCCTGGGCGGGCGCCGCGGCTACCAGCCGCGCGGCAAGGTGCTGGGCGGCTCCAGCTCGGTCAACGCGATGATCTATGCCCGCGGCCACCCCAGCGACTACGACCACTGGGAAGCGCAAGGCAACCCCGGCTGGGGCTGGGCCGGCGTGCTGCCCTATTTCCTGCGCGCAGAAAACAACGAGCGCGGCGCCAGCAGCCTGCACGGCACGGGCGGGCCGCTCAACGTGGCCGACCTGCTCTCGCCGCACCGCATCAGCCGCGACTTCGTCGAGGCCGGCGTGCAGGCCGGCCATGCACGCAACGACGACTTCAATGGCGCGCAGCTGGAGGGCGTGGGGCTGTACCAGGTCACGCACCAGGGCGGCGAGCGCTTCAGCGTGGCCAAGGGCTATCTCACGCCGCACCTGGCGCGGCCCAATTTGCACGTGATCACCGGCGCGCACGCCACGCGCATCGTCTTCGGCGAGGGCCGCCGCGCGGTGGGCGTGGAGTACGAGCATGGCGGGCAACAGCACACCGTGCGCGCCACGCGCGAGGTGCTGCTGTCGGCCGGCGCGCTGCTGTCGCCGCAGCTGCTCAAGCTCTCGGGCGTGGGGCCGGCCGAGGAGCTGCAGCGGCACGGCATCGCCGTGGTGCACAACCTGCCCGGCGTGGGCGAGCAGCTGCATGACCACCCGGACGTGGTGCTGGTGCTGAACGCGCCGCAGCTGCCCGACCTGTTCGGCCTGTCGGCTGGCGGCGCGCGCCGGCTGCTGGCGGGGTTAAGCGAGTGGCGCCGCCGGCGCACGGGCATGCTGACCACCAACTTCGCCGAGGCCGGCGCCTTCCTCAAGAGCCAGCCCGGCGAGGCGGTGCCCGACCTGCAGCTGCACTTCGTGATCGGCAAGTTGGTGAACCACGGCCGCACGGCCAGCTGGGGGCACGGCTACTCGTGCCACGTGTGCCTGCTGCAGCCCAAGAGCCGCGGCAGCGTGCGCCTGGCCAGCGCCGATGCGCGCGCCGCGCCGCTGGTGGACCCGGCCTTCCTGAGCGACGGTGACGACCTGGCGCGCCTGGTGCGCGGCGTGCGCCTGACGCGCACCCTCCTGGCGCAGCCGCCCCTGGCGCGTCACGGCGCGCGCGAGCTGGCGGATTCAGCCGGCGCGCACAGCGACGAGCAGATCGCCCAGTTCATCCGCCGCCGCGCCGACACCATCTACCACCCCGTGGGCAGCTGCCGCATGGGCGCGGGGCCCCGTGACGTGGTGGACAGCCAGCTGCGTGTGCGCGGCGTGCAGGGCCTGCGCGTGGTCGATGCGTCCGTCATGCCGCGCATCGTCAGCGGCAACACCAACGCGCCCACGGTGATGATCGCCGAACGGGCGGCGGAGATGATCCGTCAGTCAGCCCTGGCGTGAAGCCAGCCAGCGCGCGCTTGGCTCCGGGCAGGGGGCGGGTCATTCAGGCACGTGCAGCGGCGTTGGCGCGGAACGGCGGACAGCGGCAGGCCGTGCGGCCTTGGCCGCGTACAGCGCCGCATCGGCGCGCGCCAGGAGGGCGCCGGGAGTCCCGTCGCCTGGTTGCAGCGTGGCGGTGCCAGCGCTGAAGTGCAGGACCAGTTCCGGGAGCCCCAGCAGCGCCTGCGTCTGCAATTGCGCATCCAGGCGCGTGATCAGTGCCTGGACGCCGCGTGCGTCGTCATGCGCCAGCAGCACGGCGAACTCGTCGCCGCCCAGGCGTCCCAGGATGTCTCCTTCACGGGTCTGCTGGCGCAGCACCTGGGCGAACAACTGCAGTGCGCGGTCACCCGCTTCATGGCCATGGCGATCGTTGATGGGCTTGAAATCGTCCAGGTCCAGCATCAACGCGGTCAGCGGCCAGCCGTAGCGCCGGGCCTGTGCGTGCAGCGCGGCGCAGCCTTGGTCGAAGCCGCGCCGGTTCAGCAGGCCGGTCAGGCCATCGGTCAGCGCCAGCGCCTGCAAGCGCTGCTCGGCCTCTTCACGCCAGGCCGTAAGCAGTGCGACGACGCCGAGCACGGTGCACAGGTTGAGCGCCAGTGCCGCCGCCAGATTCACGGGGTGGGGTGTGCGAAAGCTGGGATACAGGTCGGTAAAGGCGCCCAGCACGCCGCGCGCGGCCGTGAAGCACGCCATGACGGCCAGGCAGCCCAGCAACAGCAGGCGCCAGCACGACGATGCGGGCCTGGCGGGCCGCAGGGTCGAGGCGGCAACCAGCAGCGCCAGGACGGCCAGCAGGAGATTGGACCAGCCCACACGAAATGCATAGTGTCCAAAGCCCAGTGTGTAGCCCAGCGGGATGAGCAGCGCCAGCACCGGCACCAGGAGGCGGCCCAGGCGCGGGCCAAGCCAGCCGCCCAGTGCACGGTGCAGCTGCCACAGCGACAGCGCACTGCAGGCGACGGACATGGTGGACAGCAGGTGGTCCAGCTGCGGGCGACCCGCGTCTGCAGCTGCGGCGGCGCCCAGCACGCTGGCCCAGGCTGCAGCCTGCAGCAGCACGCTGCGCTGGGCGCTGCGCGCAGCCGGGCTCAGGTCGCGGCCCATGATGGCGGGCAGTGCCGCCGAAAGCGCGAAGAGGTTGACAGCCGCCGCGATCAGCAAAGACGGCAGGTCCAGTGCCATGTTCGGCATGTTCCTGCGGCTTTACTGAAACGCCACCTCGGCAAAGCTGCGCAGCTTGCGGCTGTGCAGTCGCTGCACGCCGCCTTCGCGCAGGATGTCCACGGCGCGCATGCCGATGCGCAGGTGCTGGTCCACGCGCTCGCGGTAGAAGTGGTTGGCCATGCCGGGCAGCTTGATCTCGCCGTGCAGCGGCTTGTCGCTCACGCACAGCAAGGTGCCGTAGGGCACGCGAAAGCGAAAGCCGTTGGCGGCGATGGTTGCGCTCTCCATGTCCAGCGCCACGGCGCGGCTTTGGGAAAAGCGCCGCTGGGGCAGGTTGTCGGGCAGCAGCTCCCAGTTGCGGTTGTCGGTGCTGGCCACCGTGCCGGTGCGCATGATGCGCTTGAGCTGGTCCTGCGGCATCTGCGTGATCTCGGCCACGGCCTGCTGCAGCGCGACCTGGATCTCCGCCAGCGCAGGAATCGGCACCCACAGCGGCAGCTCCTCGTCCAGCACGTGGTCCTCGCGCACGTAGGCGTGGGCCAGCACGTAGTCGCCCAGCTGCTGGCTGTGGCGCAGGCCGGCGCAGTGGCCCAGCATCATCCAGGCGTGCGGGCGCAGCACGGCGATGTGGTCGGTGATGGTCTTGGCGTTGCTCGGGCCCACGCCGATGTTGACCATGGTGATGCCGCTCTTGTCGTCCCGCACGAGATGGTAGGCGGGCATCTGCGGCAGGCGCGGCGGCGCCAGGCCCAGCTCGTCGCCGGCCTCGGGGGCTAAGCCGGTGCGGCGGGTGACCACGTTGCCGGGCTCGATGAAGGCGACGTACTCGCTGTCCGGCCGGGCCATCTCGGCGCGGCCCAGGCGCACGAACTCGTCGATGTAGAACTGGTAGTTGGTGAACAGCACGAAGTTCTGGAACCACTCCGGCTGTGTGCCGGTGTAGTGGCGCAGGCGGTGCAGCGAATAATCCACGCGCGGGCCGGTGAACAGCGACAGCGGCTGCGGCTCGCCCGGGCGCTGCTGCCAGGTGCCGTTGGCGATGCCGTCGTCCATGGCCTTCAGGTCGGGCAGGTCGAACACGTCGCGCATCAGCAGGCGCCGCTCGGGGCTGAGCGTGCCCTCGATGTGGTCGTGCTCGGCGAACGAGAAATGGACGGGGATGGGCTGGCTGCTCAGGCCCACCTCCAGCTCCACGCCGTGGCTGGCGCGCAGCAGGCGCAGCTGCTCCAGGTAGTAGGTGGCGAACAGGTCGGGTCGGGTCAGCGTGGTCTCGTAGCGCCCCGGGCCTTCCACGAAGCCGTAGGCCAGGTGGGTGGGCGCGCGCGCCACGGTGCTGGTCTGCAGCCGCACGTAGGGGTAGAAGGCGCGCACCGGGCCGTCCGGGATGCTGCCGGCCACGAAGTCGCGCATGGCGCCGCGCAGGTGATCGATCTGGTGCTGGTACAGCTCCTGCACCCGCGCCAGGGCCTGGGCCGGGTCGCTGTGCAGGGTGGGTTCGGGGAGGTCGGGTAGATGGGCCATGGCGCCATTTTCCACAGCCGGCGTGGCCGTTTCAGCCGGGCAGGGCGCGCAGCCATTGCTCGGCCTGCGTGGCGTCCATGGGCCGGGCGATGCCGTAGCCCTGGGCCAGGTCGCAGCCCAGGCGGCGCAGCAGGGCCAGCTGCTCGGGCGTCTCCACGCCCTCGGCCACGGACTGCAGTTGCAGACTGCGTGCCAGCTGCACCACGGCGGTGACGATGGCCACGTCGTCGCTGTCGCCCGGCGTGTCGGCGACGAAGGAGCGGTCCACCTTGATCTTGTTGAGCGGGTAGCGCTTGAGGTAGGCCAGCGACGAATAGCCGGTGCCGAAGTCGTCCACCGCCACGGCCACGCCCAGCGCCTGCAGGCCGTCCAGCGTCTCGCGCGTCTGCTCCACCTGCTGCATCAGGGCCGATTCGGTGATCTCCACCTCCAGGTACTGCGCCGGCAGGTCGCACTCGTGCAGCACGCGGGCGATGTCGGCCACCACGTCGCGCTGGCGGAACTCGATGGCCGAGAGATTCACGGCGACCGGCACGCGCGGCAGGCCGGCGTCGTGCCAGGCCTTGAGCTGGCGGCAGGCCTCGCGCAGCACCCAGCGGCCGATCGGCGTGATGAGCCCGCGCGACTCGGCCAGGGCCACGAATTCGTCAGGCCCCACCAGGCCCTGGCCGGGATGCTGCCAGCGCACCAGCGCCTCAAAGCCGTGCAGCTGGCCGCCCTCCACCTTCACCTGCGGCTGGTAGTGCAGCACGAAGCTCTGGCGCAGCACGGCCTCGCGCAGCAGGTGCTCCTGGCGCAGCAGGGCGGCCGGCTGGCCTTCCATGCCCGGGGCGTAGAACACATGCATGCCGCGGCCGCTGTCCTTGGCGTGGTGCATGGCCGTGGCGGCGCGGTGCAGCAGCTCGTCGGCGCCGCAGCCGTCCTGCGGGCACACGCTGATGCCGATGGAGGGAGAGACCGACAGCGGCGTGCCGCTGATGGCGCACGGCGCGCGCATGCGTGCCAGCAGGGCCTCTGCGGCGGCGCCGGCCTGCAGGCTGCTGTCCAGGCCGTCCAGCACGACCACGAACTGGTCGCCTCCCACGCGGGCGGCGAACGGGCTGCTGGGGCCGGCTGCCAGCAGCCGGTGCGCCACCTCGCACAGCAGCAGGTCGCCGGCCTCATGGCCCAGCGACTCGTTGACGGTCTTGAAGTGGTCCAGGTCGATGAACAGCAGCGCCACCTGCTGGCGCGCTGCCTGCGCCTCGACCAGCGTGCGGCCCAGGTGCTGCATGAGGTGGCGGCGGTTGGGCAGCAGGGTGAGGGCGTCGTGCAGCGCCAGGAATTCGGCGCGCTCCTGCGCCTGCTTGCGCGTGGTGATGTCGCGCACCACCACCACGCGGTAGCCGCCGGCCACCTGCGGCATGGTCTTGCCCACCACCTCGAACTGCACCACGTGCCCGCGCTTGTGCCGCACGGCAACCTCGTAGGTGTCCTCGCGCCCGCTTTGCACATAGTCGCGCACCCGGGCGTGGTAGTCGGGCAGGGCGAAGTCGATGATGGGCCGGCCCACCAGTTCGGCGCGCTCAAAGCCCGTCAGGCGCTGCAGTGCCTCGTTGCAATCCACGATGGTGCCGTCGGCATGAAAGGCGATGCCCTCCTCGGTGGCGGAGGCGAACTTGCGCATGCGCTCGTCGCTCTCGCGCACCGAGCGCTCGGCGCGGCGGTGGTGGGTGATGTCGTTGATCAGCACGAAGGCGCCCACCATGGCCGGGGGCTCGCCGGGGCGCTGCTCGACCAGATGGGGCACCAGGCTGGTCTCCAGCGAGCGCACCTGGCCGTCGGGGTGGACATGGTCGCGCGTGTAGTAGGCCGTATATCCGCCCAGGGCCCGCTGCACGTGCGGCAGGATGACCAGCCAGGCGGCCTCGCCGATCACCTCGCGCACGGTGCGGCCGATGATGCTGTCGGTGCCCAGGCCGGCGAAGTCCGCATAGCGCTGGTTGGCGAACACGCAGCGCATCTCCGGAGCGTCGAAATACGCCAGCATCACCGGCACGGCATCGGCCAGCAGGCGCAGCAGCGGGTCACTGGTGCGCACCCGGCTTGGCGGGACCAGGGAATCTGTCAGCGGAGCGGGAGAGGTGGCAGGAGCGTGCATGAACAAGGGGGGCGCTTTGCGCGCTTATAGCCTACTGCAGGCGCACGCGATTGCGCCAGGGCAAGCAAGGATAATGCCCGCCATGTCTGTCGCTGCCCCTTCGCTGCCCCGCTGGATGACGCCGACCAACCTGCTGCGCGCCTCGGTGGCGGTGGCGCTGCTGACCATCGTGCTCAAGATGCTGGCCTGGTGGGTCAGCGGCTCGGTAGGCCTGTTGTCGGACGCGCTGGAATCCTTCGTGAACCTGGCCGGCGCCGTCTTCGCCCTGGCCATGGTGACGGTGGCGCGCCGCCCGGCCGACGACTGCCACCCCTACGGCCACCACAAGGCGGAGTATTTCTCCTCCGGCTTCGAGGGCATCCTGATCCTGGGCGCGGCGGTGGCCATCCTCTGGGCCGCGGGGCTGCGCCTGCTGCACCCCCAGCCCGTCGAAGCGCTGGGCTGGGGCGTGGCGCTGGCCCTGGCCAGCACCGCGTGCAATGCCGCGCTGGCGTGGGTCATGCTGCGCGCCGCCCGCGTGCACCGCTCGGCGGCGCTGGAGGGCGACGCGCGCCACCTGCTGACCGACGTGTGGACATCCATCGGCGTGGTCGTCGGCCTGCTGGCCGTGCGCGCCACGGGCTGGCTGTGGCTGGACCCGCTGGTGGCCATCGGCGTGGCGCTGAACATCCTGCGCGAGGGCGCGCGGCTGCTGTGGAGCGCCTCGCAGGGCCTGATGGACGAGGCCATGGCGCCCGAGCAGCTGGCGCGGGTGCAGGCCGTGCTGGAGCAGCACGCCGCGGCCAGTGGCGGCGCAGTGCGGTTTGACAGCCTGGTCACCCGCCGTGCCGGCGCGCGCAGCCACCTGGACGTGCACCTGCACCTGCCGCACGACTGGACACTGGGCCAGGCCGCGCGCGAGCGCCGCGCCGTCGAGCAGGCCCTGCTGCACGCCGTGCCCGGCCTGCGCGCCACCATCGAGCTGCTGCCGCAGGACCACGCCACGCTGTTTGAAACCCTGGCGGCGCGCCGCGAGCCCCGCGAGGAGGCCAGGCCGTGATCAGTTTGCTGCAGCGCGTGAGCGAGGCGCGCGTGGAGGTGGCTGGCCGCGTCACCGGCCGCATCGGCCGCGGCCTGCTGGTGCTGGTGTGCGCCGAGCAGGGCGACAGCGCCGCCGAGGCCGACCGGCTGCTGGCCAAACTGCTCAAGCTGCGCATCTTCAGCGACGAGGCCGGCAAGATGAACCGCAGCGTGCAGGACGTGGGCGGCGGCCTGCTCATCGTCAGCCAGTTCACCCTGGCCGCCGACACCCGCGGCGGCAACCGCCCCAGCTTCACCCAGGCCGCCGCGCCGCAGCCGGGGCGCCAGCTGTATGACTATTTCGTCACCCAGGCGCGCGCCGCCCATCCGGACGTGCAGACGGGCGAGTTCGCGGCGGACATGCAGGTACACCTGATCAACGATGGGCCGGTGACCATCCCGCTGCGCATGGCTCCGGCCGTTGTCGCGCTACAAAATAAATAGCTGCCAGCGCTTGCTGGACAAGTGCTGGAAGCCAAAAATACCCAAAAACCAGGCTGTTACTGCTTCCAGAAAAACAGCCCCGTCATGACCAGTCCCGTCGCCACGATGCCCCAGCGCAGCACGGCCGGGGGCAGCTTGCGGGCCAGGCGCGCGCCGCCGTAGCCGCCGGCGGTGGCGGCGACCATCATGACCAGCGCCTGGTACCACAGCACCTTGCCGCCCGCGGCGTAGATCACCACCGCAATGGCGGTGAGCAGGGCCGAGACCAGGTTCTTCATGCCGTTCATGGCGTTCAGCTGCGTCTGCCCCAGCAGGCCGAACAGCGCCAGCAGCAAGATGCCCAGGCCGCCGTTGAAGTAGCCGCCGTAGATGGCCACGGCCAGCATGCCCAGGCCGGCCTTGAGCGGCGAGGCGGCGCCGCCGCGCGTGCCCGAGCCGGCCCACTGGCGCAGCTGCGGGCCGAAGGCAAACAGCGCCGTGGCCACCAGCAGCAGCCAGGGCACGATCTTGTTGAAGGCCGCGTCCGAGGTGACCAGCAGCAGCGCCGCGCCGGCCGAGCCGCCGACCAGCGACAGCGCCACCGTGGTGCGCAGCGACAGGCCGGGCGGTGCCTGCATGTCCTCGCGAAAGCCCCAGGCGCCGGCCGCGTAGCCGGGCAGCAGCGCCACGGTGCCGGTGGCGTTGGCAATCACCGGCGGCACGCCCGTGAAGACCAGCGCCGGCAGCGTCAGAAAGCTGCCGCCGCCGGCTACCGCGTTGAGGGCGCCAGCCACGAAGGCGGCGGCTAGGAGCAGGGCAAAGTCGAACATGGGAGTGGCAAAGGGGCGACGGGAAGACAAAAGTCTGGTGCGCCGATCTTAGGCAGCGGCCGCCATGCCATTGGCCCTGCCCGGGGTTGCAGTGCTTTTACGCGGC
Organism: Pulveribacter suum; assembly: GCF_003013695.1. Taxonomy (GTDB): domain Bacteria; phylum Pseudomonadota; class Gammaproteobacteria; order Burkholderiales; family Burkholderiaceae_C; genus Melaminivora; species Melaminivora suum. Next base: position 5,575 of record NZ_CP027792.1, on the reverse strand, counting down.
GGCGCGCTCAGCCGCCGTAGGGGTCGGCAAAGCCCAGCTCCTGCAGGATGGCCGTCTCGTAGGCTTCCATCTCGCGGGCGTCGTCCTCGCTGGTCTCGTGGTCCCAGCCCTGGGCGTGCAGCGCGCCGTGTACCAGCAGGTGGGCGTAGTGCTCCTCGAGCGTCTTGTTCTGCTCGCGCGCCTCGCGCTCGACCACCGGCGCGCACAGCACCAGGTCGGCAATGGCCAGGGGCTGCTGCTGGTAGTCGAAGGTCAGCACGTTGGTGGCGTAGTCCTTGCGGCGGAATTCGCGGTTCAGGCGCTGGCCTTCTTCGCTGCCGACGATGCGCACGGTGATCTCGGCGTCCACGGCGAGGGCGTGGCGGATCCAGCGCGCCACCCGGTGGCGGGGCAGGGCGGTGCGGTGGGCGGCGGTCTCGGGGCCCGGCGCGAATTGCAGGGACAGGCTCAGGTGGTTCAGCGCCATGGGTTCAGGTGTTTTTGGCATCCAGGGCTTGTGCGGCAAGCGCCGGCAGCTATTGTTTTGATAGTGAATCAGTCGCCGTGCCGCCCCTGGCGCGCGTCATAGGCGTCCACGATGCGCGCCACCAGCGGGTGGCGCACCACGTCGGCGCTGGTGAAGCGGTTGAAGGAAATCCCCTGCACCCGTTTCAAGACGCGCTCGGCGTCGATCAGCCCGCTCAAGGAGCCCTTGGGCAGGTCGATCTGGCTGACGTCGCCGGTCACCACGGCGCGCGAGGCGAAGCCGATGCGGGTGAGGAACATCTTCATCTGCTCGGGCGTGGTGTTTTGCGCCTCGTCCAGGATGATGAAGGCGTTGTTCAGCGTGCGCCCGCGCATGAAGGCCAGCGGCGCGATCTCCAGCGCGTTGCGCTCGAAGGCCTTTTGCACCTTCTCGTAGCCCATCAGGTCGTACAGCGCGTCGTACAGCGGGCGCAGGTAGGGGTCCACCTTCTGCGTCAGGTCGCCGGGCAAAAACCCCAGGCGCTCGCCGGCCTCCACCGCCGGGCGGGTCAGCACGATGCGCTGCACGCTGCTCCTCTCCAGCGCGTCCACGGCGCTGGCCACGGCCAGGTAGGTCTTGCCGGTGCCGGCGGGTCCGATGCCGAAGGTGATGTCGTGCGTGGCGATGTTGGCCAGGTACTGGCCCTGGCCGGTGGTGCGCGCGCGCAGGTCGGCGCGGCGGGTAGCAAGCGCGGGGGCGTCGGTGCCCGCGCCCTGCAGCTCGGCATCGCCGGCCAGCATCAGCTGGATCTGCTCGTCGCGAATAGGCCGCTCGGCCATCTCGTACAGCGCCTGCAGCAGCTCCAGCGCCTGCGTGGCCCGGGCCTTGGCGCCGTCCACCTTGAACTGCTCGTGGCGGTGGGCGATCTTGACCTGCAGCGCCGCCTCGATGGTGCGCAGGTGCGCGTCCGCCGGGCCGCACAGATGGGCCAGCCGCGTGTTGTTGTGGGGTGTGAAGGTGTGGCGCAGGATCACGCTGATAATTCCGCTCGATTCGACACAGTAGGGACGGGCCTGCGTCGCGCGCTGCGGGCGTGCGGCGGGGGCGCAAAGGACATCCATGATAGGCAAATTGACCGGCACGCTGCTGGAGAAGAACCCCCCCGAGGTGCTGCTGGACTGCCACGGCGTGGGCTACGAGGTGCAGGTGCCCATGAGCACGTTCTACAACCTGCCGGCCTTGGGCCAGCAGGTCAGCCTGCTGACGCAGTTCATCGTGCGCGAGGATGCGCAGCTGCTCTACGGCTTTGCCACGCTGCCCGAGCGCCAGGCCTTTCGCGAACTGATCAAGGTCGCCGGCGTGGGGCCGCGCACGGCGCTGTCCATCCTCTCGGGCATGGGCGTGCAGGACCTGGCGCAGGCCGTCTCCCTGCAAGAGGGCGCGCGCCTGGTCAAGGTGCCGGGCATCGGCAAGAAAACGGCCGAGCGGCTGCTGCTGGAGCTCAAGGGCAAGCTGGGCGCTGACATCGGCGCGCGTGCCCACGCCGCTACCGACGCCCAGGCCGACATCCTGCAGGCGCTGCAGGCGCTGGGCTACAACGACAAGGAAGCGGCCGCCGCGCTGAAGGCGCTGCCGCCCGAGGTGGGCGTGAGCGAGGGCATCAAGCTGGCGCTCAAGGCCCTGGCCCGCTGATTCCCCGCATCCGAACTCCATCCGAACCCCATCCGAGCAACATCCGAGAGGACCTTCATGCCTTCATCCATCCTGCACGCACGCGCCCGCTGGGCGTCACTGTCACTGCTGCTGGCCCTGGCCGCCTGCGGTGGCGGCAGCGGCGGGCCCGAACCTGCGCCCGGGCCGCCTCCCGGCCCGGTGCCTGCCCCTGCCCCTGCCCCTGCACCGGCACCGGCCCCGGCCCCGGCCCCGGCACCGGCACCGGCACCGGCCCCGGCCCCGGCACCGGCACCGGCACCGGCCCCGGCCCCGGCACCGGCACCGGCACCGGCACCTGCACCGGCCCCCGTGCCGCCTGGCGATCGCATCGAGCCCTACGACCCCGGCGCAGCCCCGGCCGCCAAGCGCAGCGTGGCGGCGGCAGCGGCCAGCGCGCTGGCCGTGCGCACCGTGGCGCTGGGCCCGCTGGCTGCGCCGGCGCACGCCAAGGCGGCCGCGGCCGCCCCGGGCACGCCGCTGCAGATCGGCGTGGCGCGCAGCGTGGCCGACACCGCAACGCCCGATGCCACGGCGCGGCTGCTGCGCTGGCAGGCGGGCCTGCAGGGAACGCAGGTGGCGGCGCTGCGCTTTGCGGCCGAGGGCGCGCACGGCGTGCGCCTGGGCGTGCTGGTGCAGGCCCTGCCCGAGGGCGCCGTGCTGCGCGCCTATGGCACGCCGCAGGGCGACGTGGTGCAGGTCAGCGCCCGCCAGCTGCAGGAGCTGGCCGCGCGCAATGCCCAGGGCGGCGCCGACGATGCCGCTGCCCGCACCTGGTGGAGCCCCGACTTCGGCATCGGCGAAACCACGCTGGAGATCGAGGTTGCCAGCGCCGCCGACACCGATGCCGTGCGCCTGTCCGTGCCGCGCCTGTCGCATTTCACCCAGTCGCCCGAGCAGGCCGAGGGCGCGCTGCTCCCCAAGGCGGCGGGCAGCTGCAACGTGGACCTGGCCTGCCGCCCCGAATACCTGGAGCAAAGCCGCTCCGTGGCGCGCATGCTGTTCGTGCGCGAGGACGGCAAGACCTACCTGTGCACCGGCACGCTGATGAACGACGCTGCCTCCTCGGGCACGCCGTATTTCCTGAGCGCCAATCACTGCGTGGACAGCCAGGCCGTCGCCTCCACGCTGACCACCGACTGGTTCCTGCGCGCCGCCACCTGCGGCGGCGCCGGCACGGACCCGGCCGCCAAGCGCGTGAGCGGCGGCGCCACGCTGCTGTACGCGGCGGCGCGCACCGACACGGCCTTCCTGCGCCTGAACAACCCGCCGCCGGCCGGGATCGTCTATGCCGGCTCGTACTTCGGCGCCCTGCTGCAGCCGGGCACGGAGCTGGCGGCCGTGCACCACCCCGCCGGCGATCCGCAGAAGGTCAGCCTGGGCACGCTGCAGCGCTACAGCGTTTGCGGCGACAGCTTTTGCAGCAGCAGCAACGCGGCCGACGGCACCTACCTGACGCTGAACTGGCGGTCGGGCGTGGTGGAGGGTGGCAGCAGCGGCTCGGCCGCCTTTGTCACCCTGGGCCAGCGCCGCTACGTGGTGGGCCAGCTGCTGGGCGGCAGCTCCAGCTGCGCCGTGCCCACCGGCGTGGACCACTACGGCCGCTTCGACCTGAGCTACCGCGACGCCATCAAGCGCTGGTTGAGCCCGGGGGGCTGACGGGTCACAGCAGCGTCAGCCCCGGCGGCAGGCTGTCGCCCAGGCTGCGCTGGCGGTCCTGCTCGTCCAGCTCCACCACCTCGCGCACCTGGGCCAGCCAGCGCCCGGGTGCGCCGCTGCCCTGCAGCTTGTCCAGCACCTTTGCGCGCACGTCGTCCCCGAAGTCCAGCGTGCGCTCGCCCGTCATGCGGGCGATCTGCACGGCGGCGAACATGGCGTGCTCGTTCTTGCGCCAGTCCTGGGCCAGCGTGGCGGCCAGAAACTCTTGCGCCGCCTCCGGCGGCATGACGCGGTGGGCGTTGGCCGCCAGCGCCGTGCGCGCGGCCAGGCGGCCGATGGCCCACCAGGTCTGCTGCGGCTCGCCCGGCTTGTCCAGGCGCGAGAGCATCCACTGGCCCATCTCGCGGCGGTGCTGCCAGGGCACCGCCTCCATGGCGGCAAACAGGCGCAGCATGTCGTCGTAGCTGCCCCAGCGGGCGCGGGCGCTGCCGCTGCGCTGCACGGCCTGCTGCAGGCGGTCGGCCACGTCCTCCAGCAGCTGCATCTGCTGCGCCTCGTCCAGCCCCGCGGCCACGCGGCGCCAAAAGACCCACCATTCCGTCCAGTTGGCCGGGTCTTGCGGATGGGCCAGGCCCTGGGGGTACAGCTGCCAGACCTGGCCCACGCGCCAGGCGTCCAGCTGCGCGCCCACGCCGGGGCGCAGGCACCAGCCGGCCAGGTTCAGCCAGGCACGCTCGTGCTCGGGCGTGCGCCGGCGCCGCCGGGCGCGCGCCAGCAGCGCGTCGAACAGCGCGCGCAGCAGCGGCAGAGGCCAGGCTTCGCGCGGGCCGAGCAATTTTTGCAGCGACTGGCGCAGCTGGCGCACGTCGCGCGGCGGCACGTCCTGGGCCTGGCTGCCGAAGATGCGCTCCAGCAGCGCGGTGGCCTCGGGCAGGCGGGCGTCTGCGCCTTCAGGGTCATTGGGGCCTGCAGCGCTTGCCTGGTCTGCGCCGGCAGCTATTGTTTTGTGAGCATCTTCTACGGCGGCAGCCGCGCCGCGCACGGCAAAGGGCAGCAGCCACGACTGGCCCGGGTCGTCCAGCGCCACGCAGCGCACCTCCAGCGTGCCCACCTCGCCCATGCGGGCCTGCAGTTGCACCTGGATGCGGGCGCTGGCACGGCCGGGCGGGGCGGGCAGCACCGTGGCCAGCGGGGGCAGCTCGGTCCAGCCCTCGCCCGCGAGCGGCACGATCTGCCCGGCCTGCGCCTGGCCGTGGCTGCGCGCGGCCAGGGCAAAGCGTACCGGCTGGCCCAGCGCCAGCGCAAAGCGCCGTCCGGCCAGCACCAGGCGCACGCCTTCCTCGGTGCCGCGCGGCAGCAGGCACAGGGCCTGCGGCGGGCTGCCGGCCGCGCCAGGCAGCACCAGCCAGTAGCTGCGCGCCGCGCCGCCACCGATGCGTGGCACTACGTTTTTAATAGCTGCTGGCCCTTGTCCTGCATGGCCTGGAGCCTGTTTTTGCTGTGAATGTGCTGGCTGCTGGGCCAGCGCATGGGCGGCCGCGCCGCGGGCCACGGCCCAGTCCGGGTGCGGGTTGTGCAGCATGGCCACCGGGGCGCCGCGCCAGCGCGACAGCAGGCCGGCCAGCCGCTCGGCCAGGGCGTGGGCGTGGAACACGCCGCCGTTGAGCAGCACGGTGTCGGGCAGCGCGTCGGCGCCATCGGCCGCGTGCTGCGCCAAGAAATGCGCCAGGTGCCGCGAGATGGCCGCGTCTGCCGGGTAGG